>VGYT01000007.1 GCA_016872895.1 Planctomycetota bacterium
CAGCCAGGATCCGGCCGCCCGGCCCGCCAAGACGTGGCACGGCCGGCTTGTCCGGCCGTGGGAATCCGCAGCAAACTCGGCCGCGGGAAAAGTTTTCCACAAAGAAGCATCTATAACTGCCAATATGACAGGCCGCCAAAAACGCTCAAAAACCGCAAAATCGGACCCTGTTCCGGTCAAAAACGATCAAAAACGTTCAAAAAGCGCGCGATTTTGCCTTACCTATCTTAACATTTTGCCCCTCTACCCCCTCTGGCGCTAGCGCCAGGGCCGTTTTGCCCCGCCGAAAGGGGTCAAAACGGGCATTTTCGAGGCGCGCGGGCGCGGCCAAAAAGTTATCCACAGGTAGGGCAGCGGCGGGAGGCGGCAGGCGGGAGGCGGAATTCGGGACCCGGCGGCGGCAAACGGCAAAGAGAAAAAGGACGTTACCCAACGGACCTCACGTGCCCGCGGCCCGGCCCTGCGCCGCCGAGGAAGCCCGGTGCATCCGCAACATTCAGCCCCCGGTGAATGCACAGGCCCCGCCGGCCTGCCCGTGCCGGAGCAGGCGCCGCCGGGCGGCCTGTCACTTGCCACCTGACGGCTGCCACTTGTCATTGGCCACTTGCCACTTGTTACCAACGACTTGCGGTTGTTGCCGGCGTTACAAGTGGCCAGTGACAAGCGGCCAGTGATGAATCAGGGCAGCGCCGGCGGCGGCTGGCCTTCAAGGGGTTCCGGCTCAGCCTGGCCGACGACCTTCTCGGCCTCTTCTGCGCGGCCTGCGCGGCGGAGTTCCTCGCGGTATGCCTGGAGGACGACTTCCTGGAGCCTTGCGCGGCAGTCGGAGTTGATGGGGTGCGCGATGTCGGCGTGAAGTTTGCCCTGGGCCTCTTCGTCGGAGATGCGTTTTTCGGGCAGGCGTGCCCCGCAGTCGTTGCAGTACTTGGCCCGCAGGTGGTTTTTGCCGCCGCATTTCGGGCAGTGGTCCGTGAGTTTCCGCGAAGGCATCGCGACGAACAGGCCGTGTGTGCCCTCGATGATCTTCAGGTCCCGCACGACGAACTCGCCGTCCAGCGTCATCGTCGAGAAGGCCTTCAGGCGGTCGCCGGTGGACGGCGACAACTTGACCGTTACGTTCGTGACTTTCATGGTGCTCCTCCTTGCGCGGCGAGAGGCCCAGGCAGCAGCGGCGCCGCGACGGCTTCCAGGTTTTTCAGCAGCCCGCGGACAGCGGCAGCCAGGCGGCGGGCCTCGGCCTCCGTGTCGGCCAGGGCAAAGTACGCCGACCCGCTGCCGGTCATGCCGACCGCGGCGGCCCCCGCCTGCTCCAGCGCCTGGCGCAGGTGGGGCGCATCCGGCCGCAGTTGCCTCGCGGCCGATTCCAGGTCGTTCACCAGGAGGCCCGCGGCCGCGCGGGCCGGACCGTCCAGAACCTTCAGGATGTCGGTGGCCGCGGGCCGCCGCGCGTCCCCCACGGCCACGGCACCGTCCCCTCTACGGCACCGCTCCGTTACGGTCGCGGCTCTGTACGGTCGCGGCCCTGATTGCGGCAGGCGGTCGAATGCCGCGTACACTTCCGGCGTCGGGTTCCCGTGCTCCGGCCACGCCAGGACGACCCACCACCGGGGCCGGGCCTCGACCGGCTCGATACGTTCGCCCCGGCCGCGCATCACGGCCAGGGGCGGGCCGAAGAAGAGCGGCACGTCGCTGCCGAGCGTGGCGCCCAGGGCGGCCAGTTCGGCGGGGGTCCGGCCGCACCGCCACAAAGCGTTCAGGCCCGCCAGGGCGGCGGCGGCGTCGCTGGACCCTCCGCCAAGTCCTCGACCGGACGGTATGACTTTCTTTAGATAAATGCGGGCGCCCGCGCACCCGCCTGCGCCGAGGCTTCGGGGGGCAGGCGGGGGGCGGGTCTCGCGCAGCAGGCGTGCGGCTTTCATCACGAGGTTCTCGTCGCCCGCGGGCACGGAAGGGTCGTCGCAGGAGAAGTGGAGGCCGTCGGCCGGCTCCAATAAGAGGACGTCGTACAGGCCCACGCCCGCGACGACGCTCTCCAGGTGGTGGTATCCGTCGGGCCGGACGCCCAGGACGCGGAGCGTAAGGTTCACCTTGGCAGGTGCTTCCACCGTCAGGCCGACGCGCGATGAGGTGAAACGCAGCATGGGACCGCCTCGTCGGAGCAGGTCGCTGTAGAAGGCTCGCGTGGCAAAGCCGACTACGGCAGTCATCCACTCGTAATTGTGACGCGCTGCGGGGAGCAAGTCAACCTGCGCGGCAATCCCCGCGCGGCAATTGGCCTTGCTGCGCGCCGCGGTTAGGCGTACACTCGCCGGCAGGCGCCACGTGCGCGGCGGGTCTCCTGACCCGCCGCACGCCCGCGTACTGGGGGGCTGAAATCGCACGTTGTGCGCGGTGGGTCGGGAGCCCCACCGCGCAGAGCACCGTGCGGCGGCCTCAAGGATCAACGCTTTGCCAGACGCCGAGAAGCCTGGGCCGACGACGGGCGTAACGGACGAGATCATCCAGGATGAAATCCAGGCGCACGGCCTGGCCCGGCGGGTGCACTTCGTCCGCCGCCTGTACGAGTGGATACTCGGCTGGGCCGAGACCCGCCACGCCGGCAAGGCCATGGCTGCGCTGGCGTTCTTCGAGGCAATCTTTTTCCCGGTGCCGGCCGACGTCCTTCTGATCGCCCTGTGCCTGGGCCGGCCCAGGAGCAGTTTCCGGTGGGCGATGGCCTGCACGGCCTGGAGCGTGGCGGGCGGGGCCACGGCCATGCTGATCGGCCTGGCCGTCGGAAAGGACCGCGTGGTGGCCGTCATGGACTTGCTCGGCCGGGGCGAGACGGCCGCCCAGGCCCTGGACCTGCTGCGCCAGTACGGGTTCTGGACCGTGGCCATCGCCGCCCTGACGCCCGTGCCGTACAGCGTGTGCTCGTGGCTGGCGGGGTTCTCGGAGGTCCACCCGCTGGCGTACCTGGCGGCGTCGGCGCTTTTTCGGCCGATGCGGTTCTTCGGCGTGGCCGGGCTGGTTTACGTCTTCGGGCCGCCCGCCAAGCGGTTCATCGACAAGTATTTTAACCTTATTACGTGGCTGGTGATGCTGCCGGTCATCGCGTTCATCCTGTGGAAGGTGCTCCTGACCCTTATGCGGGGGTAGGCCATGCTGAGCGACCAGGATCGGCGGGCGCTGCTCGCGCTTGCGCGGCAGACGCTCGAGGCGCAGTTGGCGGGGGCCCGGCGGGAGGCGCCGGCGCCCCCCGCGAGCCCGGCCCTCCGGCAGCCGTGCGGATGCTTCGTCAGCCTGCATCGCGGGCGGCAACTCAGGGGGTGCATCGGCACGTTCCAGGCGCATACGCCGCTCCTGGGGACGGTGGCGCAGATGGCCTCGGCCGTGCTGCGGGACCCGCGGTTCCTGGACTGCCCCGTGACGGCCGGGGAACTTGCGCACATCGACATCGAGATCTCCGTCCTTACGCCGCTGGAGAAGACGGCGGACCCCATGAAGGACGTCGAACTGGGCAGGCACGGCATCTGCATCGAGGGGCCGTACGGGAGCGGCTGCTTCCTGCCGCAGGTCGCCACCGAGACGGGGTGGTCGCTGGAGGAGTTCCTGGGCCGCTGCTGCGCGCACAAGGCCGGCCTTCCGCCGGATGCGTGGAAATGGCCGGAAACCGCCGTCTATCGCTTCGAGGCCGAGGTGTTTTCCGAGAAAGACTTCGCCGCCGGCCCCGGCGGCAGCGGGCAGCCTACGGGCAAGTAACGGTCCGCATCGGCGCCGGGTCAAAGGCGTGCGTGCCGCCGACGGGAAGGGTCATGGGGCCGCGCCGCGACGAGGCTCGCGCCCCCTTGCGCGACGGGCTTCCCAAGCACAAGTTGGGCGTCGGGCAACCTGCGGCCGCCGCACGGTGCCTGCCACGGCGGCGCTGTGGCCTTAATCCTTGACCCGAAGTGCTGCGGGCCGCCCGCCGTGCAGGACTACGCGGAATCGGCGCTCTCCGGCCGCAAGGCGCGCCACCTGCCCGCCCGCATCCAGGTCGGTTACGGTGCAGGCTTTCTGCATCGGAAGTTCCACTTCAACCGTTTTCTTGCCGCGCAGATAGTAGTCGGCAATGAGAAGGAACATGTCGTCGCCGCGCCGCATTCCGCAGGTGCGCACGGGCGGCTCGGTGCGCACGCCCTCGGCCGGCGCGCCGTTGACAATGACGTCTTCTACCGGCGCCGCGATGCGCACGGCGCGGGCGTGGGCGGCCAGCGACTCGGCGTCCCACAGAGCGCTGTTCCAGAAATGCACGCCGCGCGAGCCGTTGGCGAAGCACTCCACAAGCGCCCAGGTAAACGCCTCGCCGGGGAATGTGCCCGCGTTGCCGGGCGTCAGCCAGGGCAGGACGTCGGACCGCGGGAGGCGCGCGCGGTCGGCCCTGGCCTCGTCGCCCACCATCGCCAGGTGGTACGGATAAAGCGGCGTATACGTGGAGACCTGCGAGTTAGTCATGTACCGTGGGTAGAGGCGGTCAAAAGGCCAGAAGTTCTGGTAGTTCTGGCCGGGCCGGAAATCGTAAACGCCCAGTTCCGGTTCGGGCGCTCCGGCCTCTTTCACGGCCGCGCGGACGCGGGCCGCCACGTCGCGCCAGATCTCCTCGCCCTTGTCAAGTTGCCAGGCGGCCCAGTCTTTCGCGCCGCTCTTCTTGAAGTCGGCCTGGCACCGCGTGCACCACGGCGCGTCGGCCGGGCCGCGCCAGCCCCAGAGTTCTACGTCGCACGAGAGGTAGTCGGCCCTGGCCGCGGCACACTCGCGCGCCACGCGGTCTATCTCGGCCTGGTACAGCGGACCCCGATACGACGGGCACAATTCCTGCCCCTGGCCGCCGTCGGCAAACTGGCATGCCAGTTCGCCCCTGCGCTTGCCCGCCTTCGCCAGCGCGTGGTGAAAGGTCGAGTCAATGTTGATGACCTTGAACCCGGCCGCCCGGAAACGCTCCAGCGCATCCCTGACCGCCGGGTCGTCCAGGTGCGTGTAGCGGGCGAACATCGGCACGGTCGTGAACCCGAGGACGCGGAATGCTTCAATCGCGCCCGGCCAGGCAAGGACCTCGTCAAATGAGCACCACCCCAGGCCGGTCATCAGGCGCTGCGGCCGGGGCGCAGGCGGAACCTGAATCGCCAGGATGGGTTGCTCAATGAGGGGCGGCTCGGCCTCGGCCCCGCCTTTCGGCCCCAGCGGGCGCAGCCGGTACCAGAGCACGCCCCGCTGCTGATCATGCCAGTCGGCGCGCAGGTACAGGCGGCCCCAGTTCTTCTTTCCCGCAGCCACATCCACGTCAAAGGTGTAACGCGTAAACGCGCCGCCGTCCAGCACCTCGGCCCTGGCTGCCGACGCCGCGACGCCGTCCAGGTGTCCGCCCTCAAAGCGCACGCCCCGGGGCAGGTCAATGACGGCCGCCGCGCGCATCTTGCCGAGGCCGGGCGGCGTGAGCAGGCCCACGGGCGTCGGCGCGCTGGTGTTTATCGGCACGTGAACCACCGGCTTGTGGAAGTGCATCCGCGGCGCCGACACCGTGAAGTCGCTCGCGGCCCCCTCCGTTGCAGGCCGATACGTGGCGTTGCCGCTCCCTTCGTAAACCCACAGTTCATCCGTCACCGACAGCGCCGTGCCGTAAATCTCAAGCCCCACCGCCCGGGCGCGCACGTTCACGTCGCGGAAGCGCAACGTGTGCACCCACGCCTTGCCTTCGTCGCGCGGCACGCGGTAGTTGTCGAAGTCATCCTCGTTCCATCGGGAACACGAGGCAACGCGGTAGTACTGCACCCCGTCGGCGCTGGCCACGAGATCAACCCGGCAGGGGAAGCAGATGCCGGCCTGCGGAGAGCCGCCCTGGAACCGCACGGCCACCTCGCCGATGTTGCGCGCCTCGCCCAGGTCCACGGCCAACTGGTTCAGGCCGGCATACGAGTAGCCGACGGCGGCGGAGTCAAACCAGAGCCTGTCGGTCTTGGGTGCGGCCAGACGGCCGTCGGTCAGGTCGGTCTCATCGGTGCCGCCCTTGGCGGTCAGGGCGTAGTTCGGCGCAGGCGAGAAACTCACCTTCCTGCCCGCCGCCAGGTTCACGCGCTCCTGAGCCGCAAGCGGTTCCCCAGGCAACGCCGCGACGGCAGCCAGGATGCCCACGGCGGCCGCGGCGAACCCGCGGCCCGTGTTCCGCTGAAAGACCATCGCCGGCCTCCTGCGTGGCGGGTGCGGAGCCCCGGCTCCGGCCCGCCGTAGGCGGGCTGCGCCGGAGCGACGCCCGCCGCGCCATTTCACGATGCCCCTTTCTCTGGTTCCATCCAGCCCGCCACGGGCTTCATAGGTTGCGCTGGATTGTGCGCCTTACCTCTCCCACCAGGTAAAGCGAGCCTGTAACCACCAGCAGGGCGTCGGGCGGGGCCAGGCCGGCGGCGGTGCGCAGGGCGGCGCGCGCGTCGGCGGCGGTTCCCGCCGCGATGCGGCCCAGCCGCGCCAGCCGCGCCGCCAGGTCCGCCGGGTCGGCTGCGCGCGGGTTGTCGGTTCGCGTAAGGACGACGCCGGCGCACCCGGCGGCGCCGGCGAGGACTTCGAGCATCCCGTCCACGTCCTTGTCGGCCGCCGAGGCAAAAATGAAGACGAGCGGCCGGCCGGGGAAGTGCCGCCGCAGCCCCTCCAGCAGCCGCTCCATGCTCGCCCGGTTGTGCGCGCCGTCGAGCAGGACGTCCGGCTGGCCCGCCAGGAGTTCCATGCGCCCCGGCCAGGAGACGGCGGCCAGGCCGCGGCGGGCGAGGTCCGGCGTGAGGCGGGCCGCCAGCGGCCCGGAGCGCTCCGCCGCGGCGACGGCGGCGCAGGCGTTCAGCGCCTGGTGCTCGCCCATGAGCGGAATAAACAAATCATCATACGTTCGCAGCGGCGTGCGGACCGACAGCCGCCCGCCCATGCGCCCGGCCTCCGCGTCCGGACGCCACGAGTACGTTACGTCGCGGCCCACCAGGACCAGGGGCGACCCCGCCCGCCGCGCGGCCGCCTCTATCACCGCCATCGCCTCGGCATCCTGCGGCTGCGAGACGGCCGGTACGCCGGGCTTGACGATGCCCGCCTTCTCGCCCGCTATGGCCGCCAGCGTGCGGCCCAACTGCTCCGTGTGGTCGAAACTGACGGCCGTGATGACCGAGACCTCCGGCACGAGGACGTTCGTGGCATCCAGCCGGCCGCCCAGGCCCACCTCGGCCGCCACCAGGTCGGCCCGCACCCGGGCGAAATGCGCGAAGGCCAGGGCCGTGAAGATCTCGAAGAACGTCGCGGGGTCGCCCTCGGCCCGCAGGCGCTCGGCGTGCGGCCGGGCGGCCTGGATGAGGCGCGCCAGGTCCTCGCGCGAGATGTCTTCGCGGCCGACGCGGATGCGCTCGCGGACGTCCGCCAGGTGCGGCGAAGTGTACAGGCCCGCCCGCAGGCCCGCCTCCACGGCCATCGCGTGCACCATGGCGGCCGTGGAACCCTTGCCCTTCGTGCCCGCCACGTGCACGCTGGGGAACTTTTCGTGCGGCCGGCCCAGCAAGTCCAGCAGCCGCCGCATGCGGTCCAGGCTGAACGTGTCGGCGTTGTACCGCACGCGGCGCATGCGCTCGTAGTCGGTGGACGAAAAGAGGTACCGGAGCGCAGATTCATATGTATCCTGCGGCATGCGGCTGCCTCGGAAATCGTGTCCCGGCACGCAGCGCGCGGCCGCCTTGCCCGGCCGGGGAACCGTCGGTGAACGACCACCGCCGGACGAACCGGCCGTGCCACGTTGTATCGCCGCGCCGGGGCCGATTATAGCCTGCGCGCCGCAGCCGCCGCGCGCGAAAAATCAGCCCCGCCCTTGCCTTCCGCGCCGCCCGCGCGAAGAATCCATGAGAAGAAGGAGATAAGCAGCGGGTCATGCAGGGGCCAACGGAGCAGGCGAGGAAGAAAGCCGGGGCGGACCCGTAAGAGAAGGGCGAGAAGTCGGCAGCAAGGTCGCTCAAGACCAGGCAGTGTTTGAGGGGCTGGCACTGCAAGGCCGCGGGCGGCCAAGGCGTCCTCGAGAAACGGCGACTCGAGGACGCCCGTTTTTTGCGCCCGTCCGAAACACCCGCCCCCGGCGCACGTTATTGATACGGCCGTGGTTTCCTTTTGACCGCCTGCGCGCAGGGACCTAGAATGAACGCCGGAGACGCTTATGAGTAATGCCGCCTCGCGTATCGCGCTGGTTGCGGCCGCCGTCTGCGCGGCAGGGCTGATTCCGGCCGCAACGGCGGTGCGGATTTGTGGCGAGGAAGCCGCCCCGGCCCGCCAGGGCGACGCCGCGGCAGGCCCGGCCGCGACCGCGCCGCCGCCCCAGGCCAAGCCGCCACAAGACGCCCCCGCCGGGGCCGAACCTCCCGCAAGGCGCATCCTCACGCCCGAGGAAGTCCGCGAACTTCCCGTCTTCTCGCGCTACGATGCGGCCACCTGGCAGAAGTTGCTCGAAAAGGGCAGGACACTCCTGGAAGACGTCAAGGACAACACCTTCGGCTACGACGAAGAGGCGTTCTACTGGCTCACCTACCAGGTCTGCCGCATGAACCCCGACCTGCTCGCGCCCGACGCCGAGTGCCAGCCCTACGCCACGCTGCTGGCGCTGCCGTCGAGTTTCCGCGGCGAGCCGGTCACCATCCGCGGCGTGTACATGAGCGCCGCCCAGTTCCGCGTGCCGATCCTGGCCCTTCAGAAAGACGTGCCGCACCTCTTCGAGTGCACCGTCAAGGAACCGCCGTTCGACCAGGTGCGGCCCGTGGCCACGGTCATCGTCAAGGACAACCCGATGCTGTACCTGCGGGCGGGCGACGACGTGCTCGTGAAGGGCTACTTCTACAAAATCCGCAGGTACCAGGGGACGCGCGGCGAAGGCTTCGCCCCGATGATAATCGCGCAGCGCCTCCAGCCCGACACGGGCCAGCCGCGAGCCCTGGACGAGACGCCCGCCGCCGGCGCAGGGCACCCGTGGGCCGACCCGTACCTGGTGCTCATGGTCGCGCTGGTCCTTGTGCTGATGATCGCGTTCTTTGCCGTCAGAATACTCCTGCGAAAGCCGAGCCCCCATGCACCTGGTAAACGTCCGTTTCAAGTCCACCGCTTCCGCCTGCGCCGTCCGGATCGGGTCGAACCTCCTGCCGGAGGCGGCGGCGGAGGCCAGGGCGGCGGCGCGAAGCCGTAACGCCGCCCTCGTAACCGACGCCAACGTGGCCGCTCTCTACCTGGAGCGGGCACGCGACGCACTGCGCGCCGCCGGCGTGGAGGCGGCGCCGCTGGTCGTCCCGCCCGGCGAGGCCTCGAAGACCCTGGAGCAGGCCGCACGCCTGTACGACGGCATGCTGCGCGCCGGGCTGGACCGCGGCTCGGCCGTCGTGGCCCTCGGCGGCGGCGTGGTGACGGACCTGGCGGGCTTCGCCGCCGCCACCTACATGCGCGGACTGCCGTGGGTGGCCGTGGCGACGACCCTGCTCGCGCAGGTCGATGCCGGCGTGGGCGGCAAGACCGCCGTCGACCACCCGGAGTGCAAGAACCTCGTCGGCGCGTTCCACCAGCCTGCGGCCGTCATGGCCGACGTCGGCACGCTCGCCACGCTGCCCGAAGAGGAACTCCGCACGGGCCTGGCGGAAGTCGTCAAGCACGCCGTCATCCGCGACGCCGACCTGTTTGCCCTGCTGGAGGCGCAGGCCGCCCGCATCCTGGCCCGCGACGCCGCGGTGCTGGAGGACATCGTGGCCCGCAGCGTCGGCATCAAGGCCGACGTCGTCATGGCCGACGAGCGCGAGGCCGACCTCAGGCGCATACTCAATTATGGGCATACCATCGGCCACGCCGCCGAGAGCCTGGCGCTCGCCGCGGGCGGCCGGCTGGGCGGCGCGACGATGACGCACGGCCGCGCGGTGGCGCTCGGCATGATCGCCGAGGCCCGCATCGCCGAGCGCCGCGGCCTCGTGGGCCGCGCCGTGGTCGAACGCCAGCGCCGCCTCCTGGAGCGCTTCGGCCTGCCCGTGCGCCTGGGCGCGCCGCTTGACCCGGAGCGATGCCTGGCCCTCATGCGGCACGACAAGAAGGCCGAGGGCGGCCGGATGCGATTCGTCCTGCCCGAGGCCATCGGCGCCGTCCGCGTCGTCGCCGACGTGACCGACGAGGAAATCCGCGAGGCGCTTGGCGCGCTCGTTTAGCCGCGGCCGACACGGCCGCGGTCGTGTTCGGGTCGCCCGCGTCCGTTCGCGTCGCCGTACCGGCGACGGCTAAACAACGGCGGCGGGCGGTGACGTTTAGCCGCGGCCGACACGGCCGCGGTCGTGTTCGGGTCGCCCGCGTCCGTTCGCGTCGCCGTACCGGCGACGGCTAAACAACGGCGGCGGGCGGTGACGTTTAGCCGCGGCCGGCACGGCCGCGAGTGGCCGCCGCACGGTGCGGCTGCGGCTGAAACTCACCGAGGCACGGAAAATGGACGACCAGGAGCGCCTGGCGGCGCTGCGGCTGCACCTCGTGACCGGCATCGGCCCGCGCATCTTTGCGGCGCTCGTGGAACGCTTCGGGTCGGCCCTCGCGGCAGCCCAGGCCGGGGCGCCGGCGCTCGCCGACGTTCCCGGCATCGGCCGCGACTCGGCCTCGCGCCTGCGCGAAGGCATCGCCGCGGCCGACCCGGAGGCGGAACTCGCCAAGGCCCAGGCCGCCGGCGTCCGCATCATCGTCCGCGGCGAGCCGGAGTACCCCATCGCCCTCACCTACCTGTTCGACGCCCCGCCGGTCCTCTACGTCAAGGGCACGCTCACGCCCGAAGACGCCCAGGCCCTGGCCATCGTGGGCATGCGCAGGTGCAGCCTGTACGGGCAGGACCAGGCGGAGCGGCTGGCCGCAGGCCTCGCGCGGTCGGGCTTCACGATCATCTCGGGCCTTGCGCGCGGCATAGACTCGGCGGCGCACCGGGCGGCGCTGGCGGCGGGCGGGCGGACGCTGGCCGTCCTGGGCAACGGCCTGGCCATCGTCTATCCGCCTGAGAACAGGAAACTGGCCGACGCTGTCGTCGAGCGGGGGGCGCTCGTGAGCGAGTTCCCGATGGACGTCGGGCCGGCGGCCGAGAACTTCCCCCGCCGCAACCGCATCATAGCCGGCCTCTCGCTCGGCGTCATCGTGGCCGAGGCCGGGCGGCAGTCGGGGGCGCTCATCACCGCCCGCCTTGCCGCCGAACTCGGCAAAGAGGTCTTCGCCGTGCCGAACCGCGTGGACGCCCCCGGCGCAGCCGGCGTCCATGCCCTCATCCGCGACGGGGCCAGGCTCCTGGAGTCTGTGGCCGACGTGCTGGAGGAGTTCCCGGACCTGGGCGTGGAGGGGGCAAGCGGGGCCGATGCGCCGCGCCAGGCGGCGCTCGCCCTCAAGGCGAACCTTTCGGCCGAGGAATCGCGGCTGCTGGAATGGATGGACGGCGAGCCGGTGAGCCTCGATGCGCTGGTCGAGCAGACGGGCCTGCCCCCGCCGCGCGTCTCCGGGGCGCTCACGCTCCTGGAACTCAAGGGGCTGGTGCGGGCGCTTGCAGGCGGGCGCTTCGCCCTGCGCCGGAAGCAAGCGTAGGCCGGGGCGTTGCTCCGGACTACATGAGCAGGTGCGCCGCCTCGGCAGCCTGGAGGAACTTGCGGGCGGCCAGTTCCTTCGGCGGATGCGAGTCCAGGTACACGCCCCAGCCCGGGGCGCTCATGGCGCCCTTCCCGTCAAGCACAAGGCCGTGCGACCCGCGGATGCCCGCGGCCGAGAGCGGTATCGACCGCGTCGCCATGTCCACCAGCAGTTCGGCCGCATCGAAGCCGGGCTTTGAGTGGATGTCCACGGTGCGGGCGAACGGCGGCGCCTTGGCGTCGTCGAGCCACCAGTAGTACGCGAAGTGTGCGTCGGGCGCGGCCAGGGCCACCAGTTCGCCGCTGCGGACGTGGTCCAGGCCGCGCGCGGCCTTGCCCTCGGCGCCCAGCACCTCGGCCACGCCTTCCGTTTTCGCAAGGAGCGCCCGGACCCTGCGGGCGTCGGCCTCGACGTTGGGCGAGTTGGGCATGTAGATGTGTGCCACCTGGTTGTCGGCCAGGGCGAAGGCGCGCGAGTCGCCGGGGTACAGGTACTCGGCGCCGGCGATCTCGCGCAGGGCCAGGAGGCCCGCCTCGCGCAGGACGCGGTTCAGGGCCACCTGGCGCCGCACGGGCAGGAAGGAATACTCCGACAGGACGAGCGTGCGGCCGCCGTCGGCCTCGGCCGCCGACAGGAGGGCCGCCGCGAGCGGCTCAAGTTCCCGCGCCGCGGCGCGGTGCGCGTCGGCGGCAGGCCCCGCGCGGCGGCCGCTGTAGTCCAGGTGCGGCAGGTACGTGAGCATCAGGTCCGGCTTCTCGTCGCGCCAGACGGCGAGGGATGCGTCGGCGATCCACCGCGAGGAACCGAGGCCCGCCATCGGCCCCCAGTAATGCATCAGGTTGAAGGGCCCGCGGGGCTTGCCGGCTTCCAGCGACGAAGCGCCGGCGGCGAGGCGGGCGTACAGGCCGGCCGGCCGCGAGTAGCAGTCCTGGATGAGTTCCCCGCCGGGGCCGTGGACGGGCTTCGGCGTAAGCACCACGTCGGCCGCACCGTACATGCTCTGCTGCCAGAAGAGCATCGCAACCTTCAAGTGCCGAGTGCGGAGTGCGGAGTGCCCCGGCAACTGCCACACGCGGGGCGCGCCCACCAGGCGTGCCGACTGTTCCCAGAAACGTACCTCGGCCGTGTCGTGGAAGTACAGGCCGTTGGCGATGATGCCGTGGCGCCCTGGGCGCTGGCCCGTCGTCAGCGTTGCCTGCATGGTGCAGGTGACGGCGGGCAGGACGGGCTCCAGGCCGAGGGCCGCCCCGCGGCCGGCCATGGCGGCCAGCGAAGGGATTTCATTCACGAGGTCCAGCGACAGGCCCGCGACGTTCACGACCATCGTGCGGCTCATGGCGGTTCCTTTCGTGCGTGGGAACCTGCATCATAGCCGCCACACACGGCGCGGGCAACAAGGCGCCCGGCTCGCCAGGGCGACGCCGTGGCAAGCCCGGCGCCTGGCAACCTGCGGCGGACGCGGTTACAGTATGCCGCCGGAGCAGGCCGCCCGACGCCTGCCTGCCGGCAGGCAGGCCGGGCGCCCGGACCGCACAGGAGATTTTCCATGCCCGTCGCGACGTGTCGGACTGCATCTCTTTCTGCGCTGGCTCTGGCGATTGCGATTGCGCCGTGGACGCCCGCCGCCGGCGCCGCCGAGGTCGCCGCCCAGCCCCGGGCCGACGGCTACCACGGCATCTGGTTCACGCTCGGCCAGCGGTCGGAGCACGGCGACAAGTACTCCGGGGGCCTCGGCACGTACACCGCCGACCACATCCCGACGGCCATCCACGTGCCCGAGGTCAACAAGACGTTCTTCGTGTATGGGGGCACGGTGCCCGGGCAGCGGCACCTGCTGGCGATGATCTCGTACTACGACCACGCGCGGGGCGTCGTGCCGCGGCCGGTAATCGTCCACGACAAGCAGGGCGTGGACGACCCGCACGACAACCCCAGCCTGGCGCTCGACGACAGGGGCCACCTGTGGGTCTTCGTCAGCGGCCGCGCGAACCTGCGGCCGGGCTTCAAGTATCGCAGCGTCGAGCCGCACGCCATCGACCGCTTCGAGCAAGTGGCCTCCGCCACGATGGCCTACCCGCAGCCGTGGTTCGTGCCCGGGCAGGGGTTCCTCCACTGCTTTACGAAGTACACTCGCGGCCGCGAGTTGTACTGGGAGACGTCGGCCGACGGGCGCACCTGGTCCGAGGCGAAGAAACTCGCCGGCTTCGGCGGTCATTACCAGGTGACAAACGTGCGGCAGGGCGCGCTTGTGACGGCCTTCAACTGGCACCCCGGGGGCAACGTGGACAAGCGGACGAACCTGTACTTTCTGCGGACCGACGACTTGGGGCGCACGTGGAAGACCGCCTCGGGCCAGGCGGCGGCCGCGCCGCTGGCCGAGGTCGGCAACGCGGCCCTGGTGCGGGACTACGCCGCCGAGGGCCGCCTCGTTTACATTAACGATATTCAATTCGACCGCGAGGGCCGGCCCGTCATCTTCTACATCACGAGCGGCGGCTACAAGCCCGGCCCGGAGGCCGGGCCGCGCGAGTGGACCATCGCCCGCTGGGACGGCCGGGCGTGGCAGTTCCACCCCGTCGCCACGTCGGACCACAACTACGACATGGGGTCGCTGTACGTCGAGGACGACGCCTGGCGGATAATCGGCCCCAGCGGCCCCGGGCCGCAGCCCTGGGGCACCGGCGGCGAGATGGCGCTCTGGATCAGCACCGACTCCGGCGCCGCCTGGCGGAAGGTCCGCGACCTGACGGCCCGCAGCCAGTTCAACCACAGTTACGCGCGGCGGCCGGTGCGGGCGCACCCGGACTTCTACGCCTTCTGGGCCGACGGGAATCCCAACGAGTTCTCGCCGTCGCGGCTGTACTTCACCAACCGCGCGGGCGACCACGTCTGGCGGCTGCCGGCGGCCATGACGGAGGAGTTTTCAAGGCCGGAGGTGGCGTGGTAGCGGCGCGTCAACATTAACCTGGCGGGCGCCCCGCCACTTGGCGGGGTGTTGGCAGGGCGAGAGGCGTGCTTTCGCCCGCCAGGGGCGGGGCGCCCGCAAAAAGGCAAGGAGAATGTTGAATATCGAATATTGAATATTGAATATTTCACATTCAATATTCTCCTTGCCGTTTCGCCCCCGCCCTACGCCCCCGGCGGCTTCAGGCTCCGGCCGCCGGTCTCGATGACCTGCCTGTACCACCATGCCGAGTCCTTCGGCGTGCGCTTCTGCGTCGTGTAATCGACGTGCACAAGGCCGAAGCGCTCCTTGAACCCCTCGGCCCACTCGAAGTTGTCCATAATGGACCAGTGGAAATATCCGCGTACGTCCACCCCGCCGCGCACCGCCCGCTCCAGCGCCAGCAGGTACCGCGCCGTGAAGTCGATCCGGTGCGGGTCGTGAACCTTGCCGTCAAGCGCAACCCAGTCGCAGCCCGACATGCCGTTCTCGGTGACGAATACCGGCAACTTGTACCGCTCGTGGAAGAACTTCGGGCCCCAGTAAAGGGCGTCCGGGGTGACGGGCCACTTGAAGGCCGTGAGGGCGTGGCCGGCGGGGTGCGGCGCGGCCTCGGGCCTCCCGCCCTTGCCCGCCCTCACGAGCGAACCGTTGTAGATATTCACCCCGAAGAAATCGAGCGGCTGGGCGATGGTTTTCATGTCGCCCGCCCCGATGCGCGGCATGAGCGCCTCGTACTCGCGCAGGCCGTCCGCCGGGTAGCGGCCCAGGATGACCGGGTCCATCCACCAGGCGTTGTTCCAGACGCTCCGGCCGGAGACGGAGAACATGTCGCGGCGGGCGGCCTCGACGTCGGCCTTCGCGTCGGTCGCGGGCAATCGCACCACGCCCACCGGCGCCAGGCCCACCTGCGGCCGGACCTTCGCCGACGCGCGGACCGCCTGCACGGCCTTTCCGTGCGCCAGGTGCGCGTGGTGGGCGATGCGCAGCACCTCGGCCCAGCCCAGTTTGTCGCCGGGGGCGTGGCGGCCGTCCAGGTGGCCCAGGCCCACGAAGCACTGCGGCTCGTTCTGCGTCATCCAGTGCTGCACGCGGTCGCCCAGGCGCGAGGCCACCACGCCGGCGTACTCGGCGAACCAGTCGGGACTCTCGCGGTTCAGCCATCCGCCCCGGCAGTAGAGGGCGTACGGGTAGTCCCAGTGGAAGAGCGTCACGAACGGCCGGATGCCCGCCGCAAGCAGCGCGTCGACCAGCCGCTCGTAGAACACCAGGCCCTTCTCGTTGACTCCCCCCACGCCCTCCGCCATCACGCGCGCCCAGGCGATGCTCAGCCGGTACGCCTGGATTCCCAGGCGCTTCATCAGCGCCACGTCATCGCGGTAGCGGTGATAGTGGTCGCAGGCCACGTCTCCGGTCTGGCCGTTCCAGATTGTGCCCTGCTTGCGGCAGAACACGTCCCAGACGCTGGGGCCCTTGCCGTCGTCGCCCGCCGCGCCCTCGACCTGGTACGCCGCCGCCGCCACGCCCCAGATGAAGTTCTTCGGAAACGCCATGGTGTCTCCTTTGCCCGGCGCCTCGGGGCACGGCCCGCAGGCCGGGATGAAACCCCGCCGCCGTCGCTGACACAGAGTCTATGCGGTGGAGTGCAAAGTGAAAAGCGGAAAGTGCAAGCCGCCGCGGGGGGATTTCATCCCGCCCCGCATGCTCGCCCTTGACGCGCCGCCGCGCGGCGATACGATGCTCCCGTTGCCGGGGGAGGGTTTTTCAGCCGTTCGAGCCGGACGCGGAGTTTCCGGTTACGCTCCGGGGGGCAGTTCTCGATCGGGCCGCCCTCGCGGCAGGAGCCGACGCATGGACATCAAACACCGCATCGCCATCAAGCAAGGCGACCTGACGGAAGACGACGCCGACGCCATCGTCAACGCCGCCAATAACGACCTGCAACTGGGAGGCGGCGTGGCCGGGGCCATCCGACGAAAGGGCGGACCTGCCATCCAGCATGAGTGCGACCGCATCGGCCCCATCCCGCTGGGCGAGGCGGCCGTGACGGGCGGCGGAGGCCTCAAGGCACGCTACGTCATCCACGCCGCAAGCATGCGGCTGGGCGAACAGACCGCCGAAGAGAACCTCCGCCTCTCCACGCGCAACAGCCTCCTTCGCGCCAAGGAGAAGGGCCTCCGGAGCATCGCATTTCCGGCCGTCGGCACGGGCATCGCGGGGTTCCCGATGCGGCGCTGCGCAGAGGTGATGCTGGAGGAGGCGGCAGCGCACCTGCGGGGGCCCACCAGCCTGCGCGACGTGCGCTTCGTCCTGTACGACCGGCCCGCTTACGAAACGTTCCTGGAAGTGTACGAGGCCCTGCGCGAGTGACCCCTCCGCCCGGCATTTCCGTCGTGTTCGAGCCGGCCGCCCGGCCCGCCGTGGACCTGGCCGGGGCGACGGCCGTGGTCATCGACGCAATCCGCGCCACTACCACCATCGTGGCGGCGCTGGCCGCGGGGTGCCGCGAGGTGGTCCCGTGCCGCACGCCGGAGGAGGTGCTGGCCGAGGCCGCCCGCCGCCCCGCCGGCGCCGTGGTCACCGCCGGGGAGCGCCTGGGCGTGCGCATCGAGGGGCTGGACCTCAACAACAGCCCCTCCGCCATGACGCGCGAGCGCATGGGCGGCCGCACGCTCCTGCTCACCACCACGAACGGCACGCAGGCCGTCCTCGACGCCCTGGCCGCAAGGCACGTCCTCGTGGCCGCGATGCCGAACCGGGGGGCGATTGCGCGGCGTGCGGCGGCGCTTGCGCGCCGGGTGGTCTTCGTCTCCGCCGGAACGGTCGGAACCGTCTCCTGCGAGGATACGCTCGTGGCCGGGGCGGTCACCGAGGCGCTGCTGGAAGACTCCGGCCCGGCCGCGTGGAACCTGGAGGACTCGGCCCGCGTGGCCCTTGCGGCGTGGCTGGGCGCCCGCGAGCGGCTGGCCGAAATCTTCCGTCAGACCTGGGGCGGGGCGTTCATCGACAAACTCGGCCTCCAGGAAGACCTGGCCATCTGCGCCCAGGTGGACACGACGGACGTTGTGCCCGTGGCGCACGGCCCGCCGCCGGTCATCCGCGCGGCGGTCTTCGTTTAGCCGCCGCCGGTACGGCCGCGCGGCGGTCTTCGTTTAGCCGCCGCCGGTCATCCGCGCGGCGGTCTTCGTTTAGCCGCGGCCGGTACGGCCGCGCTCGGTGCGGCGGCCGCGGCGATCGCCGTGCCGAGCCTGCCCGCCTGGGGCCGGCGGCGGCCGACAACGGCCGACGCTGGACTTCTTGATTTGCCACCGCGGCAATTCGGTGTTATACTCCCGCACGGTTCATCTCAAGCAATCGGATGGAGAAGCCGGGACGGCTCGCACTTCGGTCCGTCATTTCCGAACGCCGCAAGCACAGCGCGTGCGCGGCCGCGCGGTTCCCGACTTCCGACCGGTGGGGCACGACATCGATGGCGCCTCAGCAGCCGTCGAGCCAGGCGGAGCCGCATGAACCGCGCCCGAGCGGGCGCCATCGCGGCGACGCCCGCGCCTGGGCGCCGGGCGCCGGCGGCCCGCCGGGCCGCCGCATCCGCGGCTGGCGAGCCTGGCTGCTGAGGGCGGCGCTGGCCGTCCTCGCCCCCGCCGCCGCGCTCGGGGCACTTGAGGCCGGCCTGCGCCTGGCCGGTTACGGTCATCCGACGGACTTCTTCGTTCCGAGCGACTCCGGGCCCGCGTTGACCGCCAACCCGTTTTTCGCCCGGCGCTTCTGCCCGCCGCCGGCGGTCGCGCTGGAACCGGACGTGCTCTGCGTCGCCGCCGAAAAGCCTTCCGGCTCGCGGCGGATCTTCATCCTGGGCGAGTCCGCCGCCTTCGGCACGCCCGACCCGTCGCTTTCCTTCGGCCGCGTGCTGGAGGTGATGCTGCGCGAGCGGCATCCGGGCGTCCGCTGGGAGGTCGTCAACGCGGCCATGATGGGCGTCAATTCGCACGCCGCCCGCGCCATCGCCCGCGACTGCGCCGCGCGCGGCGCGGGTCTTTTTGTTATCTACATGGGGAACAATGAAGCACTCGGCCCGTTCAGCCCGCTGGTGGAGTCTCCGGCCCTCTGCTCGCACCTGGCGCTCGTGCGGGCGCGGGCGTGGGCCAGGGGCACGCGCATCGGGCAACTGGCGGCCGACGCGGCGGGGCGCGCCGCCGGCCGCGCGGCAGCCGAGCGGCAGACCATCGAGACGTTCCTCGCCTCGGCCGTGCCGCCCGGCGACCCGCGCCTCGAAATCGTGCACGCGCACTTCCAGGCCAACCTGCACGATATCCTGCGCACCGTCCGCGCCGCCGGGGCGCGGGCCGTCGTGGCGACGGTCGCGGTGAACCTGGCGGACTGCGCCCCGCTGGCGTCGGTGCACCGGGCGGACCTGGCGGCTGCCGCGAGGGCCGAGTTCGCACGCCTCCTCGCCGCCGGCGAGGCCGAGGAAATGGCCGGCCGCCCCGCTGCCGCCGAGGCCGCTTACCGGGGGGCCCTGGCCATCGACGCCGGCTACGCCGATGCGCACTTCCGCCTGGGCCGATGCCTGGCCGCACAGCGCCGATACGACGAGGCCCGCGCCGCCTTCGCCGCGGCGCGCGACCTGGACGCCCTGCCCTTCCGCGCCACGGGGCCCCTGAATGAAATCGTCCGCCGGACCGCGGGCGGGCGCAAGGACGAGGGCATCTTCCTGGTGGATGCCGAGCGCGCATTTCAGGACTGCCCGGAGTCGGCCGGCGGCATCCCGGGCGAGAAACTGTTTTACGAGCACGTGCACCTGACGCCCGAGGGCAACTACCGGCTGGCCGCGGCCGTCCTGCCCGCCGTGGAGGCCGCCTTGGCCGATTTGCCTGGCGGCGCCGCGGCCGGGCCGCCCCCGCCGCACGAGCGCTGCGCGGAACTGCTGGCCCTGACGGCCTTCGACCACCTGCGCCTTGCGGCCGCCATGGCCGCACTCATGGCCAAGCCGCCGTTTACGAACCAGTCGGACTACGCCTGGCGCCAGGCGCGGCTGGGGCGGGCCTTGTCGCGGCTGACGGAGGTGCGCGAGGCCATCGGCTCCGAGGCCGTGGCCGACGCCTACCGGCGGGCGCTGGCCGCGTCGCCCGGCGACTGGCGGCTGCACCACAACTTTGCCGCCGAGAGGGCGAGCGCGGGCGATTTTCGCGCAGCCGCCGACCAGTGGCGGGCCGTGCTCGAAGCCGTTCCGCATCACATCGAGGCCCGCGTGCGCATGGCCAACGCGCTCGCCCGCCAGGGACTCCTGGAAGAGGCCACCGCCGCCTACGCCGAGGCCATCCGCCGCCGGCCCGACTGCGTGCAGGCGTACGCGGGCCTGGCCGAGGTCCGCCTGCTCCAGGGCCGCCTGGCCGAGGCCGCCGCAGCCATCGAACGTGTGCTTGCCCTGCGGCCGGTCCCCACGTGGTTCCGCATTCGCGGCGACCTGGAGGCACGGCAGCAGAATCCCGACGCCGCCATCGAGTGGTACCGGCGCGGCCTGCGGCAGTTCCCTGATGACGCCTTGCTGCGCGTCGCGCTGGCCGGGGCGATGCTCGCCCGCGGCCAGTGGCAGTCGGCGGCTGAGCATTTCCAGGCCGTCCTGCGGACCGACCCGGCCCACCTGGCGGCACGCTGCGGCCTGGCGCGGGCGCTGACGCGCGTGGGAAGGATCGACGAGGCCCGCGAGCAGTACCGGGTGGTCCTGGCGCTCAACCCGGACGTGCCGGAGGCCGCCCAGGCGATTCAAGGGTCCGCACCCGGCCGCTCCTGCGACGGCATGCTGGGCGACGCCAAGGCGTCGCACTTCGAGCCGCCACCGTAAGGGCCTGCCCCGAGCGCACGTGGGTTTTGCTTGGATGAACGGCCGGCGCCGCCTATCATGGCCGCATGGGCCATGTCCGCCAGGTCGAGCCGGTCAAACTCTTTGTGGGCATGCTGTCGGCGTATCCGGGGGCGTTTGCCGAGTCGCAGGAGGCGCTCGCCGAGACGCTCGGCCCCGTGGACCTGCGGAGCGACCTTTTCGCCCACGCCTTCACCGAGTATTACCGCGACGAGATGGGCCACCCGCTGGTGCGGCTGTTTGTTTCGTTCGAGCGGCTGATTGAGCCGGGGCGCCTGCCGGCCGTCAAGCGACTGACGAACGACCTGGAGGACCGCATGGCCGCCGCAGGCCAGTGGCCCGTCGTGCGGCCGATGAACCTCGACCCGGGCTACATCGCCCCGTCGAAACTCGTCCTGGCGAGCACGAAGGAATATTCGCACCGCATCCACCTGGCGGAAGGCATATATGCCGAGGTGACGTTGCTTTACGCGCACGGCGCATGGAAGACCCTGGAGTGGACCTACCCGGATTTCCGGACGCCTGCGTACCACGATTTTTTTACGCGTGTCCGCGCGCGGCTGATGGAGCAACGGCGGCAGAAGTGATTGCGGATTGTGGACTGCGGACCGCGGATTGAGCGGCGGGTGCGCCGCATTGTTCAGGCAGTGGCTGTGAGCCGCGGGCAGCGGCTGCTTCGGCCGCACCCTTGGCGCAAGCCGTTGTGGCACGGCCGGCTTGTCCGGCCGTGGGCCGTGCGCGGGGAGGCAGGATGCTCGAGTTCGCCCTGGGCGCGTTTGTGCCGGCGATGCTCCTGTCATTGCTCCTGACGCCTCTGGCCGGGCGTCTGGCGGCGCGGGCGGGGCTTGTTGCTGAGGTCCGGCCCGACCGTCTGCACCGCCGGCCGCGACCCTACGGGGGCGGAATCGCCGTCGTGCTTTCGGCCGCTCTTGCTCTTGCGGTCGCCGCCGTTGCGATGCCGACGATTGAAGACGAACCCGCGGCGGCAGACGCGGCGTTGTTGGGGCGCCTGGGGGGGGGAGCGGTTCCGTTTTTTCTTCTGGGGCTCGTTGACGACAAGTTCCGTCTGGCGGCCTGGTGGAAGTTGCCGCTGCAATTTGCCTGCGCAACTGTGGCCGTGCTCGGCCTGGGTTTTCAGGCCGCGGCCTGGCTGCCGTGCGAGGCTCTTGCGCAGGCGGCGAGCATTCTCTGGCTCCTGGCGGTCATCAACGCTTACAACCTGCTGGACCACGCGGACGGCGTGGCGGCTGCCTGGGGCGCTATGGCGCTTGCGGCCTTGGCCTGCGGGCAGGCGGCGATATCTGCGGAAGTCTGCACACGCACTCTGACGGCGGCGCCAGCCCTGGCGGCGGCGGGGGCGCTCGCCGGTTTTCTTGTTCACAACCGTCCACCTGCCCGCCTTTTCATGGGCGACGCCGGAACCATGTGCGTGGGCTATCTGCTTGCGGCGCTCACGATGGCGGGAAGGTACTTCTTTTCCGGATTCACCCCCAGCCGCTGGGTCGTCCTTGTTCCCCTGGCCATCCTGGCCGTGCCGCTGGCCGATATGGTGTTCGTGGTGGCCGCGCGGCTGAGGCGGGGGCGGAATCCCTTTCGCGGAGATGCGGAGAACCACCTGGCGCACAGGATGCTGGCGCGGGGCTGGAGTCCGCGCGGCGTGGTGGCGTTTGCGGCCGGGGCGAGCGCCGTCACGGGCGCGGCGTCGGTGGCGATGTATTCTCTGAGCGGGCCGGCGCTCGTTATTCCGTGGCTCGCGGTGGCGGCGGTGCTTGCGGCCATGCTCCTGGTGCGCCGCCCGCCGGACATGCGCGGCGGGTCGGGAGACCCGCCGCGCGGAGGCTCTCCTGAGCCGCCGCGCGCGGAGGCCGCAACATGACCGCGAGTGCCGCACCGAGCGCTGCTGCCACCGCCCCGGCCCGCGCCGGCGAAATCGCCGCCCGCCTGCTTCGCCGCGCGGTCGTCATCCTCGGCGCGGCCGCCATCATCGTCCTGCCGCAATTCACCACGAACGCCTCGTTCGACGGTCCGCCGGGCATTCCGGGGCCGGTGACGGTGGCGGCGGTGGGCCTGGCGCTCGGGCTCATGCCGATGCTTCTTGCCGCATCGTGGGTGGCCGAGGGGCGGGCGCGGCTAAGGCATCCGTGGCTGCTGCTGCCGCTTGCGCTCCTCGTGGCAGGGGCGGCCGTCTCGACGGTCTTTGCGGCCGATAAGTCGTCGGCCCTGGTGCGCGCGGCCGAGATGACGGGCCTGTGGACGGCGGCGTGGGCGCTCGCCGAAGCACTGCGAAGCAACGGCGAGCGGCGGTTCATCCTGGCGGTGCTCGTGGCCGCGGCCGCGGGCGCCGCCGCCGTCGGCATCTACCAGCACGCCTACGGCCTGCCGCAGATGTGGCAATACTTCCAGGAACACCGCGAGGAGGTGCTCGCGCAGCAGGGCATCGTCCCCGGCAGTTACACCGAGAAGATGTTCATCGGGCGATTCACGGGCGGCGTGCAGGCGGGGCTGGGGCATCCGAACGTCCTGGCGGCCCTGCTGGTGCTCGGATTGCTGACGGCCGCCGGCCTGGCGAGAGAGAAGTGGTCCGAGACGTGCGGCCGCGGCCCGCGCGGCTTGGCGGTTGTGTGCATCCTGGCGGCGGTGGTGTGCGGCGTCGGGCTGGTGCTGACGCAGAGCCGCGCGGGCGAGGCGGCCGCCGCCGTCGGACTCTTCTGGCTCGCTGTGGCGTGGCGCGTGCACTCGCGCCGGCGGCGCGCGGCCCTCTACCTGGCGCCGCTCGCGGCGGGGGCGGCGGCCCTGGCACTCGCCGCCGCCGCCGACCTGCCCGGCACGGGCGACGCCCTCCGGACGCTGCGCTACCGCCTGGATTACTGGCAGGCGACGGCCGAGATGCTGCGCGGGTCGTGGCTGGGGGGCGTGGGCCTCGAAAACTTCGGCCTCCACTACACGGAGTTCAAGTTGCCGTGGGCGCCGGAGGTGGTGAGCGACCCGCACAACATGGTGCTGGCGATATGGAGCAGCCTGGGGCTGGCCGGCCTGGCGGGCCTGGCGGCGCTGGCGGGGGTCGCAGCCGCGACCGTTCGCAGGCGCGCCGCAGCGGCCGCCGCCGCAGCGCCCCCCGGCGCCGGCGTCGATTGCGGATTGCGAATTGCGGATTGCGAATTGCACTGCACATCAAACGGGCAAGCGCCGCAAGCGACGCCGGCGGGCCGCCTTTCAATCCGCAATCCGCAGGAGGGCGCGGGGGCGTGCGCTGCGCCCGCCGGCGGTCCCCCGCCGCCCGACGAATCGCTCATCGGCCTGCTCGTGCCCACGGCCTTGCTGGCCGGCCCGCCCGCCGTCCACTTCATCATGGCCCTCGTGGCGCAGCCGTCGGGGTGGTGGCCCCTGGCGGTGACGATATTTGGAGGCATGCTGATGCTAACAGGTCTCGCGGCGGGGCGGGAGCCGTCGCGCCTGTCCGCCTCCTCCGGGCCGCTGCGGGCCGCGGGCACGGCCGCCGGGGCGGCGCTGGCGGCCTTCGCCCTCATGGAGCAGATCGGAACGGCCGCCCTCGAGCCGCCCGCCGCCTGGGCGGCGCTGGCCCTCCTGGCCGCCTGGCTCGGCCCGCGCCGCGGCGCCGCCGCCCGTTTAGCCGCGGCCGGCACGGCCGCGGCCGTCGCCGTACCGGCGACGGCTAAACAACGGCAGCGGCGTCGCGCGTGTTTAGCCGCGGCAGATCGAGCCAGCCGCGGGGGCAGAGGGCCATCTCCACCCGCCGCCGGCGCGCCACCGGCCCGCGGCGTTCGCCTGCCCGGCTGGGCCCAGTTCGCCATGATGCTCGCCGTCATGGCTGCGGTGTTCGCGTACGTGCGGCTGGTGGTGGCGCCCGTGGCGCGGGAGGACGCCCTCTTGGCCGAGGCCCGCGCGGCTTCCGACCCGTTCGACCGCGACACGGCCCTGCGGGCGGCCGCCGAGGCGAACCCGCTTGCGTGGGAGCCGGCGCTGGCGCGCGGCCGCATGTGGCAGGCGCAGGCGATGCGCGAGCAAGGGCCCGGCCGCACGGTCACCCTGGAGCGGGCCATGGAGGCGTACCGCGGCGCCGTCGCCCGCCAGCCGCGATTGCGCCACGCGCTGCTGGGCCTCGCCTCCTGCCGCCTGGCGATTCCGAGCGCCATAGCCGTTGACCGCGCGGCCCTTCAGGATGCGCTCCGGTACACCGAGGCCGCGCGCCGGCTGTATCCCACCGACATCCCGACGCAGGCCCAGGCGGCCGCGCTCGTGGACGCCCTGGAAGATCGGCCGGCGCGCGCCTTGGCCGAGTTCCGCCGTCTGCTGGACCTGGACCGGCTGATGCCGGAAGAGGACCGGCGCCTGCCGGCCGACCTGAGGCGCGAGTTCCAGGACCGCGCCCGCGAACTGGAGGAATCGCTGGCCAGGCCCGCCCCGGCGCGGTAGCATAAGACCATGCCGAAACACACGCAAATCTCCATCGCCATGCGGAACGAGGTGGGGTCCCTGTGCCGCCTGTGCGGCATCATGGCGCGGGCGGGCGTGAACATACTGGGCCTGGCCATCGACGACTGCACCGACGAGGGCTTCGTACGACTCATCGTCGATGAGCCGAAGAAGGCCCGACAGACGCTCGACGCCGCCAGGGTCCCCCACCAGGTCCAGGACGTGCTGGCGCTGGACCTGGCGAACGAGCCGGGGGCGCTCCAGCGGGCCTCCGCCCGCCTGGCCGAGGCGGGCGTGAACATCCACTACGCCTACGGGACGGTGGGGCCGCAAGCGGGCGCCGGCCTGCTGGTGCTTCGCGTGTCGGACCTCGACCGCGCGGCCGCAATCCTGGAACCCGCGACCAAATAGTGCTTGACAGCCGCGCGCCCGGCAGTATCTTGCCAGCAATGAGGCGGGCCCACCGACCGGGCGCCGCGGACGAGCATCAGCAGGAAGGAGACCCGTCATGCCATGGTGGTGGTACTTGCTGATTCCCTTGCTGATCATTCTGATCGTCGTCTATGTGATCATCAAGAAGAAGCAGAAGCAGCAGTAGGCGCCTTGGGCGAGCCAAGGGCGAGGCCTGCGGGCCCCGCCGTCAGCGGACCGGGTCAGCCCGCCTTTTCAGCCGGCGGTCTTATCCGGTCCGTGCCGTTACCGGCGGCCGTCTCTATCCGAGCCGCTCTCCGTAAGGGAGCGCTAACGTGGTGTCCGGCGAACCGCTCCCTTACGGAGAGCGGCCCTGTTTCACGGCGCGGCCGGGCCTTTTCGCTTGCGGGAGGCCCTCCGCCGGCGTAGAATGCCTCTTTCGCGGAACCGGTGGGAGATGCCCATGCACGAGATTCGCGTTGCCACCAGCAAGGTCGAGATGCTCGCCACGCTGAACGATTCGCCCACGGCCGAGCGACTCTGGGACGCACTGCCCATCGAGAGCACCGTCAACACGTGGGGCCAGGAGATTTACTTCAGCATCCCGGTGCAGTGCGACCTGGGGCTGGAGGCCCGCGACAAGATGGAAATCGGCGAACTGGCCTACTGGCCCACGGGCAGCGCCCTGTGCATCTTCTTCGGCAAGACCCCCGCCTCGAAGGGCGACGAGCCGCGCGCGGCCAGCCCCGTCAACCCGGTCGGCCGGTGCGAAGGCGACATCAAGGTCTTCCGCCAGGTCAGGGAAGGCGACACCATCCGCGTGGAACGGGTGGACTGAACATCGGCGCAGGCGCGGCGCCGCACGCGTTCAGCCGCGGCCACTACGGCCGCGGGCAGGTGTTTTGTGCGCCGCGCGGGCTTCGGCTCGCATAACTCGGCGTGGGGCAAGCGCTTAGCGCGCGGCGGGGGTCCGCGGGCGGCTGAAAAACAGTTGACGCTGCGCCCCGCGCCGGATACATTTGCCGAGTCCCCGGCCCGCCGCGCAGCGGGCCGGGGTTGCCACGGGGTCGCCCTGGCCGGCCACGGCACGAGCCGTGCCCGTGCCCTGGCGGGCCGGGCTGTCGGAGCAGGCTCTTGGCCGACGTAAGCCTCGAAAACGTGACGAAGGTGTTCCCGGGCGGCACGACGGCCGTCCAGGATTTCACCCTCGACATCAGGAACCAGGAGTTCATCGTCCTGGTCGGTCCGTCGGGCTGCGGCAAGTCGACCACGCTGCGCATGGTGGCCGGGCTGGAGGAAATAACCGGCGGCACGATCCGCATCGGCCGGCGCGTCGTAAACGACGTGCCCCCCAAGGACCGCGACATCGCCATGGTCTTCCAGAACTACGCCCTGTACCCGCACATGACGGTGTACAAGAACATGGCGTTCGGGCTGAAGTTGCGGCGGTTCCCGAAGGACGAGATCGACCGGCGCGTGCGCGAGGCGGCCCGCATCCTGGGCATCGAGAACCTGATGGACCGCAAGCCCAAGGCCCTGTCGGGCGGTCAGCGGCAGCGCGTGGCCGTAGGAAGGGCCATCGTCCGCCAGCCGCAGGCCTTCCTCTTCGACGAGCCGCTGTCGAACCTCGACGCAAAACTCCGCGTCGAAATGCGGGCCGAACTGAAGCGCCTGCACCACCGCCTTCAGACCACCGTCATCTACGTCACGCACGACCAGGCCGAGGCCATGACCCTGGGCGACCGCGTCGTCGTCATGAACGAGGGCCGCATCCAGCAGGTCGCCCCGCCCCTGGAAATCTACGACTACCCGGTCAACCGCTTCGTCGCGGGCTTCCTGGGGACGCCCGCGATGAACTTCGTTCCGGGGCGCCTCGCGCAGCAGGACGGCGGCACGTACTTCGAGGTGGCCGGCGCCAGGCTCCGCCTGCCGGCCGACAAGGCCGCCCGCGCCGCGGGCCACATCGGCCAGGAGGCCACGCTCGGCGTCAGGCCGGAAGATATCGGATACGCCGGCACCGGCAAGTTCGCCGGGCCCCGGAACATCCTGCCGGCCACCGTACGCGTCGTCGAGCCGCTGGGAGACGAGCAGATCGTCCATCTCTCCGGCCCCGGCGACGTGCCGATGGTCTGCAAACTGGACGCACACGTCAGGGTGGAGGTGGACCAGCGCATGGATGCGCACCTCGACCTGGCACGCGTCCACCTGTTCGACGACCAGACCGGCTGCAACATCAGTTTGGAGCCTGAGCATGTAGCCCATGCCGGTTAACGGCGGCGAGGTGCGGCAGGGCCGCCCCATCCCGGGGCGGCCGAAAGTGGGTCTGGCCTCGGTCCCACTTTTTTGTTTCTCAGGGACGGCTGAAGAACGGCGCGGCTACCGGCCACGGCACGAGGCGTACCCGTGCCAGGGCGGGCAACGGCGCACGGCATGGCGAAGCGGCAAGGAACGGTGAGGCCCATGAACGGTGAATTGCTCAGACAGGTGGACGCGATCCGCCGCGAAAAAAACATCGACGCCGAGATAGTGTTCCTGGGCATCGAATCCGCCCTCGTCTCGGCCGCAAAGAAGCACCTCGGCGCAGACCTGGACGTCGCCATCACCATCGACCGCGCGAGCGGCAACATCGCCGCCACGCTGAACGGCCGGCCCATGGACCCCTCCACCCTCGGCCGCATCGCCGCCCAGACCGCCAAGCAGATCATCATCCAGAAAATCCGCGAGGCCGAACGCGTAAGCCTCATGGAAGACTACGCCGACCAGGTCGGCGCAATCGTCTCCGGCCAGGTCACGCGCGTCGAGCACGGCAACGCCGTCGTCAGCCTCGGCCGCGGCGAGGGGTTCCTCCCGCGAAGCGAACAGGTGCCGGGAGAGACCCTGCACGTGGGCGACCGCCTGCGGGCCATGATCCTGGAGGTCCGCGAATCGTCCGGCGGCGTCAAGATCGTCCTGACGCGCACCCACCCCGACCTCGTCGCACGCCTGTTTGAACTGGAGGTGCCCGAGGTGGCCGACCAGATCATCGCCATCGAGGCCATCGCGCGCGAGCCGGGCCACCGCACCAAGGTGGCCGTCACCAGTTCCGACAGCCGCGTCGACGCCGTCGGCGCCTGCGTGGGCATCCGCGGCAGCCGCATCAAGAACATCGTGGAGGAACTCGCCGGCGAAAAAATCGACATCGTCCGCTACAACGAGTCCCCCCAGGTCTTCATCGGCAACGCTCTGAAGCCCGCGGAGGTCAAGGAAATCCTCCTGAACCGCGACATCAACCGCGCCACGGTCCTCGTCGCCGAGGACCAGTTGAGCCTGGCCATCGGCAAGAAGGGCCAGAACGTGCGCCTGGCCGCGCGCCTCAGCGGATGGAACATCGACATCCTTACCCCCGGTGAATACGAGCAGCAGCGGTCCAAGGCGGCCGAGCAACTGGCCGCGCTGGCCGACGTCGGGCCGGACCTCGCCCCGGACCTGGTGGCCCTCGGCTACATCAGCCTCGCCGACATCGCCGAGGCCGAGGCCGAGACGCTCGCCCGCGCAAGCGGCGTGACGCTCGACCGGGCGCGCATCATCATCGCACAGGCCGCCGCCATGGTCGCCGAATCGGAAGCGAAGGCGGCCCAGGCCCCGCCCGCCCAGGCCGAGGCGGCGGCCCCCGCGACAGGAACACCGACGGATGCGCCCGCCGACGCGGCGACCGAAGCGCCCGAAGCGCCGACGCAAGCGCCCGCCGACGCGGCGACCGAAGCGCCCGAAGCGCCCACGCAAGCGCCGACCGACGCGGCGGCAACCGCCGCGCCAGAAGCGCCGACGCAAGCGCCCGCCGACACGGCGGCAACCGCCGCGCCAGAAGCGCCGACGCAAGCGCCCGCCGACGCGGCGCCCGGCGAGCCTGCCGAACCCGGCCGGCCGCCGCAGGCTTAGGAGTTTTCGCCCAAAAAAGCCGCCCAAGCCGGCCCCGGCTTTGCCGGGGCAAAGCCCCGCTACGCCGGGGCAGGTCAAAAACCCGGCGGCCGGGCGCGGCAGGCACGCGCGGCCAGGGGCCGCGCCCGAATCAGAGCCGCGACCGTGAGGGAGCGGCGCCGTTGCTGTACGCGAGTGGAGGTATGACCTGTGCCGGTACGGATTTACGAACTCACGCGCGAGTTCAACCTGACGACGAAGGAAGTGCTGGCCGCCTGCCGCGAAGCCGGCCTCGTTGTGAAGTCGCACTCCAGCACCATCGAAGACGACGAGGCCGCCATGGTCCGCCGCCGTCTCTCGGTGCTGGCGGGCGACACGGATGAGCCGGAGCGGGCGGCCGTGGCGGCGCCGCCGGAGCCGGCTGCGGCCCTTGCCCCGCCGCCTCCGCCGCCCGTGCCGCTGCCGTCGCCCGAAGAGCAACTGGCGCGCGCCCGCAGCATGCACGTGCTGCTGCCAACGCGCGGCCCGATGAAACCGAAGGCCGAAGGGGCGAAGTTGCCCGGCCGCAGGCCGCCTCCCGCCCGGCCGGCCGCCGAGGCGCCCGCGCCCGCCCAGGCGGAGGCGCCCGCCGCCGAGGCCCCTGCGCAAGCGCCCCCCGGGGCGGCCGAAGCGGCCCCTGCCGCGGCCGTCGCCGAGGCGCCCTCGCCCGCCGCCGAATCAGCCGCCGCGGCGGCCGAGGCGGGGGCCGCGGCCCCTGCGCAAGCGCCCGCCGGGCTTCGCCCTGGCGAAGCCGGGGCGGCCGAAGAAGCCGCCGCCGAGACTCGCGAGCGACTCCGCACCATCCGCAAGGCGCCCCGCCCGAAACTCGCTCCGAAGCCCAAACTTGCGCCCAGGCCGAAACTCGCCCCCAAGCCGGGGCCGCACCCGCAGGCCGTCAAGGAACCCGAAGCGCCACGGCCGCATCCGCAGGCCGTCGGCGTCGGCGCCCCGAAAAGAAAGAGGGCCGAGCCGAGGCGCCCGGAGAAGCCAAAGCCGCCCAAAGAGGCCGCCCGCGGCCCCGCGGCGCCGCCCGCGGCAGGCGCCCCCGGCGAGCGACGCACGCGCCGCCGCGGTCGAAAGGCCGCCGAAGAGGAAGCCGCAGAGGGCCTCCGAAAGGCCCAGGCCTTCCGCCGCCGCGAACGCATCCGCAAACGCGAAGACATGGAAGACGCCTCCGCCGCGGGCGACACCATCCTGTCGCCCACCACCGGCACCGAGCGGACGCGCATCGGGCGCGGCGGCCGCATCATCATGACCCGCCCCGCTACGCGCCCCGCCCCCCGCCCCCGCCCGCCCGCCGAGGGACCCAAGAAGGCCGCCGTCGAACTGCCTGTCACCGTCAAGAGCCTCTCCGCCGCACTCGGCGTCAAGGCCGGCGGCATCATCACCAAACTCATGGCCCAGGGCGCCCTGGCCACCGTCAACGACACCCTTACCGAGGAGCAGGCCCTGGAGATCGCCCTCGGATACGAAACGGAACTCGAAATCCGCCGCCAACGCCGGCCCGAAGACGTCCTGCGCGACCTGGAATCGCAGCCCGACTCTCCCGAAGCCCTCCTGCCCCGATCCCCCGTCGTCGTATTCATGGGCCACGTGGACCACGGCAAGACCACACTCATGGACTACATACGCAAGTCTCACGTGGCGGCGGGCGAGGCCGGCGGTATAACGCAGCACATCGGCGCGTACCGCGCCAAGGTGGGCGAGCGCTGGATCACCTTCCTCGACACGCCCGGACACGCCGCTTTCACCGCCATGCGCGCACGCGGCGCAAAGGTCACAGACGTGGCCGTCCTCGTCGTGGCCGCCGATGACGGCGTCATGCCGCAGACCGAGGAGGCCGTCAACCACGCGCGTGCGGCCGAGGTGCCCATCGTCGTCGCCATCAACAAGTGCGACCTGCCGCAGGCCAACCCACTGCGAGTCAAGCAGCAACTGGCCACCCTCGGCCTTCAGACCGAGGAGTGGGGCGGCAAGACCATCTGCGCCGAGGTCAGCGCCACCACAGGCCAGAACGTCGACAAGTTGCTCGAATCGCTCCTCCTGGAAGCCGAGATGCGGGAACTCCGGGCCAACCCCGATCGCCCCGCCCTCGGCACAGTCATCGAGGCGCAACTGACCGAGGGCTTCGGCCCGCTGGCCACGCTCCTGGTGCAGAACGGCACGCTGCACACCGGCGACGTCGTCCTGGCCGGCACGGCCTACGGCCGCGTGCGGGTGCTGACGGACGAGACCAAGCGGCGGATGCGCGAGGCCGGCCCGGCCGTCCCCGTCCGCGTGGCCGGCCTGTCGGAGGTGCCGGAGGCCGGAGACCGATTCCACGTAGTCGAAGACCTCTCTCTCGCCAAGCAACTGGCCGAGGACCGCCAGCGCCAGCGCCGCCAGGCCGCCCTGGCCTTCGGCGCGGTGCCGCGAACCCTCGAGGCCGTCTTCCAGCGCATGACCGCAGCCAAGGTCAAGGAACTGCCCGTCATCATCAAGGCCGACGTCCAGGGCTCCGTAGAGGCCCTGCGAGAGAACCTCGAAAAAATCGAGCACCCGGAGGTCCGCGTCAGGGTCATCCACGCGGGCACAGGCGGCATAACCGAGAGCGACGTCCTGCTGGCCGACGCATCAAACGCCATCATCATCGGCTTCGGGGCGGTGCCCGACCCGCAGGCCCGCGTCCTGGCCGAGGCGCGCGGCGTGGATATCCGCCAGTACCAGATCATCTACGACGTGACCGACGACGTGCGCAAGGCCCTGGAAGGCATGCTCGCCCCGAAGGAGCAGGAACACCGCCTGGGCGAGTGCAACGTCGTAAAGACCTTCAAAATCAGCCGCGTCGGAACCGTGGCCGGCTGCATGGTGACCGACGGCGTCATCGCGCGCAGCGCCCGCGTCCGCCTCGTCCGCGAGGGACGCATCGTGTTCACGGGCGCTATCCAGTCATTGAAACGCGTCAAGGACGACGCACGCGAGGTCCGCTCCGGGCAGGAGTGCGGCATCCACCTCGCCGGCTACAACGACGTCAAGGTCGGCGACCGCATCGAGGCGTTCGAGACGGTCTCCGTGGCCCGCACGTTGGAATAGTGGTGCGCCAACATCGTTCTCGCGGGGGTCGTTCGCGCCGGGGTGCATATCAGAGCCGCGACCGTAAGGGAGCGGTGCCGTGGGGCTGCGTGCACAACTGCACCGCTCCTTACGGTCGCGGCTCCGATTCGGTCCCGGCTGGTCTCATGGCGAGGCACAATCCAATCACATGATAGTCGGCGTGCTCCAGATGCGGATCCTCATCCGCGACGCGATGAGCCTGAAGGACAAGAGGCGCGTCGTCCACGGCCTGCGGGACCGCATCCGCAACGATTTCAACGTCTCCGTAAGCGAGGTCGGCGCGCTTGACCGCCGCCAGGCCGCCGTCCTCGGCGTCGCCCTGGCCACCAACGACCAGGCCTTCGCCGACCGGGTGCTCGCAAAGGTGCTGGACCTCGTCCGCCGCACGCCCGGCGCGGAACTCGTTGACTACGAATTGGAATTTCTATAGAACTTTGCCATGCCGCCTTCCGGGGCAAAGGGCCGCCGCAGCCTGCGCACACCACTCACCTGTTTTTGCGCGGCGGTTCTCCTGAACGGCCGCGATTTCAGGATGTTTCGGGCCGGCGGCCAGTCGGGAGACCCACCACGCAAAGGGGCGCTGCGGCCTATTCGGGCGAGAGCAGCCGCAACTTGGGGAAACAGGTCCTATAGCGCGAGGCGTCGCGCGTCAGGAGCGCCATCTTCTCCACCGCTGCATGCGCTCCGATGAAGAAGTCCGGCAAGGTGGAGCGCTTCTTTCCGCCGCCCTCGCGGTACTTTAGAAAACACTTGCCCGCCAGGAACGCCGCCTCCGGCGGGATGGGCCGACGCTCGACCATCGTTTCGGGCAGGGCCGCGTCCAGGTCTTCGATGCGGTCGAAGCCGATGGAGACCTCGGCGTAGATGATCGGGTTGATGACCAGGATATGGTCCTGGGCACACTCCTGGAGCGAGCGGCTGGACCGCTCAAACCATGCCGGGTCCTCCGTCAGGACGTCCAGGAGGACGTTGGAATCCACCATCACGTCGGGCATCAGTCACCCCGCGTCAGGGCCATGATGTCGTTTGTGGACAGGCGGCCCGTCGCCCGACCTCGCATCGCGGCAACGAGTTTTGCACCCCGCCGCCGCGTCTTGGCGGACTTTCTGAGGATGACGTCCTTGCCGCTGACGACGAATTCCACGTCCGTGTTGGGCAAGAGGCCGGTCTTGCGGCGGATGCGGATGGGGATGGTCACCTGGCCCTTATCGGTCACTCGCATGTCAGGCTCCTCCTCCCGAACGATTCCTACCTTGAGAAATCTTACCTCATGAAGTAGGAATGTCAAGGGAAAAGCATGCGGGGAAAGGGGACGGGGGTTCCGGCCCCTTTTTCTTGGGGGGCGGCGGGCAAGACCGCCGGTTCGATGGTTGCCAACGCAGCGACAGAGGATATAATTGCGTCCGAAGACTTCAAGGGGTTCAGCATGGACGAGCCGCGAGGTGCCAGCCGACGAAGCCGACGCGTCGCAAGCGTCATACGCGAGGTCGTCTCCCGCGAACTCGTCACGGGCCTGAGCGACCCGCGCCTGACGCTCGTAACGGTCACGGGCGTCGAACTCTCGGCCGACCTGAGGTTCGCCGACGTCCGCGTCTCCGTCATGGGCGACGAAAGGGCCCAGCAGGAGTGCTTCCGCGCAATCCGACACGCGCACGGCCGCCTACAGGAGAAGGTGGCCGAGGCCCTGGTCCTTAAGTTCATCCCCGCCCTGCGGTTCCACCTGGACCAGTCGGTGAAGCAATCGGTGGCCCTGAGTGCGCTGATTGCAAAGGCCCGGGCCGAGGACGAGGCCCGCCGGGCGGACCGCATCCGCCGCGGCGTCGAGCCCCCGGCGGAACTCCCCCCCCTTGAGGAGTCGCCGCCCGTGCCCGCGCCAACTGTGAAGCCCGAAGCCCGAAACCCGAATCCCGAATCAAACGGCAAGCCCGAATGAAGCAAAACAACGGCACGGCATGGGGGTTTGATTATTGCAGTTTGGTGTTTCATTCGGATCTCGGGTTTTGGGTTTGACACTACTCTGACCCGCCGCGGCCACAGGAAGGAGAACGAAGGAAGCACGATGCCGAACTTTACGGACAAGATGAAACGCCTGGAGCGTGTGCGGCAGGCGCTGCGGCGCCGGTACGGCGAAGCGCTGCCCGCCGCGGTCACGCACCCGGTGGAGCACGCGATGCGGGCCATCCTCTCGGAGGAGGCCACAACCGAGCAGGTTGAGCAGGCCATGGGGCGCATCCGCGCGCACTTCGTCGACCTTAACGACCTGCGCGTCAGCCGCCCGCCGGAAATCCGCGACGTCCTCGGCGCGAACTTCCCCCGCTCCGGACACAAGGCCAGGGTCATCCCGCGCCTCCTCGACCAGGTCTTCAAGCAGTACAACAGCATGGTGTGGGACTTCCTGGAGAAAATGGGCAAGATCGAATCGCGGGCGTACTTCGAGAAACTGGAGGACGTCCGCCCGTTCATCGCCGCCGTCATGGCCAGGGATTGCTGCGGGGCGCACGCCTTCCCGGTCGATAACGATGTGGCACGCGTCCTGGGCCGGCTGGGCATCCTGAACCCGGCGAAGGAGTCGGAGGTTCAGATGCAGGCCTTCCTGGAGCGGGCCGTCAAGGCCAGCCGCGCGCACGAGGCGCACTGGCTCGTCAAGTACCTGGCCGAGGAGTTGTGCGTGGTCGCCGCGCCGCGCTGCGCCCTGTGCGCGCTCCGGAAGGCGTGCCCGTCGGCGGTGCTGCCGTCGCGCGGCAAGAAACGGGCGAAGCAGCAGCCGCTCTCCGTAAGGGAGCGGCGCCGTCGGCTGCGCGCGCAACTGCACCGCTCCCTCACGGAGAGCGGCTCTGATACGGCGGCGAAGAAGGCCAGGCCCGCCCCACGCAGAAAACGCTGACGGCGGCCGCGGCAAGCGTGCCGCCTTCCGCACGGCGGGTCGGCACACCCGCCGCGCACCGATGGGGGAATCAGCCCCGGAGTTGGCGCGGCGGGTCTCCTGACCCGCCGCGACGCGCGAGATAACGCCATGACCCAACAGCCGAAGATGAAGATTCTGAAACTGGGCCTCCCGAAGGGCAGCCTCGAACGGGCCACCCTGGACCTGATGGCCCGCGCGGGCTACGACGTCCAGGTCTCCGAGCGGTCCTACGAGCCGCGCATCGACGACCCCGACATCCAGGTCGTCATGCTCCGCGCACAGGAGATGAGCCGCTACGTCGAACTCGGCGCCCTCGACGCCGGCCTCACGGGCAAAGACTGGATCGCCGAGAACGCCTCCAAGGTCCACGTCGTGGCGGACCTTGTGTACGCCAAGGCGAGCATGGCCTGCGTCCGCTGGGTCCTGGCGGTCCCCGAAGAGAGCCGCGTCAGGAAGCCCGAGGACCTCAAGGGCCGCCGGGTGGCCACCGAACTGGTCAAGGTTACCAAGCGCTACTTCCGCGACCGCGGCGTCAAGGTGCGCGTGGAGTTCTCGTACGGGGCCACCGAGATCAAGCCGGGCCTGTCCGGGGCGCGCCACCTGGACGAGGGCGGGTGGGCCGGCGAGGAGGTCAAGGCACGCCTCGTGGACGCCATCGTGGACGTGACGGAGACGGGCTCCAGCCTGCGGGCCCACCGCCTGCGCATCGTGGACACCGTCATGGAGTCCAACACCCAACTCATCGCCAACAAGGCCGCGTGGAAGGACCCCTGGAAACGGGCCAGAATCGAGAACCTGGCCATGCTCCTCAAGGCCGCCATCGACGCCAGGGAACTCGTCGGCCTGAAGATGAACGTGCCCCCCGACTGCAAGGACAGGATTGTCGCCATGCTCCCGGCAGAAAAGAGCCCCACCGTGAGCACCCTTGTCGGGTCCGCCTGGTGCGCAATTGAAGTCATCCTGCCCGCCGCCAGGGAACGCGAACTCGTGCCCCAGTTGAAGCGCGCGGGGGCGACGGGTATTATTGTTTATCCCCTGAACAAGGTCGTTCATTAGCGTTGCAGGAGTCGGCGTGCCGATGCGTATGTGCCTTATCCTGCTCGTGCTGTTGAGCCTGCCGGCGCCGGCTGCCGCCTTCGCCGGCGCGCCGGCCGCGCCGCAGGCCGCCCCTGCGTCCGCCGGCGCAGGGCCGCCGGCGGGCGATCCTGCATCCCCAGGCGAGGCCGCGCCCGCCCCCCGCTACTGCGCGCCGGAAACCTGGGGCCCCGAGC
>VGYT01000008.1 GCA_016872895.1 Planctomycetota bacterium
AAGCGTTTTCATGGACGTCTCCTTGTCATGGATGGCTGCCGCACGGGGCGCACGCCTCGCGCGGCCGGCGAAGGAGAAGCCTACCCCGGCCGGCGGGGGAATCAAGCGATTTCGCCGCGCCCCCCCGCGGCGCTTGACACTTCCCCCCCCTGCCCTGACAATGGCCGCGCACCCGGAGAAGAAACGCACACTACGATGGGTCAGCGCCGCCAAAGCAGATGTGGCACAGCCGGTTCGCCACGGCGAATCTCGCCCCTGGCGGGCATGTCCGGCCGTGGCGGAGAACCGCCGCCGCTTCCCACGGCCGGACAAGCCGGCCGTGCCACACGCCGCCCGCTCGGCCAGGCCCTGGCGGCGTACCTGCGTCCGTACTCGCTGGCGGTCCTGTCGGCGCTCCTCGTGACGCTCGCCTTTCCGCCGGCGGAGATCTCGTGGCTGGCGTACCTGGCCCCGGTCATCCTGCTTGTCATGGCGGTGCGGACGCCCCGGCCGCGCAAGGTGTTCCTGGCGGGGTGGCTCGGGGGCCTGGTGTTCTTCGGCTTCAACATGCACTGGATATGGCCGATTACCGCGGCCGGATGCCTGGCCCTTATCCCCTACATGGCTCTCTACTGGGCGGTGTTTGCGTGGGGCGTGCGGCGGATAGGCGAGGCCGTGCCCGTGCCCCTGGCGCTCTCGGCCCCGGCGCTCTGGGTGGCGATGGAGTACCTTCGCGGGCGCCTCTTGACGGGCCTGCCGTGGGTTTTCCTCGCCCACACGCAGTACGAGAACCTTGTGCTCATCCAGATTTCGGACGTGCTGGGCGCGTACGGCGTAAGTTTCCTGGTGATGATGACGGCGGGGCTGGCGGCTGACTGGCTGGCGCGCCCCATCTTCGTGCCGGGGCGCGATGCCAAGCGCCGCTTCAGCCCCATGCTCGCCGCCGCCACGCTGCTTACGGCCGCCGCCTGGACGGGCACGGCAGCCTACGGTTTCTGGCGGCTGGGCCAGCCGACGAAGCGCCCCGGCCCCGTGGTCGCCACCGTCCAGACGTGCGTGCCGCAGGAAGTCAAGAACATCGTGAAGTCCGAGCAGATTCAGACCGCCGAAGACGAGCGGCGATTCATGGAAGAAGTCTGCGCCAACGAGCGCCTCATGCTCGACGAGCAACTGGCCCTGACGGCCGGGGTTCTCGCCCGCGAACCGCCGGGCCTGCGGCCGGACCTCATCTGCTGGCCGGAGACCATGGTCCCCGGCATCGTGGGCAGGACGTTCCTGGAGTACGGCCCGCCGGTGGTCGCCGATTACCCGCGGCTGGCCGAACTCCAGGAGCGGTCGCGCACGTACTGGAACGAGGTGCACGCGGCCTCGCGCCGGGCGGGGGCGCCGATCCTTTTCGGCGGCCACTCGGCCGAACTGCGGCCGACGCGCAGCGGCCTGGTGACCTTCGCAAACCAGCGAAACACGGCCTTCCTGGTCGCTCCGGACTCCAGCCCCTACGCCGCCGAGCACACCTACGCAAAGGCGCACCTCGTGCCCTTCGGCGAGTACGTTCCCTTCAGGGAATCATGGCCGTGGCTGCACCGGCTCCTGGGCGGCCTTACTCCATATGATTATGATTACAGCCTGACGCCGGGGGCGCACGACCAGCCGCCCTTCGTCATCCGCCACGACGGCAGCGAGGCGCGGTTCCAGGTCCCCATCTGCTACGAAGACGCCATGCCTTACCGCGTCAGGGAGATGGTGCGGTCCGGGGACCCCTCGCGGCCGAAGGCCGTGGACTTCCTCGTCAATATCTCCAACGACGGGTGGTTCAGCGGCAGCATCGAACTCGACCAGCACCTGAACCTGTGCGTCTTCCGGGCGGTCGAGAACCGCGTGCCCATCGTGCGGTCCGTCAACACCGGCATCAGCGCCATCATCGGCCCGGAGGGCCGCATCGAGACGGTCGTCGAGGCCGGCGGGCGGCGCCGCTACGTGAGCGGCCGGGCGGTCGGGCGGCTCACGCTCGACGACCGCGCCGCGCCGTACACGCGCATCGGCGACGCCTTCGCCGTGGCGTGCCTTGTTATCGCGGGCGGGCTGGGCGCAGGTGCGACGCTGCGCGGCCGCTTCCGGAGATAGCAAAATGGCCACTCCTGGCTTGCGTTGCTCCGCACTCCGCACGCTGCGCTCCGCACCGAGGGCGCACGCGGCGTGGTTCCTCGGCCTGGCCCTTGCCGCGAGCGGGTGCGGCGTGCCGGAGGTCCGTGCTCCGCCGGCTCCGCCGCCTGAAGTGCTGGCCGGGGCGAGGTTCGACCCGTACGCGGCCCTCGTCGAGGCGCTGCGCTCCGGCCAGCCGCCGCTTCAGGCGGCCGCGGCCGAGACGTTCCTTGAGTCCGACCGCCCCCCGCCGCGCGCAGAGGTCGAATCGCTCGTCGATACGGCCGACCCGCGCGTGCGGACCACGATCGTGGCGCTGCTGGGGGCCGCGCGGCGGGCGGACCTGGCGTCCCTCTTCCAGCGCAAGTTCCGCGACGCCGACGCGAACGTGCGCCTGGCCGCGGCCTTCGCCCTGGCCATGGCGGGCGACCCGTCGCAGGTCACCATGCTCCGCGACGGCCTGGCCTCGCCCGACGTCACGCAGCGGCGCACCGCCGCGTGGCTCCTGGGCCTCATGGGGAACCCGTCGGCGGCGGGCCTCTTGAAAGTGAAACTGGCCGACCCCGACGCGGTAGTCGTCCTGCGGGCCGCCGAGGCCCTGCACCGCCTCGGCCGCAGCGACGGCCTCCAGGAGGTGCGGACCCTGACGGAGCACGAGCGGCACGAGGTGCGATACTGGGCCGTGCGCCTCCTGGGCCGCGTGGGCGACACGACCGACATTCCGCGCCTGGAAAAGTTGTGTCAGAGCAGGTTCCTGGACGTGAGATTTGCCGCCATCGCGGCGGCGGCACAGCGGGGCGACCTGAAGCGAATCGCTTTTCTCCTGGACATGCTGGACGTCTCCGTTTCCACACTGCGCGAGCAGGCCGCCACGGACAAGGACCTGGCCGACCTCTTGCAGCAGATGAGCGAGGCCGATGTCGCGGCGTTTGCCAGGGACATGCGCGTCCTTGCGGCACGCGAACTGGGCGAGACGGCGTACACGCCCGCCCTGGACCGGCTGGAGAAACTCCTGGCGCGCGGAGAACTGCCCGAACGGACGGCGGCGGCGTGCGCGATTGTCCGCATCCTGTCGACCCACACGTCGTGGCGCAGCCGCATCCTGGCCGACCGGCCGCCCCCGCTGACGCCGACAGAAGGTCCGCCGGCCGCCGCCCTTCCGAAGCAGCCGTAAAATCTTGGGCGTGGAAATTCTCTTGACGCTTCCGGGGGCGCAACTAGAATCGGCGGCGATGGTGAGCGGGATACTGCCGGTGCGGCCGCACCGGATGGAGGGTTGTTCCAGCCGCTGTCGGACAAGGCCCGATGAATCCCGCCGGCTGCCGTCCGGTGGCTTCTGAAAGGAGACTCGCCTTGAGTACCTTGGGGAAGATTCTCACGGTCCTGGTGGCCCTTGTGTCCGTGGTCGTGGCCGTGCTTGTGGCCCGCGAGTTCGTGCTGGAGCGGGACTGGAAGCAGGCCCACGACATGGCCGCCGCCAACGTCCAGAGCGCCCTGGGCGAGCGCGACATGGCCATCGGCCAGCGCGACAAGGACCGCTCCGAGCGCGACGCCGAGAAGGCCGCCCTGGAGGCCCGCATCAACGTGCTGACCGATGAACTGGGCCTCCGCAACAACACGATCAGGACGCTCACCGGCGAGAAAGAGAACCAGGAGAAGCGCCTTCAGGAACTCGCGGTTGACCTGAACGGCGTGAAAGACTCGCTGGCGAAACTCGTCGCCGAGAAGGACTCGTGGCGCAGAGAGCGCGACGACGCCACCAAGAAGGCCGACCAACTGACCACGATGTACTCGGAACTCGAGGCCCGGTTCCGCAATACGAGCGCCGACAACGCGAACCTCAAGGAGAGCCTGCGCCAGGCGCTCGAGGAAAAGGCCGCCCTGGAGAGCCGCGTCGCCTACATCACCACGACTCACCCCGAGGTCAAGTTGCCCGCCCAGGTGCCGGCCGTGTCGCCGAACAAGATCGCCGGCCTTGTCACGAAGGCCGACAACGAGGCCAAGGTGGCGGAGATCAACGTCGGCGCAGACCGCGGCATCGTCAAGGGCCAGAAGTTCTTCGTATTCAACAGCACCGAAATGAAATACCTGGCCACGCTCACCATCAACATGGTTTCGGCCACGAGCGCGGCCGGGGAACTGAGCGTCATCCGGGGCACGGTGAAGGTGAACGACCATGTCACGAATCGGTTCGAGTAGTGCAAGCGGCGTGCGCGTCGCGGCGCAGCCTCTGAGCAACGTCTTCACGGTGCTCCTGCTGATCGGTGCGCTGGCGCTGGTGCTGGCGGCCGTGATGCTGTGGGTCACCCTGGAGAAGCGCTACGGCGTGACGTTCGGCGTCAGCGACGCCGGCAAGACCGCCCTGGAGGCCCCGGCCAGGGCGCGCCAGGCGCAGGAGGCGCGCGATGCGGAACTGAAGGAAATGCTGGAGAAGATCCGGCGGTTCCCGGAGCCGATCAAGATAGCGGCGCCGGGCACGGAAGGTGCGGCGCCCACCGAGGGCGCGGCCCCGGCAGCGCCCGCACCCGCGGCCCCGACGGAAAGTGCCCCGCCGGCCGCTCCGGCGCCCGCCGCCCCGACTGAAAGCGCCCCGCCGGCAGCGCCCGCCCCGGCGGAAGGTGCGCCCGCGGCGCCGGCCCCGGCGGCCCCGGCGCCTCCGGCCGAGAGCCCGGCGCCTCCGGCTGCCGCGCCCGCCGCCCCGGCCGCGAACTGAATTCAATTCGACCGTTTCAGGCGGCCCGCGCCCAGGCGAGCCGTCGCCGACGGTGCGTTCCCCCGGGGCACGCCCGTCACTTCGGGGGTAGCATGATCTTCGATCGCGTGATTGGCCTCTTGTCCGAGGACATGGGCATCGACCTGGGCACGGCCACCACCCTGGTTTACGTCCGCGGCCAGGGAATCGTCCTGTGCGAACCATCGGTGGTCGCCATCCACAAAGACACCGGCAAGGTGTTCGCCAACGGCGACGCCGTCGGGTCGATGGCCAAGAAGATGCTGGGGCGGTGTCCGCCGTCGGTGGTGGCGGTGCGCCCGATGCGCGACGGCGTCATCGCCGACTTCGAGATCACCGAGGCGATGCTCAGTTACTTCATCCGCCGCGTGCACGGGCGGCGGACGCTCGTCCGCCCGCGAGTCGTCATTGCCGTCCCGTCGGGCATCACGACGGTCGAGAAGCGGGCCGTGGTCTCAAGCGCCCACCGCGCCGGCGCCCGCAAGGTGTACCTCTTCGATGAGCCGCGCGCGGCCGCCCTCGGGGCGGGCCTGCCCATCCAGGAATCCACGGCCAGCATGATAATGGACATCGGCGGCGGAACGACCGAGGTGGCCGTCATCAGCCTGGCCGACATCGCCTGCTCCGAGTCGCTCCGCATCGCCGGCGACGACCTCGACGGCGCCATCATCGAGTACATGAAACGCACGTACAGCCTCCTGGTGGGCGAGCAGACGGCCGAGCAGATCAAAATTCAGATCGGCAGCGCCTGCCCGCTGCCGGAGGAACTGGAGATGGAAGTCTCCGGCCGCGACCTCATCGCCGGACTGCCCCGCACCACGACCATTACCAGCCAGGAAATCCGCGAGGCCATGGCCGAGCCCGTCCAGGCCATGATCGAGGCCGTCAAACGCGCGCTGGAACGGACCGAGCCGGAACTGTCGGCCGACCTGGTGCACAACGGCATCACGATGTGCGGCGGAGGGTCGCTCCTGAGGGGCCTGCCGCAGGTCATCGCACAGGCCACGGGCCTGAAGGTGCGCGTGGCCGACGACCCCGTCACGTGCGTGGCTCGCGGCACGGGGATATTCCTGGAGCACCTCGACCGATGGGGCGGCGGCCTGGAAACAAGCGAAGAGGACATGTAGGCCGGGGCAACGTCCCGGCCGTTGCGGTCGTTGGCACTGTCAAGCGTGGGCGGTGGCCGCCGCGGCAGGTGCTGCCGGGGCGTCCTTCCCGGAGACGTGATGGCTGCCTTGTGGCGCAAATCGCGACGAACCGTCCGTCATCGCGACGCCTGGGCGCGCGCGGTCATGGCAGCGCTGCCCCTGGCCGCCCTCGGCCTTTTCCTGATGCCGCAAGGCGCGGCCGACCTCGTCCGCGTGTGGGCCGGCCCCGTCTTCTCGCCCCTGGAAGACGTTACGGGCGCCTGGGCGCTGGACCTCGCGGAACGCATCCGCAACCCCGGCGGCGCGGCCGCGACGGCCGAGGGGCCGCCCCTCCAGGAGCAGGTCGCGGCGCTCCAGGGGGCGATGGCCCAGGCCGCCGCACTCCTGGGCGACTACGACCGGCGCCTGCGCGACGTGGCCCGCATCCGCCAGTCTCTCGACGGGTTGCCGTGCCGTGTGGTGCCCGCGCGGCTGATGCCGCCGGAGGTGGCGGGCGGACAGGCCACCGCCCGCCTGGGCGAGGGGACCGACAAGGGCATCCGCCGCCAGGGCGCCGTCATCGCCGCTCGCCTTGACCGCGGCGCACGCGAGGCCATCCAGCACGGCGAGCCGGTGCTGACGGCCGCCGGACTGGTGGGGGTCGTCGAGGAGGTCGGACCCGTCACCAGCACCGTCCGCCTCATCACCGACCCGCGCACGAGCCTCATGGTCCAGGTCATCACTCTTCGCGGCGGGCAGTGGCGCGCCGGGCCGGAGGGGGTGGCTCGCGGCTCCCAGGACGGGCGATCGATAGCCGTCCAGGGCATCCCGCGCACGAGCGACGTGGTTCCGGGCGACTTCGTGGTCACGAGCCCCTCGCGGGAATCTTCCCTCCCGCCCTACCTCATCGTTGGCCGCGTCCGGGAGTGCGACGCCAAGCCCGCCGCACTCTTCCGCGGCCTCGTCGTGGAACCGTACGCGTCTCCCAGGGAGGCGTGCGAGGTGTACGTCCTGTCGCCGGAGACGGGCGGGCGCTGACCGCCGCCGGCCGTTGCAGATCAGAGCCGCGACCGTAAGGGAGCAGTGCCGTCGGGCTGCGTGCGCAACTACACCGCTCCCTTACGGTCGCGGCTCTGATTCGGTCACCACCACTTTTGCTTCACTGGACACGTGGGGCCGGCGTATAATATCCGGGGAAGGAAGACCTGCTTCCTGCCCCGTGTTGCTTCATTGACTTTGCACTTTTCACTCAAGCGGAGGTGTCCCGTGGCCCGGCGGCGCGCTTTCACGCTCATCGAACTGCTGGTCGTTATCACGATCATCGGCATCCTGATCTCGCTCCTGTTCCCCGTCTACGGGAGCATCATACACTCGGTCCAGGAGCACCAGTGCCAGAACAACCTGAATCAACTGGCCAAGGTCATGCAGGCGTACTGCCAGCAGAACGACGGCTGCTTCCCGTTCGTGGGCTACGGCAGCAGCATAAAACCCAGCGCCGAGGACTGGCTCTTCGTCTCCAGATTAGGGGCAAGGCCTCTGACCAGCACCGCCGGCGTGGTGGTCGACACCTACGCGGCACTCGGCGACTTGCAGCGCGGGGCCTTTGTCAGGAACAAAATGGTCGGCAAGACCGACATCTTCTACTGCCCGACGGACCTTGACCAGGGCCTCATCCGCGGCCCGGGCAACAGCAGGCAGCACTCTTGCCTGCGATACAGGGACCCACGCACGTCGGCCATACTGCCGGCCGCAACTTACGTGGTCAACGGCAGCATCACCTACGGCGACGCGACGATCGGCACCGCCCGCCGCGTGCGCAAGGTTTCGGAGTTCTCCCCTTCGGCCTTCCTGTTCATCGAGGAGTCCAGCGGCGACACGAACAACGGCGAACCCGACTCCGCCTGCAACAGGGCTTACATGAGCCCGAACGACGGCACGCGGAGACTGACGGCCCGCCACCGCGGCGGCGGGTACATCGCCTGCATGGACGCCAGCGTCATCTGGATGACCACCGACGAGTTCGAGGAGACCCGCCGCTGGGCCACGGGAACCGACTGGTACAAGTTCTCTCCCACCACCTCCGACGACGCAAGGCAGGCAAAACGCTGGAACCCCTGACGGCCCGCTCCCCGCAAACGTCGCCCTTTCCGGCGGTTTTCGCCCAGCGCCGGCGCCGCGCTTCCGTGCCGCGCTGCGGCTCCAGGTCCCGCCCCTCGAACCGGACGGGCGGTTTTCCCGCATCCGGCTCTCCGAGAAGGCCTCACACGTTCGCCCCCGGCGGCGTGGGCGTGTCGCCCGGCCGACCATGCTTTCGCAGCGGCGCGAAAGCATAGCGCCCCCCTCCCGGAGAAGTCAGGAAATTTCCGGCATGGGGAAGAATCCGCCTGCGTTTGGCAACTATGGGTACGTGGAACGAGGAACTGCGTGGCAACGGAAATCGCCGATTGGCGGCCCACAGACTTCGACCTGGCCGGCAGGGCGCGAGAAGGCGACCACTCCGCCTTCCACGAACTCGTTGACCGGCACGCGGGCTTTCTGTTTGCCGTGGCCGTCTCGATGAGCGGCAATGCCGCGGATGCCGAGGACCTTGTGCAGGAAACGTTCGCGGGCGCATTTCGCGGGCTGGCGGCCTTCGAAGGCCGCGCGTCGGTCAAGACGTGGCTGACGCGGATACTGGTCCGGCAGGCGGCCGGACGCCGGCGCTCGGAAGGCAGGCGCAGGGCGGCACTCGCCCGGCTGGAAGCGGCCTCCCAGGCCGACCTGGGCCAGGAATCTTCCGACCGCGCGACGGATGCGCGGGTCGACGTGGCGGATGCGATGAGGTCCTTAAGCCCGGAGCACCGCGAAGTTATTGCCCTGCGGGAGTTGCAGGGCCTCTCCTACGACGAGATCGCCGAGGTCCTGGGCGTGCCGCGCGGAACCGTCGAGTCGCGGCTCTTCCGGGCGCGCCGGCGAATGCAGGAACTGCTGAAGGAATACTTCCGCTAGAGAGGCAGCGTGCCACGGCTTGCTTGCACTTTGCGCGGCGGGTCAGGAGACCCGCCGCGCAGCGTGGAACTGCGGCACGTGCGGCAATGTCGTCCGTTACAAGGAACGAGCCATGATTGAATGCGAGCAGGGCCAGCGGGTCGGCGCTTACCATGACGGGGAACTCCCCGAGGCATCACGGGCCGAGGTGGAAAGGCACCTTCGGGAGTGCCCGGTTTGTGCGGCGGAACTGCGGCGGCTGCGCAGGCTGTCGGACCTGATGCGTGCGGCCGGCGGGGCGGAGATGCCCGGCGAGGTCCTGGCGCGTCTGCACCAGTCTGTGGACATGCAGCCGAAGATTACGATGCTGCACGTGGCCGAGGTGTTCGTGGCCGCGGCCGCATCGATTCTGCTGGTCTCGTGCGTGTGGCTCTGGAGGATTTCCGCCGCCGGCGCCGACTCAGGCCAGATCCCGCTCTGGGAGACCGCCGCCGTTGCTCCTCAGGACCCATCGGCAGTCGCATCCCAGGAGCAGTTGGCCCAGTGGATAGTACATGACCTCTCTCGGGAAAACGGACATGACTAGGATCAAGGCCATTCTGATTGTCTCCTTTCTCGTGACGTTTGCCGCGGGGGCGGCAACCGGCCTGCTGGCGGACCGCCTGGACCACCGCCCTCCGGGGCCCTCCTGGCTTGAGGCCGAACTGGACCTTACCAGCCAGCAGCGGGAGCAGATGCACGCCATCTGGTCCGAGGTGATGGGGACCATGATGCGGCAGCACGGCGAGCAGAGAGAAGCCCTGAGACAGCAGCGCGACCAGGCCATCGTTGCCCTGCTGACGGACGAGCAGCGTTCGCGCTACGACGCCATCCTGAAGGAGTTTGCCGGCAAAGAGGAGGAGATGTCGCAGCAGCGGAAACAGGCGTTCGACGAAGCCGTCAAGCGCACCAAGGAGATTCTGACGCCCCAGCAGGTCGCCAAGTACGAGGAACTCCTCAAGATGCAGCGGGAGCGTGGCTTCGGCCCGCCCCGCGGCAAGCACCGGGGCCCGCCGGGCGGGCCGCCCGGGCCGTCGCCCGGGCCGCCGCCGCAATGACCCGCGTGCTCCCCTCGGTGGGGGGCGCCGTTTGCCGTGTGATGATCAAGGGAACTCTGGCAAGGAGACAGAACATGTTGCGATGCAGCGCCGTTTGCCTTGTGGCCCTCGCCATGATTGTAGCCGGGGCATGGATACAGCAGGCGATGTCCGCAGAAGGCCCGCCCCCTCCTCCTCCTGGTGAGCGGGACCCGGGTCAGATGGCCCAGCGGATGGAGCAGTTCCGCCAGCAGATGTCGGACCGGATGAGGCAGTCCCTCGAGGCCAGCGAGGAGGAATGGAAGGTCCTCCAGCCCCGCATCGAGAAGGTGCAGACGCTGTCCCGCCAGACTCGCGGCGGCGGCATGGGCTTCATGATGATGGGGATGGCGGGCCGCCGCGGCGGTCCGGGGCCGGACCGCGGGCCGCCGGACCGGCCCGGCGCGGACCGGCCGCCCGACCGGCCGCAGTCCGAGGTCGAGCAGAAGACCGAAGCGCTCCAGAGAGTGCTGGAGAACAAGGAAGCCAGGGCGGATGAGATCAAGGCAGCCCTGTCCGCACTGCGCGAGGCGCGGGCGAAGGCCAGGGCCGAGTTGGAGGCCGCTCAGAAGGAACTTCGCGACGTCGTCACCGTGCGCCAGGAAGCGCAGTTGGTGACGATGGGCATCCTTGACTAGCAGTGCATCAACGCCGTTCTCGTGGGCGCCATGCTTTCGCGCCGTTGCACATCAGAGCCGCCGTTGCGAAAGCATGGTCGTGCGAGGGCCGCCGGCCGGCCTTCGCAAGCGAGAGCATGGCACCCCTTGTATCACGGCCGGGTGGCATGCCCACACCGCCTTTGCGTGGGCATGCATGCCCGCGGAACGGATGCCGCGGGCATGCCACCCGGCAGGCAGGTTTCAGAGCCGCGACCGTAAGGGAGCGGTGCCGTAAGCAGAGGAGAAAGGGTCGGTTCACGATGGGCGGAATCCTCGTACGAATGCGCGCTGGCGGGCTGCTCGACGAGCAGGCCGCAAGGCGGGTCGAATCTCTCGTGGCCCAGGGCAAGCCGCTCGACGAAGCCCTGCTGGCGGCCAGCGGCCTGCCCGAAGACCAGTTGCTGCGGTTCTTGTCCGAGGAGTTCCACGTTCCGTACGTCGACCTGGAACAGCACCCGCCCGAGAAGGAGTTCCTGACGCAGTTCCCGGCCCGCATCCTGCTGGCACACGGACTGCTGCCGCTCGGGCAGGAGGACGGCATCGTTACGGTGGCGTCGAGCAGGCTCTTCGACACGGGCGGCATAGATGAGTTGCGCGTGGCCACGGGGCTTGAACTGCGGGTGGCGCTGGCCCCGTCGGCGGAGATCGGCCGGTGCATCAAGGCCCTGCTCGGCGTCGGGGCCGACACGCTCCAGTCGCTCGTCTCCGAGGCGGAAGTCGGCGGCGTGCAGGTGGTCGACCACGAGGCGGACTCCGGCCTGGACCTCTCCGCCGCCGCCGAAGACGCATCCATAATCAAGTTCGTCAACCAGGTGCTCGCGGAGGCCATCGAGCGGCGGGCCACGGACGTTCACTTCGAGCCGTTCGAGGATGCGCTCCGGGTGCGATACCGCGTGGACGGCGTGCTCCAGGAGGCCAACGTGCCGCCCGAGGTCCGCCAGTTCCAGCCGGCAATCGTTTCGCGCCTGAAGATCCTCAGCCGCCTGGACATCGCCGAGAAACGCCTGCCGCAGGACGGGCGAATCCGTCTCAAGGTCGCCGGCCGCGAGGTCGACGTCCGTGTGTCCGTCATCCCCATGCTTCACGGGGAGGCCGTGGTCCTGCGGCTGCTGGACCGAAGTGCGATGCTCCTGGGCCTGGAGCACCTGGGCATGGCCGAGCGCGACCGCGAGATCTTCGAGCGAATCCTTGCCCTCCCCCACGGCATCGTGCTGGTGACCGGGCCTACCGGCAGCGGCAAGACGACGACGCTGTACGCGGGGCTGTCGCGGATCAACGACGTCACGCGCAAGATCGTTACCATCGAGGACCCAATCGAGTACCACCTGCGCGGCATAAACCAGATACAGGTGTCCACGAAGGCGGGGTTGAGTTTTGCGCGCGGCTTGAGGAGTATTCTGCGGCACGACCCGGACGTGGTCCTGGTGGGCGAGATCCGCGACCGCGAGACGGCCGAGATCGCCGTGCAGGCATCGCTCACGGGCCACCTGGTTTTCTCGACGCTTCACACCAACGACGCCCCCGGCGCACTGACGCGCCTGGTGGACATGGGGATCGAGCCGTACCTTGTGGCCTCGTCGCTGGAAGCGGTGCTGGCGCAGCGCCTGGTCAGGCTTATCTGCACCAACTGCAAGGAGTCTCTTCCCGCCGAGGACGCCGAAGCGCTGAGGGCCCAGTTCGGCGACAGGGCGCCCGACGTGCTGCACTGGGGTCGCGGCTGCCGCGAGTGCCAGGGCACAGGGTATCGCGGCCGGACAGGCATCTTCGAGACGATGCTGGTGACCCCGGAAGTCCGGGCCATGATCCTTCAGCGCGCCAGCGCCGGAGAAATCCGCCGCGTGGCCGCCCAGCAGGGCATGTTGAGCCTGCGAGAGGACGGCTGGCGCCTGGTGCGAAGCGCCCGCACCACCGTCGAGGAAGTCCTCCGGGTCACCAAGGACGAGCGGGCGAGCGGCAACGGCGATCAGGACGCCGGCCCCGCGGGCGCCGATCCCGCCGCCGAAGCGGCAGGTTATCCCTCGCACCCCGCCGGCAAACCCAGGGAGGCGCCCGGCTGATGCCTGTCTTCACGTACACGGCGGTGGATGCCGCAGGTCGGCGGACCTCCGGAACGGTGCCCGCCTCGAACCGCGCAGCGGCCCTGGACACGGTCATCCAGAAAGGGCTTGTGCCGGCATCTGTGGAAGAGCAGGAGGCCCCTGCCGCGCTGGGAGGCCCCGGCCTGCCCGCCGAAGCCTCGGCGCAGGCGCAGGCGAGTTGGCTGCTTGGCCCCGCCTGGGGGGGCCGCGTGTCGCAGGCCGACGTGGAGGCCTTCAGCCGCGAACTGTCGAGCCTTCTGACGGCCGGGGTGTCGCTGAGCCGGGCGCTGGAGATCCTGCGGCGCGAAGCGTCAAAAGGACCTTCGCGGAAGCAGTGGTCCGCCATCCACGACGACGTGGTGGGCGGGTCGCCGCTGGCCGATGCGCTCGGGAAGTTCCCGCAGTCGTTCCCGGCGGTGCACGTGGCCATGGTTCGCGCGGGCGAGACGGGGGGGTTCCTCGACGTGGTGCTGGGCCAGATCGCCGATTTCCGGGCGCGCGAGCGGGACCTGAAGTCGAAGGTCAAGGGCGCGCTGGTGTACCCGACGGTCCTGGTGGTGCTGGCGGGGTGCGTCCTGGTTTTCCTGCTGACGTATTTCATTCCACGGTTCTCGGGGATTTTTGCGGAGTTCGGCGCGGCGCTGCCGCCGCTGACGCAGGCGATCGTCGCGGCGAGCCGCCTGGTGACGAAGTACGGATTGCTGGTGGTCATCGGGGCGGCCCTGGCGGTGATGGTGGCCCGGCGGGCATTGAAGTCGCAGTCCGGGCGCCGACTGATGGAGCGTACGCTGCTGCGAGTGCCGGCCCTGGGCCGCGTGCTGGCACGGTTCGCGCTCGTGCGCTTCTGCCGCATGCTCGGAACGCTGCTGGGGGCGGGCGTCCCGCTGGTCACCGCGCTCGCGGTGGCCAGGGAGGCCATCGGCAACCAGATTCTGGCGGACTCGGTGAGCCTTTCGATCGAGGAGGTGCAGCAAGGCAGGCCGCTGGCCCGGAGCCTGTCGAGTTGCCGCCAACTGTTCCCCGCGACGGTCATCGAGATGATCGCCGTGGCCGAGGAGTCGAGCCGCCTGGACCAGGAACTCCTGCGCCTGGCCGCAGTCTACGAGGCCGACCTGGACCGCCAGTTGCGGATGCTCGTGGCGCTGGCCGAGCCGGCGCTGCTGTTCATCATGGCGGCCGTCGTGGGCACCGTCGTCATCGGCATGATACTGCCCGTCTTCACCCTTCAGGAATACATTCGTTGAACGGAAAGGGCCCGGAAATATGAATAACACGTCCGCAAGAGCATGTGGCACGGCGTGTGGCATGCCCACGCCGCCTTTGCGTGGGCATGCATGCCCGCGGAACGGATGCCGCGGGCATGCCACCCGACCGGCCGCCGCCCGGGCCTTTACGCTCATCGAACTCCTGCTGGTGCTGGTCATCCTGGCCACGCTGGCGGCGCTGGTGGTGCCGAAGTTCACCAGGCGGTCCGAACAGGCCAAGATCACCGGCGCGCGAACCGACATCGCGAACATCGAGGTGGCGCTCGACGCCTTCGAGGTGGACTGCGGGCGCTATCCCTCCACCGAGGAGGGCCTCAAGGCGCTCCTCGAACTCCCCCCCACCCTCGTGGGGTGGCAGGGGCCGTACCTGAAGCGCGGCATGCCCAAGGACCCGTGGGGCAACGCCTATCTGTACCGATGTCCGGGGCAGCACAACCCCAACGGATGCGACCTGTACTCGTTCGGCGCGGACGGGCAGGAAGGCGGGGGAGACGACATTGATAACTGGTCGGAGCGCTGAAACTTCGTTCGGCGCCTTTGGCGCAAACCGCGATCGCGGGTGTGGCGCGGCCGGCTTGTCCGGCCGTGGCGCGGGGGCCGTGCTTTGGGTTTGCGCGGCGGGTCTCCTGGCCCGCCGCGCCATGCCCGCTGGCCATGCCAATGCGCGGCAGGTCAGGAGACCCGCCGCGCAAGGGCACGAAAGCATGGCGCCCGCCGGGTTCACGCTGCTGGAACTCATCGTGGTCCTGGGCCTGGTGGGCGTGCTGCTGGCGCTGGCCGCGCCGTCGCTGCGCGGTTTCTTCGCCTCGCGCCAGACGGCAGACGCCGCTGCGCAGATGCTGGCGCTGACGCAGTTGGCGGGGTCGCGTGCAGCGGCCCAGGGCAGCGTCTATCGGCTGAACATCGACCCGCAGACCGGCACGTACTGGCTCACGGTCCAGGATGCGGGGACGTTTGCCGACCTCGGCACGGAGTTCGGCCGGAGGTTCCGCCTGCCTGAAGGCACGACCGTCCGCGCCTGGTCGCCCTCGGGCGAAACGACGATGGAGTACATCGAGTTCCATCCGAGCGGCAGGACGGAAGAGGCAGTGATCGAGTTGCAGGGCCGGCAGGGGGAAATCTTCCGGGTTGTCTGCGACTCCGCCGCCGAAGCGTTTCGCGTGGTGTCGCCGCCGGAGGCACAAGGGTCATGAGCGATACCGCTGGGGTCCCGCGACGTGATGCGCCCGGCTCGCCGGGGCGACGCCGTGGCAAGCCCGGCCGGCGCGCCTTCACCCTGATTGAGATTCTGGCCACGCTGGTGCTGGTGGCCATCATCCTGCCGGTGGCCATGAGCGGCATCTCGCTGGCGCTGACCGTTGCCGATGAGAGCCGGCGGCAGACGGAGGCCGCGTCGCTGGCCCAGGCCAAGATGGCCGAGATCGTCGCCTGCGCCCAGTGGAACAACGCCTCGCTCGCCGGCGATTTCGGCCCCGAGCAGCCGCTGTACCGCTGGTCGGCCCAGGTTACGGACTGGCAGCAGGCCGCCAACGTGCGGCAGTTGGACGTGCAGGTGTGGTGGAACCTGCGCGGCAGGGACCGCAGCGTGACCTTGACCACGCTCGTTTACACGGGGAGTTCGGGATGACCGGGCGAGAAGTCAGCGGCGGCGCCGGCGCGCGGGCCTTTACGCTGCTGGAGATGCTGGTGGCGACGGCCCTGGTCGCCGTCCTGGCGGGGTCGCTCTACGCCAGCCTCAGCATCGCCTTCAACGCCCGGCGCAGCGCCCTGGCGGCGGTTGAGCCCGTGCGCAAGGCGCGGCTTGCCCTGGAACTCGTGGGAGAAGACATCCGCAGCGCCGTGGTCCCGAAGGGGGTGCTGGCGGGGCCTTTCCTGGGAGACGACGGGCAGGATGCCCGCGGGCGCCAGTCCGACGTGCTCGAACTCTGCTCCACCGCCTCCAGCCCGGAGCCGGCGGAAGGAATCGGAGATATCAAGAAAATTGAAATCCTGTGCGAACCCTCGGAAGACGGGCTGAGCCAGGTCCTGGTGCGGCTGGTCACCACCAACCTTCAGGCGCCGCGGACGCCGGAGCCCGTGCGGGAGGTCCTCTGCCGCGGCGTCCACGCATTCAACCTGAGATACTTCACCGGCTCCGACTGGCAGGACTACTGGGACAGCACCTCCCAGGACAATACGCTGCCGGTCGCGGTCGAGGCGACGCTCCAGTTGGACGGCGGACGGACGGACGACGCCAGCGGCGGCTACTGCGCCGCGCAGGTGTTCCTGGTTCCCTGCGGCGCGGCGCCGGCCGACTCCATGCAGATCATCGGGCCTTGATCATGAGACATCGGCGGAGTGCTGAATGCGGAGTCAAACCAGTGCGGATTGCGGAATGCGGATTGCAGATTAGACGAACAGAAACGACTCATGGAGCGGCGCTGCCCTGGGTCGTTCAATCCGCATTCTGCAATCCGCAATCCGCAATGCAAGTGGAGGGCTTGCGCCGCGCCAGGGGCACCGTTCTGATCGTCACCATGTGGATTCTTCTGGTGCTGGCAGGGCTGGTGCTTGTGCTGGCCCGCACCATGCGCGTGGAGGGCGACCGTTCGGCCAACGGCGTGGCCGCGCTCCAGGCGGCCGCCATCGAGCAGGGTGCGATCCAGTACGTGCTGGCCGGCGTTGACGGCCTGGCGGGCCGGACGCCGGACGACGCCGATACGCCGTGCGAGGCCGTCCTGGTGGGCGGCGGGGCGTTCTGGATACTCCGCCCCGCCGGCACCGACTCTCCGGCCACCTACTCATACGGCATCACGGACGAGGCGTCCAAGGTGAACCTGAACACGGCCCCGCTGGACATGCTCTCGAAGTTGCCCGGCATGACGACGGAACTTGCCGCCGCCATCGTTGACTGGCGCGACCCCGACAGCAACGTCACCTCCGGCGGCGCGGAGAGCGAGTATTACCTGATGCTCGCCGACCCGTACGAGTGCAAGAACGGCCCCCTGGAGACCGTGGAGGAGTTGTTCCTGGTTCGCGACGCCTCGAAGGAGATTCTCTTCGGCCGCGACGCCAACCGCAACGGCTTCATCGACGCCGGCGAAAGCGACTCCCGCCCCTTCAGCGGCACGTTCACGAGCAGCGGCGCACGCCTCGACTGCGGACTCATCAACTATGTGACCGTTTACAGCGCCAGCGCCCCGGGGAGCACCGGCGGCACGGCGCTTGTCAACGTCAACGACCCGCGGTCACAGGCGCTGGTTGACCTGCTGCGGCAGGCGGTCTCGGCCGACCGGCTTCCGGGCGTCCTGGACCGCGTGCGCCGCGAACGGCCGTTCCGCAGCGTGCTTGATTTCTACTATCGCGCCGGCCTGACGAAGGATGAGTTCCAGAAGATCGCCGGCCGGATTACGACCGGCGGCGGGGGAAGCCAGGCGGGACTCATCAACGTCAATACTGCGCCCAAGGAGGTGCTCCTCTGCCTGCCCGGCCTGGACGAGAGCGACGCTTCCGCCCTCCTGGCTGCACGCCCCACCGACGACGAAGGCCGCAGCAGCATCGCCTGGGTGGTACAGGTCCTGTCGCGGGAGAAGGCTGTCGCCATCGGCGGATCCATCACGGCGCAGTCGTACCGGTTCTCGGCCGACATCGTGAGCATCGCCCCCGGCGGCCGCGCGTTCAAACGGTGCCGGGTCGTGGTTGATGCCCGCACGAGCCCGCCCCAGGTCATCTATCGGCAGGACCTGACGCACCTGGGCTGGCCGCTGTCGCAGGACATTGTCGCCAGGCTGCGCTCCGGCCTGCCGGTGGAGAATGTAATCCAGACAACCGGCCTGGAGGTCGCCCCGCAATGATGACGCCCCGCAGAATGCTGGGCCTGGCCGTGACCGACCGGAGCATCGCGGCCGCCGAGGTCGCCGTCGCGCACGGCCGCCGCAGGGTGCTCCACGCCGCGGAGTTCCCCATGCCGGAAGGCGACTCCGCACGCGACCCGGCGAACCTGGCGAAGGCGCTCCGGCAGTTCCTGCGGCAGAACCACTTCTGTGCGTCGCGATGCGTAATCGGCCTGGGGGCCAGGCGGCTGATCGCCAGGGAGAAATCGTTGCCGCCCACCGCGGCCGACCTGCTGCCCGGCGTCCTCTCGATTGCGGCGGAGCGGGAGTTTGCTTCGGACCCGAAGGACCTCGTTTTCGACTTTGCCGACCCGGTCGCTGCCGGCCAGGGGCAGTCCGTCCTTCTCGTGGCGGCCCCCCGCCGCAGCGTGGACCTCTTGTCGCAGGCGGCTCAGGCGGCCGGACTGACGGTGGCGGCCGTCACATCCTCCATGATGGCCCTTGCCGGAGCCACGTCAGAGCCGCGACCGCCAGGGACCGGTGTTGTTGACCCGCGCCCGCCGTCCTCCCGGCGGCTTGTGCTGGACCACTCGCCCGGCGCGGCGGAACTCAGCGTGCAGTCGGGCGGCGGTTTCCGCCTCCTGAGGCGGCTGGCGATATCGCCCCCCGCTGCGGGTTCATCTCCCCCGGATGGCTGGCTGGACGACCTGGCCGACGAGTTGCACCGCGTCGCTGCGCTGTTGCCCGATAGCGGAGGAGCGGCCCAGGCCGCGGACCTGCTCATATGGAACGCGACCGGACTCTCCGCCGAAGCCCTGCGCGTCCACGCGAAACGGCTTTCGCTGGAGCAGAGGCTCTGCCAGTACCCTGCCGACCTGGGGATCGACGACGTATCAGAGCCGCGACCGTCAGGGAGCGGTGCCGTGGCGTGCGCACACCAACAGCACCGCTCCCTTACGGTCGCGGCTCTGAGCGGCAATTTTGCAGCCGCGACCGCGCTGGCGGCGGCCGGCCTCAACAACAAGAGGCCCGCGGTCGATTTCCTGCATTCGCGCCTGGACCCACGCAAGGCAGTCGCCCTGCGCAAGAAGGTTATCTGGGGCGGCGCCCTGGCCGCAGGGGTGCTCCTGGCCGCCCTCGCCCTGTTCCTCGACGTGCGCGGCCAGGAGCAGGACGTCCAGGACCTGAAAGACCAACTCGGCGGGATGAAGGAGAGCCTGACGGCGGCCAAGGACATCGTCGGCAAGGCGGCCTTCGCTCGCGGCTGGTACGACCGCAGGCCCGCGTGCCTCGATTGTCTGCGCGAACTGACCCTGGCGTTTCCGGTGGAAGGCAAAATATGGACCACGAGCCTTGCCCTTGACGAGGGTCTCCGCGTGCTCCTCTCCGGAAAGGCCAGGGACGAAAGCGCCGTCCTGGAGGTCCTGGACCGCCTGAAGGCAGATGCCAGGTTCTCGGACGTCAAGCCCCTGTACATCCGCGAGGTCGGCGCAGAGGCACGCGAAGTGTCCTTTGCCATCAGCCTCAACTTCGCCGGCGCGGAGCGATCATGATCCTCTCCAGGCGAGAACGGCTCATCATCTGCCTCGCGGCGGTCGCGGTGGCGCTGCTGGTGCTGGACCGCTACGCCGTGACCCCGCTTCTGGACTATCGCGCGGCACTCGAAAATCAGAAGCAGGGCCTGCTGGTCGAGATGGAACGGGCCGCGGCCCTGCTCGCGCACAAGCACCGGATCGCCCCGAAGTGGAAAGAAATGACCGCCGCGGGCCTGAAACACGATCCCAGCGAGGCCGAGAGCCAGATACTCCACGCCGTGCGCGACTGGTCCGCCGAGGCGGGCCTGAAACTCACGTCCCTGAAGCCCGATCGCCTGCCCGATAAGAGGAGTTTGCAGGAGATCACGTTTCAGGCGGCCGGCACAGGGTCCATGAACGCCGTCGCGCGGTTCCTGTGGCGCATAGAGACGGCCAAGGTCCCCATCAGGGTCAAGGAACTCCAGTTGGGCGCCCGCAAGGAAGGAACCGACGACCTCGCGCTTCAGTTGCGCCTCTCGACGCTGTACCAGCCGGTTCAGCCGACCGCGCCGAGCGACCCCGCCACGCCCGCCCAGGCGACAGGAGATGACGAATGACCGCCGTGGCTGACCGCCTCCGGATGGCCGGTTGCGCCGTGGGGTTCTGGCTGCTCATCCTGCCGGCTGCGCCGGCCGCGGCCGCGTCGCCGCCGGCCGGGCCGCCGGGGCCGCCGACCGCGTCGCCGCCGGCCGCCCGCCCCTCGCAGTGGGAGAGTTACCGGGTCCTGTCGGAGCGGAACATGTTCCTCCGCAATCGGGCGAGCCCGGCCAGCAGGCGCCCCGCGCCGACCGCCCCGCCCGCCGCTCCCCCCGCCGCCACCGGCGATGACCGCATCGTCCTTACCGGCATCGTCCACCAGGGTGAGGACTACGTCGCCTTCTTCGAGGACACCAGGACCGGAAAGACCGCCCCCTCGCAGATCGGCGCCGCGCTGGGAAGGGGCCGCCTGGCCGCCATTACCCTGGACGCCGTCCAGTACGCCTGCGACGGAAACACCACGCGGATCGCCATCGGCAGCAACCTCTCTGGCGCCGCCGCCTCGCTGCCCAAGCCGGCGGCGCCGCCAAGCGCTCCGGCCGCACCAGCCGCGGCCCCGGCGGCCCCGCCTGCGGGCCGTAGCCCCGCGGCGGGCGAAGGCCCGACGCCCGCGACAGCCGCCGGTGCACCCGCGGCGGCGGCCGCCGCGGCATCAACCGCCCCGCCGGCAGCGGATGTCGCCGCTGCCGCTGCCCCGGCAACGCCGGCAACTGCTGCATCTTCAACAACCCAGCCTTCGGCAGCCCCGCCCCAGGCGGCTGCCGGCATATCGGGCGGTACAACGGACCCAGGCGCTGCCGGCATCCTGGAACGAATGCGCCAACGGCGCGAACAGGAACTCAACAGATGAAAAACTTAACATGCATCTCCACTCTCCGCCGCGTATGGGCGCTTGCGGCTGTGGTCGCCGTGCTGCTGCTGGGCATGATGCCGGCCGACGCTCGCGCGGCTCCGCCTGAAGAGGCCCAAGCGCCGCCGCCCCCGCCGGCGGCGGGACCGGCGCCTACGCCGCCCGAGACATCGCCTCCGGCCGTCCCGCCATCACCGGCGCCGCCCGAGGCCGCCCCGCCTGCCGCCCCGCCGCAGACGCCTGCGCCGCCGGCTGAGCCGGGGCCGGGCACACCGCCGGGCGAGGCGCCGCCTGCCCTGCCGCCGCCGCCGGCGCCGCCCGAGGCCGCCCCGCCTACCGCCCCGCCGCAGGCACCTGCGCCGTCGGCCCCGACAACACCTGCGCCGTCGGGGCAGCCGCCCGCCGGTACGCTTCCCGGCGAGACGCCCCCGCAGACGCCGCCCTCTCCGGTGCCGGGCACGGCTCCCGGCGTCGCCCCGCCAGCCGCGCCGCCGGCCGGGGCGGTCCCCGGCGAGCAGCCGCCGCAGCCCCCGGCGCCGAGGAAGCCCCTCCAGGGCCCCATCATGCTGAACTTCAAGGACGCCTCGCTTCGCGCGGTGCTGGAGTACCTGTCGGAAGCGGCCGGCCTGGTCGTCGTGCAGGAAGCCGCGGTCGAGGGCCGCATCACCGTCATGAGCCTTCAGCCGCTCAACGTGGAAGAGGCTGTATCGCTCCTGAACACCGTCCTGAAGGAAAAAGGCTACGCCGCCGTACGCACCGGCCGCACCCTGCGCATCGTGGCGCTCGACCAGGCGAAGAAGGCGCCGCTGCCCGTTCGCTCCGGCAGCAACCCGGAGGAAATCGAGCCTTCCGACCAACTCATCACGCAGGTCATCCCCATCCGGTCGGCCGATGCCACGCAACTGAGGCGCGACCTGGCCGCCCTCATCCCGTCCTATGCCGACCTGAGCGCCAACGCCGCCACCAACACGCTCATCCTGACCGACACGCAGACGAACGTCCGCCGCTTTGTTGAGATCATCCGCGCCCTGGACACGCAGACGGCAACCGTCTCGGAGGTGCGGGTTTACCAGTTGAAGTACGCGAACGCGGCCAACGCCGCGCGACTCATCAACGACCTGTTCAGGCAGGACCAGACGACCCAGGGCGGCGCGGCCAGCCCATTTGGCGCCATCCGCGAGTTCATGTTCAGAGGCGGGCCCGGCGGCGGGCCCCCTGGCATGCCCTTCGGCGGCGGGCCTCGGGGCGAGTCCGGCGGCTTCGGGCCTCGCGGTGAGCGCGGCCCCGGCGACGAGTTTCGCCGCGGCGAGGACAGCCAGCGCACGTCGGGCACCACCTCCGGCCGGCGCGAGCAGCAGAAGGTCACAGCCTCGTCCGACGACCGCACAAACACCCTCGTCGTCAGCGGACCGCCGGAGTTGCTCGCGGTCATCGACGACATCATCAAGCAACTCGACTCCAACCCCGCCGAGGAGCAGGCCGTCTTCGTGTACCCCCTGAAGAATGCCCAGGCCGCGAATATCGAGGCCGTGCTGAACAACCTCTTCGGCTGGTCGGGCGGGACGAGCGGCCGGACCACGACCGCGCGCCAGACCGCCACCCAGGCGACGCCGTTCAGAAGCGGCGCCGGTTCAAGCACCCGGAGCACCGGCGGAGGGGGCTTCGGCGGCTCCAGCAGCCGCAGTTCAGGCGGCCTCGGCTCGACCAGCCTCGGATCAACCGGCTTCGGCTCCACCGGCTTCTTCGGCAGCGGGACGACCGCGGGCACGGCGGGCCGAAGCACCATGCGATTCTCGCCCACGACCGCGGCGGCCGCATCCGACCTCGCCGGACAGGTCTACGTCGTGGCCGACCCCGACACGAACTCGCTCCTGGTGACCGCCGATTCCAAGCACTTCGACCGCATCAAGGCAATCCTGGAGGACCTGGACCGGCCCGTGCCGCAGGTCCTCATCAAGATCCTCATCGCCGAGGTCACGCACGACGATGCGCTCGACCTGGGCACGGAGTTCTCGGTCCTGAACATGCGGGCCGCCGGCACAAGAGGCGCCCGCGGCGGGACGGACTTCTCCGTTGCCGCGCAGACCGGCGGCATAACCGTCAGGGTGATCGAGAGCGACTTTACCGCCGCCGTCCGCGCCCTGGCCACCGCGGGCAAACTCGACGTCCTCAGCCGCCCCTACATCCTCACCAGCGACAACCAGCAGGCTTCCATCATGGTGGGCCAGGAAGTGCCCTTCATCACGCGGTCGCAACTCACCGACACGGGCCAGACCATCAACACAATAGAATATGATGATATCGGCATCATCCTGACCGTAACGCCCCACATCAACCCCGACGGCCTGGTCATCATGGACGTTTACCCGGAGATTTCGGCCCTCACCGGGACGACCGTTCCCATCTCCGAGACGGTCAACGCGCCGGTGTTCGCCCGGCGCGCCGCGCAGAGCCGCGTGGCCATCCACGACGGCCACACCATCGTCATCGGCGGCCTCATGGAAGACCGTAACGTCGAGACCGTTCAGAAGGTGCCCATCCTGGGCGACATCCCCTTGCTGGGCGCCCTGTTCAGCCGCACAATCAAGACCAAGACCAAGACGGAACTCCTTATGTTCCTTACCCCGCACGTGGCCAGGGTGCCGGAGGACCTGGTGGGCATGTCGGCCAACGAACAGGCCGGCACCAAACTCACCCCCGATGCCGTCCAGCCGGGCGCGTTCGAGGAACACATGAAGGGCATGCAGCGCGGCGCGACCCCGCCCCCGCAGCAGCCCCCGGACCAGTGACGAAGTCAGGAAGTGACGACGTGAACAGCCCCTACGCTGCGACCGTGTGGTCCCTGCTTCGTCGCTCTCTCACTTTGTCACTTTGCCACGCTGTCACTTTGCCGCTCTTTTACTGCTGCCTCTTGGCGGCGGCAATTGCCGCCGGCTGCCAGGTCGCGGCCCCGTCGCCGCGCAGGCCAAGCACCGACCTCGACCCCTGCGCCGAGCGCCTGCACGACGCCTGCGGGCGGCTCCTGCTCTACTCTCGAACCAACGGAAGGCTTCCGGAGACCCTCGACGACCTCGCCCGTCCCGATTCCGGCGCGATCGCGCCCCTTGTCTGCCCGGCCTCCGGCAAGCCGTCCGTTTACAGCAAGGACGGGCTTCGCGTGCCCGGCCGGGCGGGCCTCCTGGTTCTGTACGACGCCCAGCCGGTGCATTCCGGCATGCGCTGGGCAATCCTCGTGGAGGGCAGCGACAAAGGCAAGCCCCTGGCCGGCCGCGTCGTCCTCCTGCCCGACGGCCCCCTGTTCTCGGAACCCAAGTAGCACCTCACGCGGGGGCCATCGAAGCGCCGGGCGCGCCGCCTCGCGGCAGGAAGCGGCATTTTCCGCGAGAAGGGGGGCGCCCCGGCGCACGTCAGAACTTGCCCTTTGCCGATGCGACGATGTTTCGCTTGCCGTCCGTCCAGTGGTCCCTGTACCAGGTGCACGCCTCGAACGTGTCATCGAGGGACTTCATCTTTCCCGCCATCTGCTTGCGAAGGCGATTCAGCGCATCAGCGTGGGCCGGGTCGCGGGCGAGGTTCTGCATCTGGAGCGGGTCGCCCAGGTTGTCCAGCAGCAGTTCCGACTTGTCCCGGCGATAGATGGCGTACGTGTACCGCTTGTCGCGAACGGCCCGCCACTCGAACCCGTCGTTCCATTGCCAGGTGTGCCCGAGGCCCTGGAGGAATGCGAACTCGGGCTCCGGGCCGGCCCGGCCCCGCGCCAGGTGGCTGAGGTTCATCCCCTCGACGGCGCCGGGGATGGGAAGGCCCATCAGCCCCAGCAGCGTGGGCATGATGTCCGGCGTGCCCATGCAGGCGTCGCAGACAAGCCCGCCCGGGATCGTGCCGGGCCAGCGGATGACCATCGGAACGCGCGCGGCAGGCTCGTAGAAGGTGAGTTTGAACACCCGGCCGTTGGCGCCGAACATCTCGCCGTGGTCCGACGTGAAGACGATAACCGTGCCGTTTCCGATGCCGGCGGCATCCACGGCGTTAATAATCCGGCCGACGTTGTCGTCCAGGTTGGCCGTCATCGCGTAGTACGCACGCTGGTAGCCGGGCAGGTTGGGCTTCCACTGCGCGAGCCAGTTCTTCGGGTCCGCGTTGCGGTCCATGTACGGGTCGGGGGCGTCGGACCAATTCCTGGGCAGCGGGAAATCCACCTCCTTGAACAGGCGGAGGTACTTATCGGGCACGTTGTCCGGTCCCCACGGGTCGTGCGGCGTGCCTACCGACAGCGTGAGGTAGAAAGGCTTGTCCTTCCCGGCGTGTCGCCGGATGAAGTCGATGGCCATGTCCGTCTGGCCGTCCGGTTCGTAGCCCTCGAACGTGTGCTTCACGGGCTCGTCCATGTAATAAAAGTTGTCGTAGTACATGTGGTTGAAGTTGTACGCTGCCCAGAACCCGTCCCAGCCAAGGCGATACTTCTTCATCTCCGGCGGGATATAGGAGTTCTTCATGGCGTTGTGGTTGCCGCCCTCGTTGGCCCACAGGTGCCACTTGCCGATGTAACCTGTCTCGTAACCGGCCTCCGTCACCACGTGGCCGAGACACCGCTGGTTGGGGTTGATGCGCAACTCGTTGATGGCCATGCCCGTGCTCGAGGGGTACTTGCCCGTCAGCAGCGACGCCCGGTAGGCCGCGCAGACCGGCATGGAGGACACGCACTGCCGGAAACTGACGCCCTGCGATGCCAGCCGGTCGATGTTGGGCGTCCTGGCCTTGGCGTCGCCCGCGTAGCCGAGGGACTGGTATCGCAATTGGTCAGCAAGGATGTAGATGACATTGGGCCTCTTGCCGGGCGGGCCGGACTCCGAGCCGCCCCCCACGGCCCGAGACAGTCCGCAGGTCAACCCCGCCGCGACGGCCGCCGTCCTCAGAAAGTCCCTTCGGGTGAGTCTCTCTCGCAACATGGCAGGCTCCTGGCGGGCGGGCTGTTTGCCGGTCATGCGACCCGTAGGGGCCTTCACTGGGCGGCCTGGCATTCCGCGACCTTGCGGTAGTTGAAGTCGTCGGTGAGAAGCCCCTCTTCGTAGAGGGCCTTGATCTGTCGCAGGCGTCCGGCGACTTGCTGCTTGGTGAATGTGGCTTTGCCAGGGGGCGCGGCGGGGGCCTTCGTCTCGACCGCCGGCGGGGCCTTCGTCCCGGCCGCTGCCGTGGCCTGCGCCACGACTGTCGGCGGCGGGGAAGCGGGCGGCACGCGCTTGGGCGGAGGGGTGTACGACGGGTCGTAAACGAGGACCTTGAGGTCCTCGGCGGGGACCAGATGCCGCCACAGGAACGCCTGCATCCTGTCTTCCGCGGCGATGGCCTCGTGGGCGACGTCGCGGTCCTGGATCTTCGCCCTGCCTTCGAGGCGCAGGTTCACCGGCTGCTTCGTGGCGGTCAGTGTAGTGCTCAGCGTCAGCCGCCCGGAAGCCTGGTTCTGCGGTATCGTGCCGCCCGTCAGCGAGAATCCCGTCGGCGGGTTCTTCAGGACCACGCTGATGGGGCCCGTAAAGCCGTCCTTGCGAATGACCTGGACGTTGACGGTGGCGCTGCCCCTGCCGCGCATCGCAACGCTGGACGGCACGACGAACAGGGCGAAGTCCGGCTGCGGCTGGCTCAGTCTCAGGCGATAGGCGAAGTCCGGGCCGCCGCTGCGGGCGGCGTCGCCCAGGTGAACGTAGTAGGTTCCGTCCGCCGGCAACTTGAACATGATGTAGGAATCGGCGTGGTGCGTGTTCACGCCGGCCTGGGGGTCTTCATGGTCGTCGTTCGCCGCCAGCACGTTGCCTGCCGCATCGGTCAGTTTCAGGATGGAATCCACGGGAGACTCCAGCCGCCTGGCGCTGACTTCCGCAACGAGCGTATCGCCGGCGCGGCCGGCGAGTTGGAAGACGTCCGAGTCACCCCGGCGATCGATCCGGCCGTTGATGATAACGGGCAGATCGACCTTCTGTGCGGCGCGGCGTTCGTCGTTGGGCTCCTTGTCGAAGCCTTCGGGCAGCGTGTCCAGGACGACCGGCAGGTAGTTGGAGACGAACCCTGCCCTGCCCGCGGCGGCACGGTAAATCCCCGGCCCGGCGTCCCTGGGAGGGGGCGCCAGCGCGACCATGGCCAGGTTCCAGCCCACGGTCTCGAATCTCACCGGTTCGCCGGCCCGCCCGCCCAACGGGAAGATGCTCGTCACGAACGGCAGTTCGCCGATGGTGAGGCGGTAAACGAAATCCTCGCGGCCGCGGTAGATGGCGTCGGTGAGGTGGAGCACGTAGGGCCCGTCCTTGGGAACCTCGAAGAACATGACCGGATCGGGCTTGAAGCGGTAGTCGTCGCAGAACGCAACCTCCTTGCCCCCGGCGTCGCGCAGCGTCAGCACGGGCTGAAACCAGCCGGGGACGGCATCGGCGACGTACGGGTTCAGGCTGCGCGCTTCGACCGAGATCAACAGCCGCTGCCCCTTGCGGGCCTCGAAGCGATACCGGTTCACCTCGCCGGAGGCGATCTGGCCGTTGGCGGTGCACGGCACGGTGACCAGCACCTCCGCTTCCTCGGGGGGCCTCTTGCGGAGGGCCTGCTCCTCCTTGCCGAGCACCTGGAGGGTGCTGGTAATCATGGGTTTCCTGGCGAACTCGGGAAGTTGGCCGACGTAGAAGACCAGCGGGTTGGACACCCCGCGCGAGGTTGCCAGCCTGAGTTCCCGCCGGCCGGGCGGGGCGTCGGGCGCAAAAGTGACCGTGGCGAAGACCAGGCTGGATATCGAGGCGTTGGCCGGGGTCTGAACGTACTCGGCCATCCTCCTCTCAATCTTGGCGACGATCGTCTGGGGTTCCGCGTCCTTCGCGGCCGCCCCCTTGTCCGTGGCCGCCCCCTCCATGCCCATCGCGGCCATGCCCATGTCCATCGCGGCCGCCCCTTTGCCCTTCGCGGCGGGCCCCTTCGCCCCCCGGCGCAGATCGGCCAGTTGCTCCCGCAGCAGCGTCATCTCCTGGGGGCCCAGTCTCCTGAGGTACTCGGTCACCGTGGCCTTGACGCCCGTGCCGGAGACCAGCACCGCGTCCACGTCGTCCAGGTTCTGCCCGCCGAGCCTGATCTGGAAGGTCGTCCCCTGCCGGCCGCCGGCGGGATAGACGTAGCCGATGTAGGGCCTCTGCTGCGCATGCGCCGCGGGCGCGGCCGCCGCCAGGACGACCAGTCCCAGGCCTGAAAGCCATTGCACTCTGCCCATGATCCGCTCCATTGCTACATGATCTCGGTCAGGATTCCGGCCGACTTCACGCCCGCCGACGCGGCGGGCAGCACGTGGGCCTCAAGGCCCATGGGATGGGGCAGCCTGGCGCCGGCGTCGATGCCGGCCAACTGATAGATGCTGCCCAGCAGGTCCACCGGATACACGGGCCGCTCCTTGACCTCCTCGGCCCTGGCATCCGACGAGCCGACCACGCGGCCGCCCTTGAATCCGCCCCCGGCGACCAGGACCGAGAAGACCTTGCCGTAATGGTTTCGTCCGCCGTTCCAGGGCGGCTGCCAGTCCACCTTGGGACCCCGGCCGAACTCGCCGCAACACCAGACCAGCGTGCTATCGAGCAGGCTGTGGTCCTTGAGGTCCTCCAGGAGCATCGCCAGTCCTTGGTCCAATTGCGGGCATTGTTGGCGCATTCTCTGGAAGTGCCCGCTGTGCGTGTCCCAACCTCCGGGGTAGTTGATGACAACATAGGGGACACCCGTCTCGACCAGCCGCCGCGCCGCCAGGCACCCCTGCCCGAACGTGTGGCGGCCGTAACGGTCCCTCAACTCGGGCTTCTCCTTCGAGAGGTCGAAGACGTCTCTGCCGGCGCCCAGGATGAGGTCGTAGGCCTGTTTCTTGGCGTCCTCCGCCGCCGCAACCTGCGGACTGGCCGCCATCTCGTTGGCCATCGTGTTCATCTTCCCGAGGAGTTCGCGCCGGGCCTTCTGGCGGTCGTCGCTGATCGACCTGGCGATCACGCCTTCCACCTCGAACCGGGTTGCGTTCGGGTCGCCGCCCGTGGCAAAGGGCTTGAACTTGGGCCCCAGGAAGCCCTCTTCGGAGAACCGCCCCTGCGGCCTGGTCAGCACCACGTAGGGCGGGATCATCCCCTTGTATCCGGGGCTCTTAAACAGCGAGAAGACGGCCCCGACGCTCGGATAGGCCAGCCGCTCGCCGGGCGCGTGCCCGGTCTGCATGAGGTAGGCCGCCGTCTCATGGCCGTTGTTCCCGTGGGTCATGCTGCGGATGAGGCAGTACTTGTCGGCCTGCTTGGCCAGTTGGGGGAACAGCGCGCCGATCTGGATGCCGTCCACGTTTGTGGGGATGACCTGGGTGAACTCGCCCATGTAGTCGCGGCCCGATTCGGGCTTGGGGTCCCAGGTGTCGTTGTGGGACATACCGCCCCAGAGGAAGATCTGAATGACCGACTTGGCCTTGACGGCGGCAGGGGCTTTGGCCGGCTCCGCCGCGGCCAGGGCATACGAGCCCAGGCGTCCGGCCAGCATCAGCCCTGCCGCGCCGCAGAGGCCCTGGCGCATCGCCTCGCGTCGGGACATTCGCGTGCCGTTGACTGGAATGTGGCTGGGGTCCATGTTCTCTGTCTCCTTACATGATCGCCCGAACGGAACCGCAGTTTAACGTACTCATCGGCAACTTCCGCGAGAATCAATGCCGATAAAGAAACTCCGTGCTGTTGATCAGGGACCAGGTGATGTCTATCCAGTCTTCGCGCCTCTTAGTTGTCGCGGCCGGCTTGGCGTACTTGGCGGACCTGGCGGACGTGCCGGCCGCCGGGCTCGGCGCGGCAGCGCTGTTATACTCTTCCGCGTTCTCCACCTCCTCAGGGGTCGGGAATCGCGAAAGGATCGTCAGGTACAGTTCCTCCACGATCTCGGCCGGCGCGCGCTTGGAATCGAAGATCGCCCTGAGGCGGGGGCTCTGCTCCAGTTTCATCTGGATATGGCTCGAATTCAGCATGTGCAGCGACTGGGCCGGGATCGGCTTGTTCTCGCGTTCGTTCTCCATGCCCGTGGCCCGCGCCGACCGCCCGAACAAGGCCAGGAAGGGACTGGTGATGCTCCCGTCCGCAATGGCGATGGCCGGCAGGTCCCGGGGAATGTAAGTGAACGGCTCAGGGATCGGGCTGGTGTACAGGTCCGACGTGCCGGTGACCTTGTTGATGGCGTCGATCAGCACCTCGGCGTCCAAGCGGCGCAGGGGGTAGGCGGCGAAGTTGCTCTCGGCCTGCGGGGTCTTGTGGCGAGGCATGCTTGATAGTTGATACGTGCCTGAGTTCAGAATCAGCCGGTACAGCCGCTTCAGGTCGTAGCCCCCCGCCGCGAATTCCCGCTCCAGATAGGCCAGCAGCGCCGGATTGCTCGGCGGGTTGTCGTCGCGGATGTCGTCCGGCTCGTGGATTATGCCGCGCCCCAGCAGCCAGCCCCACACGCGGTTGACGATGCTGCGCGCCAGCCAGGGGTTCTTGGGCGTGATGAGCCAGTCGGCGAACACCTCCCGCGGGTCGCGGTCGGGCGGCAACAGGATCTTCGTGCCGTCCGGGAAGACTGCCGTCAGCGGCCCGCTGACGATTGGCGGCGGCGTAGGCGCTTTCGCCTCGGCGGCGGCCGGCGGCGCAGCCGCCTTCGTCCCGCCGGCGGCAGCCGGCGCAGCCGCCTTCGTCCCGCCGGGGGCAGGCGGCGCAGCCGCTTTCGTCCCACTGGCGGCGGGGGGCGGCGTTGCCGATGGCGTCGCGCTGGCGGGTGGCGGCGGCGTTGCCGATGGCGTCGCGCTGGCGGGTGGCGGCGGCGTTGCCGGCGGCGTCGCGGTGGCGACGGCCGGTGCGCTCAGGCGGAGGGGATCCCAGAATACGTTCTCCTCCTTCCACTCGCGCGTGGGCTTATACCCGATTTGTGAGAAGAACACCGCCATGCCCGCCAGGCGGTCTTTCGGCCAGGAATCCACCCGCGAACCCATGAACGCCAGGGCCACCGCCCCGGCGATGCCCTCGGGAGTCTTGTTCTGGACGGCCCGGTAGAAATTGACCGGGCCGACGCGGAAGTTGCTGCCGCTCGAGGTAAGAAGTTCCCGCACAAACCGGTCGTACGGCTTGTTCGCGGCGATCGACTCGCGGACCCAGCGGTGGTAGGCCTGTGCGGCGTTGGGCCAGAGATTGACGGGGAATTCCGCCTTGATTCGCAGGACGTCGCCCCACTTCATGGCCCAGTAATCCGCGAATTCGTCCCGCTCCAGCAGCCGGTCAATGAGCGCGCGGCGTTTGCCCTGCGTGTCGGGGTCCCGCAGAAAATCGCCGGCCTCCTTCGCCGTGGGCAGCGTGCCGATGACGTCCAGGTACGCGCGGCGCACAAACACCGCGTCGGAGCAGAGGGCCGGCCGGATGTTCAACGACGCCAACTTGGCCAGCACGATGCGATCAATCTCATTGGCCGGGGCCGGCGTGGTCGGGCTTTCAAAAACGTTGGGCGCCGCCCCTGCCGCCGCCGCGGCCGCCGCCAGGAAGATAACCGCCGAGATGATTGGCGTCTTCATGTCTAGTACCCGGGATTTGCCAGTTCGGCGCACCGCCGCCGCAGCCGTTCGACCCCGAGGCTGCGGAGCCGGCGGTCGCCGACGCGCCATCGCCGCCACGGCGACGGTGCGCTCCGGCGCGTCGGCGGCTTGCCTCTCGCCGGCGCGCAATTCCTGGGGTATTATACTACATTCCGCGCGCTGTTGCCAGGGGCGTTCCACCCCAAGGCTCCGGGGCGGGCGGCTGCGGCACGCGAAAGCCCGCTCGCGCCTGCGCTGGAGTATAATGTTTCCTGGCTCGCAAAAGTTCCTCGGAATTTGGGCATGGTTCAAACAAGCCCCACGCACCGCGTGGGGATGGATGGTGCGGGCCGATCATCCCCCGGCGGTGCCGGGGGCTTTGAACCATGCCGGAATTTGGGCATGGTTCAAACAAGCCCCACGCACCGCGTGGGGATGGATGGTGCGGGCCGATCATCCCCCGGCGGTGCCGGGGGCTTTGAACCATGCCGGAATTTGCCCGGGTGATCGCGGCCGGGACGTGCGTACGAGCATCTCGTTAGAGGGGGACCGCGCGGGATCGCGGTTGTCCGCCGCGGGCCTGGAGGGTATAGTTAACCGGAGCCTCCTGGAGGAGAAGCGTCGTGCAGAATCATCGTCTGACCCGCCGCGCGCTGCTCGCCGCCTCGGCGGGGGCCGCGGCCCTCGGTTGTGCCCGCGCCGGCGCGGCCTCGGCCCTGAGGCCCGAGTTCCGCTGCGAGGAGCAGCCGGACAAGGGCCGCATCCGGTTCCTCGAGGGCGACGACCCCATCCTCACGTACAACTGGGGCGATCAACTCGCAGAGGGCGTCCCCAAGGACCGCACCCGCGCCTGTTACTGCCACCCCCTCTGGGCGCCGGACGGCACCGTCCTGACCGACGACTTCCCCAAGGACCACTACCATCACCGCGGCATCTTCTGGTCGTGGCCCCGGATGAAGGCGCGGGGCCAGACCGTCCAGACGTGGCACCTGGACGGCATCCACCAGCACCACCGCAAGTGGCTTAGGCGTTTCGCGGCGACGGACTCGGGCGCCCTCGACGTCGTCAACGAGTGGCGCCTGGACGACGGCGCCTGCGTGGGGCAGGAGACGATCCGCATGACCTTCCACAGGGCCGATGAGGTCGGCCGGGCCGTCGACTTCGAACTCGCCTTCGAGGCCGTCGGCGGGCCGGTCGAACTGCTCGGCGCCGAGGGAAAGGGGTACGGCGGGTTCTGCTTCCGCTTCGCCCCGCGCACCGCCGCGGTCATCACCACCGACGCGGGCGTCCAGAAGGGCGACAGCGACAACCTGACCCCCGCCTGGGCGGACCTCTCCGCCCGTTTCGGCGCCGCGGCCGCGATGGCCGGCGCCGCCATCTTCCTGGCGCCCGCCTCCCCGTGCAAGCCGACCGGCTGGACGCTCCGCTACTACGGCTTCTTGGGCCCCAGTTGGCCGGGCCTGAAGGCCTGGACGCTCCAGCCCGGCGCGCCTGCCACACTCCGGTACCGCGTGTACGTGCATCGCGGCGACGCCGCGCAAGGCAAAGTAGCCGCAGCGTATGCCCAGTACGTCGCATCGGCGGCCGCCGAGGCAGGCCCTCCCGAGAAGGCCCGGCGCCATGCCGCGCAACTGCGGTCATCCACCCCCGGTTACGGATGACACGGCCGGGTACAGGAGACTCTGGAGAGAACGACAATGACGCCGCGAGAGAACCTCCTCCGCTTGTATCGCCGCAGCGGCGCGTCAGGGAGCAAGTTCCTGTGGATTCTGCGGCCGTCCACCTGGGCACGGGGGGTCGCCGCGGGAGGCCTGCTCGTTGTGTGCGCCTTCCTGGCGCGGACCACGGTTGCCGCCGCCGACCGCAGCGCTCCGTCCGCCGGCCGATGGCGCTCCCTGCCGCTCATCACGGACGGCAAGATCGACGTTGCGTGGGCGCAGGTGGGTTGGGGCGGCTTCGTTATTGACGGCGGAGCGCTTCGCACCGAATGCGATGACCGCGGCATGGGGCTGCTGCTCTACAAGCCGGAAAAGTTCGGCGACTGCCAGATCCGCGTCGTTTACCGGTGCGAGAAGCCGAAATCGAACGCAGGCGTCTTCGTGCGCCTCGACGACGGCGTGGTCGCGAAGGTCGGCGAAAAATCTCCCGAGGTGCATCGCGATGCGAAGGGCAAACTGTCCCCGGAGATGATCGACAGGCTGAAGGAAGCGTCCGAGAAGCATCTCGGCGGCTGGTATCCGGTGCATCACGGTTATGAAGTGCAGATTCAGGATGCCTCGGACGAGTTCCACAGGACCGGAGCGATTTATTCTCTGGCGAAGGCGGCCCCGGTTCCCGAGAAACCGGAGCCAGACTGGCGGACGATGATCATCACCCTCGACGGCCAGCGCATCACGGTGGACGTCGATGGCAAACGCCTCAGTTCATTTGATGCGACCGCCCCCGACAATCCGCCCCGCAAGAACTGGACCGAACCGATCCGCGAACTCAAACGCCCGACGCACGGTTACATCGGTCTCCAGAATCACGATCCCGGCGATGTGGTCTGGTTCAAGGAGGTCAGCGTCCGGCCCCTCGGCGGCGCGGAGTGACGAAATCAGGACGGCAGGGGCGACGAGGCAATCCTTGCGGCGATGGTGGCTGATGGTCTCGGTCGCTGAATCCAGAAGCCGACTGGCCCGCGCGGCGCCGGCCCGGGGTCTTTGTATTCTCCATTCTGCATTCTGCATTCTGCATTCTGCATTTTGCATTTCTCGCAAAGGCCCAAGGATGAACAGGCAAGAGGGCCGCAGCCTTCCAGGCGGCCCGAAAAGAACCAGGAGGCAGACACAATGAGCAGCCAGGCTCTACGCATGCTGGTGACCGTGTTGCTTGGCATGGTGTTCAGCGCCGCCGGCAGGCCGGCGGTCGCGGCGTCCGGGCTTGCCGCGGCGTCGCCCTGGCGGGCCGGGGCCGATGTGCAGCCGATGCTCGCCGCGCTCGACTCGCCCCGGGGGGTCTGCGCGATCCTGGGCGACGGCGCGGCCGACCTCGCCCTGGAACTGGCGCGGGCGAGCGAACTGCTCGTTTACGTGCAACTCCCCGCGGCCCAGGACGTGGATGCCGCCCGCCGCGCCGCCCTCGCCGCCGGACTCTTGAACCGCCGCGTTTACATCGACCAGGGGGCCGAGGCCCGCATCCACCTGGCGGACAACCTGGCCGACCTCGTCGTCGTCCGCGGCGAGGCCGGCGGTCGCATCGCAAGCCAGGAAGTGCTGCGCGTTCTGCGGCCGGGCGGAAAGGGTCTGACCGGCACGACCACCGTCGTCAAACCCATGCCCGAGGGGGTGGACGATTGGAGCCACCCCTATCACGGCCCGGACAACAACCCCCAGTCCACCGACCGGATCGCCCGTGCGCCCTACCTGACGCAGTTCCTTGCGGAGCCCTGGTATTGTCCCATGCCGGAGGTCACGGTCGCATCGGGCGGCCGCGTGTTCAAGGCCTTCGGCAATCGGGCCTTCAAGCGGCCGCAATGGCCCATGCTGAACACCCTCATCGCGATGAACGGCTACAACGGGACGATCCTGTGGACCCGGCAACTGGACCCCGACTTCATGATTCACCGCAACACAATGATCGCCACGCCGGAAACTCTCTACCTGGCCGACCAGGTTTCCTGCAAACTCTTCGATGCGGCCACCGGCGCGCCCAAGGACGAGATCAAGGCGCCGGCGGCGGTCTGCGACGGTCCGGTGTGGAAGTGGATGGCGCTCGATGGCGGCGTGCTGTATGCCCTGGCGGGCGAGAAGGAGCCGCCCGGCGACAAACTGGCGGGTACGGCGTTCCGGGGGGCCGGCTGGCCTTGGTGGGAGATTCCCAAGTATGGCTGGGGCTTCGGCCGAACGATTCTGGCCATCGACCCCCGCACCAAGACTGTCCTCTGGCACCACCGCGAGGCCGAGGCGCTCGATACCCGGGCCATGTGCATGAAGGGCGGCCGAATCTACTTCCTCAGCCCGCGCAAGTTTCTCGGATGCCTCGACGCCCGGACCGGCGCGGTCCTGTGGAAGACCGAGGACCCGCAGGTGCTCGGCCCGATTGCCGATCAGCGACCCGCTCAGCGGGCCGTCTGGGGCTTTGCCACGACCGCCTACGCCAAGTGCAGCGACGACGCCCTCTACTTCGCCGGGCCGCAGCAGACCAAACTGGTGGCCGTCGCTCCCGGCGATGGAAAACTCCTCTGGCAGTATCCCGCCGACGGGAACTTCCAACTCGTCATCCGCGACGACGCGCTGTACGCCATGGGCTCCGACCACCCCAGCCGCAAGTTCGACCGGCTGACCGGAAGCACCCTCCTTCAGTTGCCCCAACGCACATCGTGCACCCGCGCCACGGGCGGGGTGGACCGGGTGTTTGTCCGGGGCCGCGGCACCAAGTGCTGGGACGTGGCGGCCGACAAGGGGCTCGACCTCACGCCCATGCGGCCCGCCTGCCACGACGGCGTCGTCATTGCCGGCGGGCAACTCTACTGGGGACCGTGGATGTGCGGCTGCAACCTCTCCCTGATCGGCGTCATCTGTCTGGGACCGTCCGGCAGTTTCAACTATTCCAGGAAAGCCACCGAGGCCGACCGGCTCCAGCGCCCGGCCGACGCGCCGGCCCAGCCCGCCGCGCTCCCCGAAACGCCGGGCGACTGGCCGACCTATCGCAAGGACAATGCCCGCCGCGCCTGCTCGCCCGTGGCCGTCGCTTCCGAGGTCGCCGTGCGCTGGCAATCCGAGCCCCGCGCCGGCCACGTCCCCACTGCGC
>VGYT01000009.1 GCA_016872895.1 Planctomycetota bacterium
GCGCAAGGCCCGTCCAGCCCAGCAGGCTCAGCACGATAGTGATGGCGAAGTACACGCGCAGGGGCGACCAGTCGGGCGGGAACACGGCGGCCAGCGCCAGCCACAGCGGCAGCCGCGGAAACGCATTCAGTATCTCTATGACGCGCTGGATGAGGTTGTCCACCGCCCCGCCCAGGTAGCCCGACACGCCGCCGATCGTCGCGCCCAGGAAGAACATGATGACGATCGACACCAGGCCGATGGAGAGCGAGATGCGCGAGCCGTAAACGATGCGGCTGAAGATGTCGCGGCCGTATTTGTCGCCGCCCAGGAGGAAGAACGTGGGCGCGATGGTCCGCGCGCCGCCGTCCGCGGCAGCCGGCGCATCCGCCGCGCCTGCCGCGCCCGGCGCATCCGCCGCGCCTGCCGCGCACGGCGCATCCGCGGCGCCTGCCGCGCCCGGCGCACCGGCCGCGCACGCTGCACTCACTGCGCCGACTGCGCCTGGTGCGTCTGCCGCGCTCGGCGCATCCGCCGCGCCCGCCTTTCCCGCCGCCTGCGGCCGGTAGTTCGCCAGGTCAACGCCCACGAGGCGGCGGTCCCACGGGATGAGGCCCCAGAGTTTGTACGGCTCGCCCCTCGCGAAGAACTTAAGGGGCACAACATCCTCCGGGTGCTCCACGTACATGCGGTGGAACGTGATGGGGTCCACCACGCGCTCCACCGCGTACACGTGCAGGCCGTGGGGGAACGAGAACCGCGGCGGCTGCGGCGGGCAGTACGCATAGTCCAGGTTCTTCTGCATCGACGGATACGGCGCCACCACCTCCGCCACCAGCGCCATCGCGTACACCACCACGAGCACCAGGAGCGACGCCACGGCCGGCCTGTGCCGCACGAAGCGCCGCCGGATGAGTTGCCACTGCGAGAGGTCCTCCAGGGCCGTCCTGGCCGGGCGGACCGCAGGCGCGCTGGCGGGGGCGGTCGTCATCGCGCGGCCCCCTTGAACCGAATCCGCGGGTCAAGCCACACGAGCAGCAGGTCGCTGATGAGCGTCCCCAGAACGCCCAGCAGGCTGAGGACCATGAGCATCGACCCCGCCAGGTACGTGTCCTCGGTCATCAGGGCCGAGAGTTGGAGCGGCCCGACCATCGGCAGCGAAAGCACAATCGAAACAATCGCGCCGCCCGACACCAGTTCGGGGAACAATCCGCCGATGCCCGAAACGAACGGATTCAGCGCCAGCCGCACCGGGTACTTCAGCAGCAGCCGCAGCGGCCGCACGCCCTTCGCGCGGACCGTCGTCACGTACGGCTTCCGCAGTTCGTCCAGCAGGTTGCCGCGCATGACCCGTACCATGCTGGCCGTGCCGCCGATGCCCAGCACCACGATGGGCACCCAGATGTGCTTCACCAGGTCGCCCGCCTTGCCCCACGTCCATTCCGGCTGGGCGCTGTACTGGGCCGAGAAAAGGCCGGAGACCTCGATGCCGAGGTGCTCCCACGCCGCCGCCATCAGCACAAGCGCCAGCAGGAACCCCGGCACGCCCATGCCGATGAAACTCAGGAGCGTCAGCGCGTAGTCGCCCGCCGAGTACTGCCGCACGGCCGAGTAGATGCCCGTCGGAATGGCCACCGCCCACGTAAACAGGATCGTGCCGATCATCATCAGGACCGTCAGCAGGATGCGGTCGCCGACGATGTCGTTGACGGGCCGGCTGTTCTCCATCGAGCGGCCCAGGTTGCCCTGGAGGAGGCCCGTGTCTTCGGCGTCGAACGTTGCGAACCACACGAGGCCCATCCACCGCGCGTAGCGCATAGGCATAGACTCGTCCAGGTGGAACATCTGTTTCAATTCTTCAATCTGCTGGAGGTCGGCCGTGTCGCCCGCTTCCTGGAGTTGCATGATGCGGCTCGTCAGGAAGTCGCCCGGCGGCAGTTGGATGACAGCGAACACGACGGCCGAGATCACCAGCAGCGTCGGCGCCATCACCAGCAGCCGCCGGCCGATGTACGGGTGCTTGAGCGACACCAGGACGGCCGCCGTCGCGGCCAGCGCCAGGAGCGCCCACTGAATCACCGCGCCCAGCCGCCCGCCCGTGCCCGCCCTGGCCGCGGCGGCCAGCGTGTCGGGGGCGGGCGTCACTTCCGCCACCGCCTGCTTCGTCTGCGCGACTGCGCCGCGCGAATCAGATGGATTCTCGAAGAAGTACGTCTCCACCCCGGCGTTGCCGGGCGTCTGAAAGTCCCACGAGTGCACGGCGCACTCCGGCACGTTCCGGAAGCCGTTCTTGACGGCCACCAGCGCCGGCGGCGCGGTCGAAAGGTTGATGCTCCATACGTTCTCGGCGGCGATGCGAAGCACCTCGCGGAAGACCTCCCGCTGCTCCTGCCGGTCGCCTGCGGCAGCCACTTGCTCGTAGGCCTCCATCGCCCGCCGCAGAGGATGCCCCGGCGGCGGCTCGGCGCACCCCGCCCCCTTCGCCCGCGGGTCCCCGTACAGCCCCCCGCGCACGTACCAGTTGGCGAAGGCGAGGGCGAAGTTCGTCTCCGGGCCGAACGGAATGAAGTACCGCGGCTCCAGCAGGGGCATGAACTCGCTGTTGCCCGTCCACGCGTTGAAGTCGTGCTCCAGCGCCGCCTTCTCGGTGTAGAAGAACGCCCGCGACCTCTCCCTCACGATGCACCGCACGCCCACGCCCGCCCAGTCGTCCACCACGAACTGGCCCGGCCCCGTCGAGACGTACCCTTGCGAGAGGTTCAGGTAGAACGTCATCCGCGACCCGTCGGCAAAGGTGCGGTAGCCCTCGTAGTCGCGCCCGGAAAGGCCGATCTCGTCAAGCAGCCGGTTCGCCTCGGCCGGGTCGTACCGGACGAAACTCCGGTACAGCACGGGGTCGTAAAAGTACGACGCCGGGCCGGGGGCGCACTGCGCCGGCTCCGTCTGCCCGTTGTATTCGGCGTCGATGAACTGCCGCCGATTCAGCGCCAGCGACAGCGCCTGGCGGAACTTCCTGTTGTTCAACAGTTCGTGCTTCTTGGCCGTGTCGGGCCGGTCGGCGTCCACCCGACGGTTCAGGTTCGGGCTGATGCAGAAGAGCGACGCGTCGCCCGGATACCAGTGCAGCAGCCGGTACCCGCCCCGCTCCCGCCCGTTCATAAGGAGCGTGTACTGCTCGTACCGCAGGTGCCGGTCCTGCATGGTCACCTGCCCTTCCGACGCCGACACGGCGATCATCTCCGTCGCCTTGATCTCGAAAAGCACGCGGTCCACGTACGGCAACTGGTTCCCCCGCGTGTCAACCATGAAGTAGTACGGGTTGCGGACGAAGGCCTGCGGCGGGTTGGCCCGATACGTCCGGTACACCCACGGCCACAGGTGCGGGTGCTCCGGGTTCATCGGCTCCTTCAGCGCGCGGTAAAGGGCCTCCGGGCTGGGCATCCGCCGCGATGCCTGCGTTCTGCGGATGAGTTCCTTGTCGCCGAGGACCGGATGGTAGGGCCTGAGGTAATGCGCGGGCGAGTTGACGATCGGCTCGGCAGCGAACGTGGCCGCGCGCGCAAGGAACAGCCCGTTCGGCTTCGGAAACGTGAACCGCACGCGGTAATCATCCACCTTCTCGATGTTGCCCGTCTCGCCGCCGATCTGCATGATCTGCGGAATGACCCCAAGGACCTTCTTCTCGTTCGCCTCGTGCCGCCACCAGTACACGATGTCGTCGGCCGTGAACGGCCGGCCGTCGGACCACTTCATGCCCCGCCGCAGCGTGAAAACGAACTCGCGGTTGTCCGCGGAAACCTCGTAACTCCTGGCCACGTGCGGAACGATAGGGTACCCCTGCGGCGACCAGCGGACGAGCGTCGTGTAGGCCATGCGGTTCGACAGGACGCCCGCAACGTCGGGGTCGGAACTGCCGATGCGGACCCACGTGCCGCCGTAGCGGCCGATGCCCTCGACGCCCTCGACGACGCACGGCTCAGGCCCGACGCGCTCGGCCACGGGCGGCAGTTTGCCCTCGGCCGCAAGTTCCGCAAGGATGGGCGACTCGCCCTTCGGATACCACGGGGCCGGCGGCCCCTCCCCGTAGTCCACCTCGCGGTACAGCACGGGGGGATTCTCCGGGTCGATCCGCGTGGCCCGCGACTCCCGCGCTTCGCGCAGCGCCTCCGGCGGGTAGGGCGGCGGCCGCTCCGACAAGTCCGGCCGCAGCAGCCACCCCGCGATGCACAGCAGCAGCGCAAAGCCCGCCGCCGCCGCCGCAAGGTACGCCGCGCACAGCACCGCCGGCATCTTCATGCGCCACCTGCGAGCACCTCGGCGCCGCCCTATCCGCCGCCCGCGACTCTTTGTAGGGTCCCCCAGCGCGGATTTCAACCCCTTCTCGTGCGCGGGTCGCGGCTCTGATAAGCAGCAGCGGCGCCCCGCGGCCACCGGCCGATTATGCGTATAGACACCCCCTCCGCTTTCCGGTAAAGTTCACCCGCCTCGCCTGCGGCAGGAGGCCGGTCATGCCGATGAACCTGGCGATCCGGTTTGCCGAGACTGCGCGGCGGCTGCCGCAGAAGCCGGCCGTCTTCGACGACAGCGGGGCCTGCACGTACGGAGAACTCCTTGCCGCCGCCCAGGCCGTGGCTGCGCGCGTCCGCGCTGCGACCGACCGCAGGCACGTGGCCGTGGCGGCGCCTACGTCGGCGGCGTTTCCGGCGGCATACTTCGGCGTCCTCCTGGCCGACCGCGCTGCCGTGCCCCTCAATTTCCTTCTCGACGCGCCGACGCTCTCATTCATGGCCCGCGACGCGGGCTTCGACACGGTCGTCGCCGCCCGCGCGATGGAACGACTGGTGCAGGCCCTGGGCGCGAAGGCCGTCTACGTTGAAGACCTCGGCTTCGCGGCCGGCGAGGGCGTCGCGGCCGATGCGGCCGCCGGCCGCGCGGACATCGAGCCGCCTGCCGAAGCGGCGGATGCGCCCAGCGCACCCTCGGCCGGTTCTGGCACCGGCGGCTTGCCCGGGCCTGGGGTACACGTGCCACATCGCGGCGGCGGCGATGCCGCCACCATCCTTTACACCTCCGGCACGGAGGGCCGGCCCAAGGGCGTCGTCCTGAGCCATCGGAACCTTCTGCGCAACGTCGAGGCGTGCAACGAACACCTGGCGCTCTCGCCGGACAACGTTTTCCTGGGCGTGCTGCCCTTCTTCCACGCCTTCGGGCTGACCACCTCGATGCTCCTGCCGCTGCTTCTGGGCTGCAAGGCGGTGTGCGTTGCGCGATTCTCGCCGCAGAAAGTGCTGGAGGCGATCGCGCGCCACCGCGTGACCGTGGCGTTCGCGGTGTCTTCGATTTACCGGATGCTGCTGCGCGCCGGCCCGCCTGCGGCGGGGGCCGACCTGGCGTCGCTGCGACTGCCGATTGCCGGCGGCGAGGCCCTCGGCGCAGACCTCGCCGCACAGTTCGAGCGGCACTTCGGCGTGCCCATCCTGGAAGGCTACGGCATGACCGAGGCGTCGCCGGTCGTATCGGTAAACGTGCCGGGCCGGCACAGGCCGGGGTCGGTCGGCCGGCCGCTTCCGTGGGTCGAGCCGCGCATCCTGGACGATGCCGGCCGCACGCTTCCGCCCGGCGCCGAGGGCGAGTTGCTCCTTCGCGGCGAGTGCGTGGCGTGCGGATACCTCAACCGCCCCGACGAGACGGCGGCCGCCTTCGCACCCGAAGGCTGGCTGCGCACGGGCGACCTGGCGCGCCTCGACGCCGACGGGTATCTGTGGATCACGGGGCGAAAGAAGGACCTTATCATCTCCGGCGGCGAGAACATATCGCCCGCCGAAATCGAGGCCGTCCTGCACCAGCACCCGGCCGTGGCCGAGGCAGCCGTCATCGCTGCGCCCGACCCGGCTCGCGGCGAAGTGCCCAAGGCGCTCGTTGTTCTGCGCGACGGGGCGGCGGCCTCGGCAGCCGACCTGGCGGCGTTCGTCCGATGCCGCCTGCCCAGGTTCAAGGTGCCAGCCGCCTGGGAGTTCCGCGCGTCGCTCCCCCACGGCCCCACCGGCAAGGTCCTCAAGCGCCTCCTGCGCGAAGACGGCGGCCGGCGGTAACCGCAGAGTGCGCAGAGATCGCAGAGGGAGAACGCATCCTCCTGAAAACAACTCTCTTATCTTTCTCTGCATTCTCTGCGCCCTCCGCGGTGAAGAAGGAAGACCGCAGACTCCCCTCGAACGGATTACCTGAGGAAGTCGGGAAGGTACGTGTCGCCGGGCATGACGCCGCCGCCTTCGCGGCCGCGGCGCAGGGCGTCGCGCTCGCGGCTCTCGGCCTCGCGCAGCGCCCTGTACGACCCGCTCATCAGGCGGTCCTCCCTGCCCGGCCCGGCGACGACGCGGATGGCGGCCTCGTCCAGCATCTTCTCGGCCGCGACGTTTATCTTGTGGCAGCGCATCTGGCACATGCCGCAGCCGACGCACTTGGCGGCGTCCACGACGGGCACAAGGTTGCCGGAGCCTTCGATGGGCGTTCCGTCGGTGTCGAGGGCCACGTTGATGCGGACCAGGTCGATGGCGTTGTACCCGGCCGCAATGCACTCATCGACGCACAGGCGGCAGTTGCCCTCGAAGCCGATGTGCGGCAGGCAGGACGTGGCGTCTATGACCGCCAGGCCCATGCGGACGGCCCGCTTCTCCTCAATCACGAGCGCCCGGATGGCCCCCGTGGGGCACACCTGGCCGCAGTTGTTGCACGACGGCTCGCAGCCGGACCAGTCGGCGGCGACGTAGGGCGTCCAGAGCGCATCCAGGCCGCCGCCCGCCCCCATCGGCTGGAGCACGTTGTTCGGGCACGCCTGGAAGCACTCGCCGCAGCGTATGCACAGCCGCAGGAACTCCGGCTCGGGGACGCTGCCGGGCGGCCGGACGGGCGGCTGGCCGCCGGCCGCGGCCGCCCCGCCCACCAGCCGCCCGTGCTTCAGGCCCACCGCCGCCGCCGCGCCGAAGGCCGCCCCGCCCAGCAGGCCCCGGCGAGACAGGCGCGCATCCGGCGGCGCAGCGGGCGATTCCCGGGCGCTCGCTGCGGGCGCCCAGCGCGAAGTGAACGAAATCGCACCCACCGGGCACGACCCGCCGCATGTCTGGCAAAACGTGCACTCCGCGGCGCGCGTCGAAAAGTCCGGCCGGATGGCCTGGAACGGACACGCCTTCACGCACTTGCCGCACCCGATGCACGATGCGTCCACCCGCCGCTCGCAGACTCGCAGCAGATTCGCCGCCGAGAACACCGCCCCCGACGGGCACACGTACCGGCACCAGAACCGCGGGGCCGCAAGCCCCAGCGCCAGGACCCCCAGGAAAAGCGCCGCCGACACGATCTGCCCCGCCCCGACTGGCGGCACAAGGTACCAGCCCTTCGCCAGGCCCAACTGCACGGGACTCGCGATGAACGCCATCCCGCGCAAGAGCACCGGAATGGCCGCCACGTAGCCGGAGATGAGCACTCCGAGCGCCGCCGATGCCATCACCGCCGCCAGCACGTAGTACCGGGCGTGGCGGGCGCCCCCGCCCAGGCCCCCGCGCGCCCGCCGGATGCGGCGGTTGAAGGCCCAGTCGCACAGGTCAATCAGCGTCCCCAGCGGGCAGATGTATCCGCAGAAACCTCGCGGAAAGACAAGGCACGCCGCCAGCAGCACGCCCGCCCACGCCAGCGACCACACCCAAGTGCGGGCCGCCACCGCCGCCGACACGCTCACCAGCGGGTCAAGCGCCAGAAACGCCTCGGCCTCCAGAAAAAACTCCTTCGAGCGGCGGAAGGCATCGTAGTCCTTCCCGCCGTACGGCCATGCCACGTGGAAGAACAGCGCCAGGAAAAGCACGAACGCCGCCGCCTGCACGAGCCGCCGCACGGGCGCCGCTTCCCACGACGGCCCCAGGGCGCGCAGAACCCGCCGCAGCAGGCCCGGCCGGCCGCCGCTCGGCGAACGATACGGAAGGAAAACGTTCATAGTTCGCAAGCCCCCGGCACTGCCGGGGGCAATGTTGCGCTGATTCATCCCCACGCGGTGCGTGGGGCTTACTGCATCCCCTTCGCCAGCGCCTTGATGGTGGCGTTCATGATGGCCTCGGACGTGATCGTCGCCCCGGTGACCGCATCCACGCCCCGGATGCCCTGCCTGGCCACGATCTGTGCCGGCGTGTCCGCCAGCGCCGTGTAGTACTGCTTCTCCTGGTGCCTGACGACCTTGACCGACGTTATCCGGCCGCCCTGGACGGTGACGGCCGCGTCGAGCGGCCCGGCGTACGCGCGGCTGGTTGCGGTATATGTTCCGTCGCGGACCTTGGAGAGGTCAAGGCCCTCGACGAGGCGGATGGCGTCGATGCTGGCCCGGGCGCGTTCCTTGTTCTGCTTCAGGTCGCGCCAGCCGGTCGCCGCATCGAGGACCTTCTGGTAATACTGGAGGGCCTGCGGGTAGCGGCCGTGGAGGCGGCAGGCGTCGCCGGCGGCAAGGTAGCCGATGTCGGGCGCCCCGTCTCGGGCGGTGGCCTCGGCCAGCGCAAGGGCCTTGTCCAGGTCGCCCATGTCGGCCCACAGTTTGATGACGTTGCCGTTGCGCGTGTCGTCTACGGTGAACTTCGCGATGACCGAGGCGGCCATTTCCTTCGAGCCGAGTTTCCAGTAGCAGCGGGCAAGGTCCGCGTCGTCCGTCATGCCGGCCTTGCGCCACCAGAACGCCGCGCGGGCCCAGTCTTCCAGCAGGTTGTGATACATCGTCCCCAGGCTGCCCACGGCCTTCTGGACGACGGGCGGGTTGTCCTTGTTGACCGCCAGAACGTGGTGGATGAACTTGACGCCCTCGCGCCACTTGGGCGGGTTCTCGTTGATGACGCTCCAAACGTACTGGCCGACGTTCTTCTGGGGGTCCCACGGGCCCTTCGCCTCAGGCCACCGCAGGTCCAGCGTCGGCGGATAGACCAGGGGGACGGAGTTCCACCAGTCGGGCGGCGTTACGCCGGCACGCTGGATGATGGCCTCCACCTCGGCGCGCGTCCGGGCGGCGGGGGCGCCCGAAGGAGCGCCGCCCGTGCGCGGCGGCGCCGGCCGCAGCGCCGACGACGGACTCGCCGCCGCGCTCCCCGCGGCCGCTGCCGCGCCTCCTCCGGCCGCTGCCGCGCCGGAAACCGCTGCTCCGGCGACCCCGGCAGCGCCAGCGCCGGCGCCCCACAAAGCCGCCGGCCCCGCCACAAGCATTCCCGCCACAACCGTCCCGCCGATTGCCGCGGCCAGAATCGCCGCGCGTTGACCGACCATCTTGCTCCCTTCGTACAGAATCCCCCTCCCTGCGATATATAACAGCCATACGCGGCAGGGGTTACTGCACGGCTCCCGCCGGCGGTTTATCGGGGGCTGGCTTCTCCGGCTGCGGCTCGGCCGGCTGCCCTTCGGCCGGCTCCTTCTCCGGCAGGGTCAGGATGGCCCACGGAATGGGCAGAGGCAGGCCGATGGGGCTCGCCCCGTGCGGAACGGCCTTGATGTCGAACCGCGTTACGCGGCCGCGCAGGGCCGCCTCCGCCACGATCTCGCGCACGAACTCCTCCGCCGCCGCCCGGTACTGACGGAACGTCGGCACGCCGGTCTGCCCGCCCGGACCCCGGCCCACGAGGATGTAGTGGTTCGGCGCAAGGTTCAGGTAATCGTCCAGGTCGTCGTCCAGCAGGGGCGTGCCGAAGAGGTTGAACGGCACAAGCACCTGCGGCACCTGGACGTTGACCATCTTGAAAGCGCAGCGGGCGGCCTCCTCGACGCCGCTTTGCTCCAGGGCCTCGATGGCGTCGAACTGGCAGGCCGACGTAAGAAGCGCCAGCGCCCTGAACCCCGCCACGGACGCCCCGAACCGCGGCCGCCGCGCTATCGTCGCCTGGTGCAGCAGTTTCAGCGGGTCCGCCATCGACCCCGCCGGCGCCACGTATGCAGCGCGGTCGCCGAAGTGCGTGTCGCGCGGGTTCACGAAGTTGATGAACCGCCCGCGCATGGCCTCCAGCGGCAGGGCCTCTTCCGACCCCATGCTGGAGCCCAGGAATACCACGTGGTCCACGCGCGCAAAGGCCGCCGGGCGCCACGCCTCGGCCCCGCTGGCCGCCCCGGCGAACGCCCGCTCGATGACGCGCGTGCCAGCGCTGAATCCGATGAGGCTCACATGGCCGGCCGGACCGTGGCGGCGGCGATGGACCTCCAGCATGTCGGCCAGCAGCGCCGCCCCCTCCTCCTGCGCCCCGCGGTTCAGGTGCTCCGCCACCGGGCTGAACCCCGCCGACCACTTGAGCACCACCACCACCAGGCGGTCCGACGGGCCGGGGAAACTGAACGGACTCTCGGCCAGCAGCCGCGCGGTCCAGCGGAAACCATCTATCGCGTCGGCCGAGCCTTCGGCAAAAATAACGAGGTTCGCATCGTCGATGGTGGAATCGGGCGCCAGGTCCGTATCCTGCACGGCCGCACGCCGGCCGCCCTCCGCGTGGCGCACGGTGAATGCGGGCGTCTTGTAGGCGTCCCGGAGCGCCGCCGGGGTAAGCGCCCCGACCACGTTGTCGCCGATGAGCCGCGCAGGCCGCTGCGCCGACGGCCCGCAGCCCGCCAGCACGGCCGCCGCCAGGATCGCGAGCGCCCGGCCCCCGGCCGGCCGCCCGGCCGCCGCCGACCCCTTGCCATCTGGTGCGATTCGCATTGCGCCGGCAATTCTACCGCCGCAGGGCGGAAGTTCCAAGTTCCAACGGAGTGTCCTTTGTCACTTGTCATTCGTCATTTGCCTTCTGTCGGCTGCCCCCCTTCCGTGGCTCCCGTTCCCCGTTCTCGGCGTTGCCGTTCGCCGTTGCCGACTCCCGACTCCCACCTTTGGGTTACCTGTGGATAACTTTTTGACCCGCCCCGGCGCACCCCGAAAATGCCTGTTTTGACCCCTTCCGGAGGGGCAAAACGGCCCTGGCGCTAGCGCCAGAGGGGGCGCGCGGGCAAAATGTTAAGATAGGCAAGGCAAAATCGCGCGCTTTTTGAACGTTTTTGACCGGTTTTGATCGGATTTGTTCTCCGTTTGCGCTTTTTTGACGGTTTTTGACCGCCTCTGGCAACGGACATATGGCCATAAGCCGTGGTGGATAACTTTCGGGGCGGACGAGGCGTATACTATAATATAGCGCGAACTCAGGAAAAATGCGCAAGATGGGCAAGGCAGCGCCGGGCGCGGCGCGAGGAGAACGCGAAGGCCGGACCTCGGCGAAAAAACGTCCGCCGGCGCCGAGCCGGCCGCGGCCGCGGCAGCGGCGCGAGATGTGGCCGCATCAGTCGGCATCGTCGAGGCGCATGACGGCGGCCACAAGTTTGTAGCAGCGGCTCCTTGCGCTGCCCGCGGGACGGAACGGCATGCCGAGGCTGATGGTGAGCGCGCAGGGGCCGTCGAGGCGCTCGCGGCGGTTGAGGCGCGCCTCGGCGGCGGGGTCCGTGACCTTGAGATTCGAGTACTGAATCTCGCGGTACCGGAAGGTCGCCCGCCAGTCGGCGGTCCTGCGCGGGTCAGGGTGAAAATGCACATAATCGCATAAGATGAGTTGAAGCGACCGCCAGGCGGCCGCCGGGACGCGGCGGAAGAGGGTCAGGGGCACGCTGTCGACGTAGTTGTAGAACAGTTTCGGGCCGCCGTCCGCATCAACATACTTGATGACGTCGCTGCGAGGCAGCCTGCCGGCCATCCGCCATCGCCCCGGGGCCAGGAGGCGGTTTTCGGGCTGGCATCCGTAGTCGGGGCCGGAAGCCTGAAGGGGAATATCAAGGATGTCGAGCACCCGGGGGTCCCGCCCGTCGACGGCCCGCACGTGCCAGGCGATTTCGCCGTGTTCCAGGGCCGAGACCGGGCGCACCCACCGGCCGGTGTCCGTGAGTTTGCCCGCGATGCACCTTTGGCCGAGTTTGTGCGAGTTGGCGAGGCACACAAGGCGGGCCATGGCGGCGCTCGATTAAAGATGAATTATCTCAACGCGTTCCCACTTTTCCTTCAGGTACTCGGCCACCAGGCGCCGGTGGCACCTGGCGGCGGAGGGCTCGCTGCACAGAAGGCACGCGCCGTCCACGTCCTGCCGCGAAAGCGGCGCCTCAACCTGCCGCTCCTGAAGCAGGCGGCGGAACCGCTCCTCGTACTCGGCCCACCCAATCGTCTTCCTCCGGTAGCCGCGCAGCAGTTCCTCCGTGGGCGCAAGTTCCGGGCGGTGCACGTATGCGATGCCGCCGATCTCCCGGAGGAAGAAGGCCAGGTCGTCCTTCTTGGCGAAGCCCGCGAGTTGCGAAACATTGGCCAGGCGCACGTCGATGACCCGCCGCACGCCGGCCTCGCGCAGTTTTCCGAAGAAGTCGCGCGCGGTCTTCTTCGTGAAGCCGATGGTGAACAGGCGCACGGTGTCGGCGGAATCGCTCATGGGTCGGGCGACAACTGGGCCTCGCGTTCGGGGCGGCAGGCGATGCGGTGCTCCTGTTTGCGGTAGGCCCGCTCGATGAGGCTCGTGCCGGAGTCGTCGGCGTCGAAAAGCGTCGGTTCGACCTTCAGCCGGCGTACGAGGCGCCTCTCGGCGGCCGCGTGGTCCTCCAGCGCGCCGTCGCCCAGGATGTGCACCACGCGCACACCCAGGCGATGAAGGCGCCGGGCGAGCAGGATGGCGCGGTGGCAGTCGAGGGGATCCTTCTCGGAGCACATGACGGCGGCGCGGCTCGCCGCGGCAATCTCGCGCAGCCTGTCCAGGCCGCGAAGGAACGCCCCGCTCCCGGCAATCCTGGCGAAGGAAATGCGCCCGTCTTCGTAGCACGCGGGATCGGCCGGGCGCGCGCCCAACTCCTTGCCCAGGAAGACGTAGCCGACGGCGGCCGCGCGAAGCATCGCGTCCAGCGTTTCCCGGTTGAACTGCGGGCAGTGCCGGCTGTAGGGCGACGAACGCACATCAACGACCGCCCGGACGCCGTGCCGCCGCAGAAGCGCAAGGAAGGCGTCCCCGGTATGCGAGGAGTGCCCGATCGTAAAGAGGAGTTCCTGCCCGGGCTGGTCCACGGGAGCGCGACCTCCGCCGGCATGCTCGGCAACCGCGATTGTAGCCATGCCGACCCGTCGCAACAAGCGCTAATCGCCGATGATCTTGACGAGGACGCGTTTGCGGCGGCGGCCGTCGAATTCGCCGTAGAAAATCCGTTCCCACGGGCCGAAGTCGAGGCGGCCGGCGGTCACGGCCACGACCACCTCGCGGCCCATTATGGAGCGCTTCAGGTGGGCATCGGCGTTGTCTTCGCCGGTGTTGTGGGCGTACTGGGAGTGGGGCTTTTCGGGGGCGAGTTTTTCGAGCCACGCCTCGAAGTCGCGGTGCAGGCCCGGCTCGTCGTCGTTGATGAATACGCTGGCGGTGATGTGCATGGCGCTTGCGAGGCACAGGCCCTCGCAAACGCCGCTCTCGGCCAGGCACGCCTCGACCTGTGGGGTGATGTTGATAAGTTCGCGCCGGCGCTTCGTTTCGAACCAGAGTTCCTTGCGGTAGGATTTCATTGCCGCTCCTCAAGGCGGGGGCGTCTGCCTTCTGCGCGCGGCCGATGCAACAGCGCCGCTTCGGCCGGTCTGCTGCGCGCGGGGCGATTGTAGCGGGGCGGCGGGCCGGCCGCCAGGGCGCCGGCGCGCGGGCAGGTCATTGACAAGCCGGGCGTGCGGCCCGTACGATACGGCGCGTTTCCAACCGCCTCGGTGAGGTTTCAGGCAAGGGCCGAAGAGAAAAGGAAACTGCCATGAAGATCAGGTTCGCAGCGCCCAGGGGTGTGCTTGTCGTGCTGTCGGCCGCGATGCTTGCGGCGGTGCTCGTTTCACCGGCGTCGGCCGCGGCGGCCGCAGGCCGGCCGGGCGGTGCGGCCGCGCCGGGGGCCGCGGCCCCGTCCACCGACTGGCCGCAGTGGCGCGGCCCGGAGCGCACCGGCATCTCGACGGAGACGGGCTGGCGGACCGACTGGTCGGCCGACCCGCCCAAGGCGCTGTGGAAGAAGTCCCTCGGCGAAGGGTTCTCCTCCTTCTCTGTGGCGGCCGGCCGCGTGTACACCATGGGCAACGCCGACGGCAAAGACACCGTGTGGTGCTTCGACGCCGCCACGGGGGCGGAGGCCTGGAAGCACACGTACCCGTGCGGCGACGTGGATCACCCCGGCCCGCGCTGCACGCCCACGGTGGACGGCAATCGCGTTTACACGCTGAGCCAGGCGGGCGACCTGTTCTGCCTGGATGCCGCCGGCGGCAAGGTCGTCTGGCAGATGCAGGTGACCAAGCAGTTGGGCGTCAAGAAGCCGCAGTGGGGCTTTGCGTGCTCGCCGCTGGTGCTGGGCGACGCGCTTATCATCGACGTGGGCGCGATGGCGGCGCTGAAGAAGGCGGGCGGCGAGGTCATATGGAAGTCGGGCACAGACGTGGCGGGCTACAGTTCGCCGTTCGCCTTCAAGGTCGGCAGCGCGACGCTCCTGGCGAGTTTCAACGCCTCGGGGCCCATCGTCTTCAGCGCCGCCGACGGCAAGGTCATCGGCAAATCGCAATGGAAGACGTCGTACGACGTGAACGCCGTCACGCCCATCGTGGTCGGCAATACGTTCTTCGTCTCGTCCGGCTACAACCGCGGCGCGGCCGTCTTCGAGGTGTCCGACGCGGGCCTTAAGACCGTGTGGGAAAACAGGAACATGCGCAACCACGCCAACAACTGCGTCCTGTGGCAGGGGTTCCTGTACGGTTTCGACGGCCAGGTGGACCAGGGCGCGCTGGGGTGCATCGAATACAAGACGGGGGAGAAGAAGTGGTCGGAGTCGAGCGTCAGGGCCGGGGCGCTGATGATGGCCGACGGCAAACTTATCTGCATGAACAGCAAGGGCGAACTGGTCGCGGCCCAGGCGGCGCCCGACGGATACAAGGAAATCGCCCGCACGAAGGTCCTCGGCGGCACGTGCTGGACCGCGCCGGTCCTCTCGGGCGGCCACATCTACTGCCGCAACCACGACGGCGACATGGTGTGCCTGGACGTAAGAGGCAGGTAACATTACGGCGCCGGTTGAGGCTTTGCGCGGCGTGGTTCCCGATGCGCCTCGCGGCGCGGCGGGTCGGGGGACCCGCCGCGCAAGGCGGCGCCGCAGGCGCAACAGGCCCCGCGAGCAAACGTGAAGCAGCCGCCGACCATCCTGTACTGCCACTGCGCGTACGCCGAGGTCATTCCGGACGAGACGCGGCGGGGCGTCCTTGAGGCGCTGGCCGCCCGCGGCGCGGCCTTCGAGGCCGTGGCGGACCTGTGCGAACTGGCGGCGCAGCGGGACCCGATGCTGGCGCGCCTGGCCGTCGCGGCGGACCTGCGCATCATCGCCTGCTGGCCGCGCACGGTGCGGTGGCTGTTTGCCTTCGCCGGTGCGCCGCTGGCGGCGGAGGGCGTCCGGTTCTTCAACATGCGGCGCGAGGGCGCCGAGGAAATCCTCGCCGCCGCATGCGGCACGGAGTCCGGGCGCGGGGCGGGTGCGCCGCGCGGCGGGTCGGGAGACCCGCCGCGCAAAGCGCTTCGGCGCGCGGGCGCGACGGCCGGGCAAGCCGGCCGTGCCGCATCGCGCCGAGCCGAGCCGCGCGCCGCGCCGGCGTTCCCGGGCAGGAAGGCGGGCGAGTGGGTCCCCTGGTTCCCCGTGCTGGACTACGAGCGGTGCCGGAACTGCCGGCAGTGCCTGGAGTTCTGCCTGTTCGGGGTGTACGCGGCGGACGAGGGGGGGCAGGTTCGCGTGGCGCATCCCGAGCGGTGCAAGACGGGGTGCCCGGCGTGCGCGCGGCTGTGCCCGGCGGTGGCGATTATTTTTCCGAAATATGCGGATGGCGCAATAAGCGGCGACGACGCGATGCCGGCGGCCGCCGGTCGGCCGGCGTCGCCGATCGACTTTTCGTCCCTGGCCGGGCTGGACCTGGGCGAGGCGCTGAGGCGGCGCCAGGCCATCCTGCGTGCCCGCCAGGAGGGCCGCCGTGAGCCGTGAAATGCGCCCGGCGGTCGTGCTGGTGGCCGACCGCACGCTGAGCGCCCGCTACGACGTGCTGTTTGAGGGCATCTTCGCCACGATGCAGACCAGGCACGTGCCGGAGGCGGTCATGCGGCGGTTCGTGGCGCCGCCCGTTCGGACGGACGCAGCCGGCCGCGCGCGCACCGCCCCGCTGGGCCTGAGGCGCGTGGAAGCGGCGCTGGCGGCGGGCGCCGGCCTCGGCCCCGATGATATCGTCTGCACCACGCCCGAGGCCCTGCCGCGGCTGCTGGGACCGCACGTGAAGGCCGTCGCCGTCAGTTCCAGCGACCCGCTCGGCTGCGGCATGAGCAATACGACGACCACGGATTTCTGGACGGGGCAACTGTACACGCGATTCTGGATGGACCGGCTGACGGAGCAACTGGCCGCCGCGCGGCGGCGGTTCGGTTTCCGAACAGTCGTAGGGGGGGCCGGCGCGTGGCAGTACCTGGAGCACCCGGAGGCGGGCGCGCGGCACGGGGCGGATACGGTCTTCGACGGGTACTTCGAGGGCGCCGGGCCGGGGTTGTTCCGGGACTTGCTGGCCGGGCGCGACGTGCCGCCGATCGTGCGCGCCGGCGAGACGGCGGCGGCGGGCGTGCGGCCCATCCGGGGGGCGTCGCTGCTGGGCATCGTGGAACTCTCGCGCGGGTGCGGCGGGGGCTGCCGCTTCTGCGCAATGGCCGCGCGGCCGATGGAGCACCTGACGGCGGGCACCATCCTGGCGGACATCGAGACGAACGTTGCGGCGGGCATGTCAAGCGCGGTCCTGGGCAGCGAGGACTTCTTCCGCTACGGGGCCGACGGACGCCGCGTGAACTTCGAGCGGCTGCGGGGCCTGCTGGAAGATATCCGCCGCCTGCCCGGCCTGGGCTTCGTGCAACTCGACCACGCAAACGTCTCGTCGGTGCTGCAACTGGAGGACGGCGAGTTGCGCGAAATCCGGCGGCTGCTCGGCTTCGCGCGGCCGACGGAGTACCTGTGGGTGAACCTGGGCATCGAGACGGCCGGCCCGCGGCTGCTTGCGGCCAACTGTCCGAGCAAGGCGGCCCCGTTCAGCGCGGACGACTGGCCCGAGATGGTGCGCGAGGCGGCCGACCGCCTGGTCCGCACGGGCTTCTTCCCCGTCTTCAGCATCGTCCTGGGCCTGCCGGGCGAGACGCCCGACGACGTGGCGACAACGCTGCACCTGGTGCGCCGCCTGTCGGCCGGGCGGGCGGTGGTGTTCCCTGTTTTCTTCGAGCCTGTGCGAGCAGGGCCGGACGGGCGCGACGCGCCCTTCCGCCTGGCTGCGATGACGCCCGAGCACCTGGAACTCTACACGGCGTGCTACGAACTGGCCTTCCGGTGGGTGCCGCGCCTTTACTGGGACAACCAGCGGGCAGGAGGTGTCGGGTTATTGAAGCGCCTGGCCGTGCAGTTGCTGGGTAGAATGGAAACGCTGACGTGGCGGCGGAACTTCGCCCGTGCGCGGAAGCGGCTGGCGGCCGTCGAGCCGAAGGCGCGCGGTTAGCCGCGGGCGGCACGCGCGCGGTTAGCCGCGGGCGGCACGCCCGCGGCCGTTCCGGCCGCGGCTGAACGAGGGGGGGCCGCCCCGCCCAGCCCCAAGTGTGGCATCGGAGCGTTACAGGTTTAGCCCGTGCCCCCGCCGCAGGGGGCGGGTTATAATCTGTGGGGCCAGGGGGCGCGCTGCGCGCGCCGGCCCGTGCGGCCGATGGCGTCCGGTCCGGGCAGGAACGGTGCATGGAAGAACGCATCTTCGGAATCCGTGGCAGCCTGCATCCGGGCGCCGCCGGCGCTGAGGCCGTCGGCGAGGCCGCCCAGGACGCGATTCCGCCGACGAGGGCGGAGCGCGAAGGCATCCTTGCCGCCGCGCGCCGGCACGTCATGGGCCGCACGGCCATCCCGCCGTTCTCGGTGAAGGAACTGGAGGAGCACTCTGCGGCGGTCTTGGCGGCGGCGGGGGCCGACGAGAAGTACCGCAAGTTCGCGGCCGTCCTTGTGAGCAACGAGGCGTGGCGTCCGACGGTGGGGGCCGTGCCGTTCGCCCGGCGCCTGCTCCTGTTGCCGAAGTGCCTCCGTTCCGAGAAAGACTGCCGCGGCATGCTGGATGAACTGGGCCTGGTGTGCGCCGCGTGCGGGTCGTGCCCCATCCACGAGTTCAAGGCGGAGGCGGAGCGCCTCGGCTACGCGGTGCTGGTGGCCGAGGGCGCCGCCGTCGTCATGGCCCTCATCCAGAGCCGGCGCATCGAGGCGGTCGTAGGCGTCAGTTGCATCCAGGCCCTGGAGTCGATCTACCCGCTGATGGAGTCGGCGGCCGTGCCGGGCATCGCCATCCCCCTGTTGTGCAACGGCTGCGCGAACACGCGCGTGGAGGCCGAGTGGGTGTGGGACGCCATCCGGCTCTGCGGCACCGATGCGCCGCAGCGGCTGGACCTGGACTCGCTGCGGCGCCAGGTCGATGGCTGGTTCGCTGCGGACGCGCTGGAGGAGGTTCTCGGCCCGGCCGCAACCGAGACGGAGCGCCTGGCCCGCGGCTGGCTGGCGAAGTCGGGCAAGCGGTGGCGTCCGCTTCTTGCGGCGGCGGCGTACCAGGCGCTGCGCGAGGACCCGCAGTCGCCGCTGCCGGAGAGCCTGCGACGGATCGCGCTGGCGGTGGAGTGCTTCCACAAGGCCTCGCTCGTGCACGACGACATCGAGGACGACGACGCCACCCGCTACGGCGAAAAAACGCTTCACGAGGAGCACGGCGTGCCGGTGGCGCTGAACGTGGGCGATTTCCTCCTGGGCGAAGGGTACCGCCTGATTGCCGAGTCGCGATGGCCGGCGGAACGTAAGGTTCAGATGCTCCGCGCGGCGGCGAGCGGACACCGCGAACTGTGCCTCGGCCAGGGGGCGGAACTGTGCTGGGCGAGGCGGCCGGCGGTTCTGTCGGCCGCAGAGGTCCTCGCAATCTTCCGCCGCAAGACCGCCCCGGCGTTCGAGGTGGCCCTGCGCCTGGGAGCGCTGGCCGCCGGAACCGCCGACGGATGCTGGGACGCGCTCCACCGCTACAGCGAGGCCCTCGGCATAGCCTACCAGATAGGCGACGACCTGAAGGATTACGACGGCGACGGGGACCCGGACGACGTGGCGGCCCTGAGGCCCTCCATCCTGCTGGCCATCGCGCACGAGCGGGCCGAGGGCGGCGCGCGGCAGCGGCTGGAGTCCGTCTGGCGGCGGACGGCCGAGCGGGGGACCGAGGCGCCCGGCGTGCGGCGGCTGCTGGAGGAACTCGGCATCATCCAGGAGGCCCGCCGCCTGCTGGGGTCTTACGAGGATGAAGCCATCCGAAGCCTTGAGCCGCTGTGCGACGAGGCGCTCAAGGGCCTGCTGCGCCGCGTCATCTTCCGCATTTTCAGCCGCCTGCCTGCCGGCCCTGTCGCGGCGGGCGTGCCATGGCCTGCCGGCAGGGAGGGCCCCGGACAAGGGGACTTGCGCCGTGAGCCTGAGGCAGGACATGCTCCTGGCGGCCCGCCGCGGGGCGGCGGCGCTCGCTGACCCGCGGGCGGTGGCGGCCTTCGTCGGTTCCCAGGCGGCGCCGGAGGGCGGCTTCCGCGACCGCTCCGGCAAGTGCGACCTTTACTACACCGTCTTCGGGCTTCAGTGCCTGGCCGCATTGCGGATTGCGGATTGCGGATTGCGGATTGAAAGAACAAGGCGCACAGAACCGGCGCGGCCTGTCAGCACCCGGTCCCCACCGCGCGATTCTCCATCTTCAATGCGCGATGCCGAATCTTACCTGGGCAGATTCGCCGACCTCTGCTGCCTTGACCTGGTCCACGCGGCGTGCCTGGCGCGGTGCTGGGCCGTGGCCCGGCCGGAGGGCGCGCCGGCGGACCTCCGCCGGGCCTTCGCGCAGCACATCGAGTCTTTCCGGGCGGCCGACGGCGGGTATCACGCCGCCGCCGGGGCCGGGGCCGGCTCGGCCTACGGCGCGTTTCTCGCCCTCGGAGCGTACCAGGACCTGGGCGCGGCCGTGCCCGACCCGGCGGCGCTGGCCCGCTCGGTGCGCTCGCTCCGAACGCCCGACGGCGGATACACGAACGAGCGGTTCCTGCCGTTGAGTTCGGCGCCCGCGACGGCGGCGTGCATCGTGGTCCTTCGGGAACTCGGCGAGCCTGCGGCGCCGGAGGCCGCGGCCCGGCTCCTTGCGTGGGCGCATCCGTCGGGCGGTTTCCTGGCGATGGCCGCCGCGCCGGCGCCGGACCTTCTTTCGACCGCGACGGCGCTGCACGCCCTGGCCCGGGCGGGGGTGCGGCCGGATGAGCCGCTGCGGGCGGGGTGCGCGCGGTTCGCGGCCGGGCTGCTCGGCGAGTGCGGCGGGTTCCGCGGCCACGCCGACGACCCGGCCGCCGACTGCGAGTACACTTTCTACGGCCTCCTGGCGCTGGGGCACCTGGCGAGTTAGAGGCTGTTTGATAACCGCGTGTGGCGTACGATGCGAACAATCGAAGCCTGCGCGGCGGCTCTCCTGGGCCGCCGCGCAATGACCGGCTCCGGCGCCCTTGAAATCGCCGGTGGCGCGGCGGGTCAAGAGATCCGCCGCGCGTCACGCAGATGGGCATATTCAGATGCCAGCAACCGTGGCGAACCGCGATGCTCTCGCCCGCACGCTGCGGCAGGCGCGGGGGCGCCTGGCGGCCGCGCGCACCGCCGCCGGGCACTGGGCGGGGGAACTCTCGTCCTCGGCGCTCTCTACGGCCACCGCCACGTTCGCCCTGGCGATGGCCGAGCGCGCGGGCGACCGCCACGGCGCCGCTCCCTCACGGTCGCGGCTCTGTTCGGCGGCCGCGCGCGGCAACCTGGCCCATCTCGTGCGCCGCGGCCTCGACTGGCTCGCCGCCAACCAGAACGAGGACGGCGGCTGGGGTGACACGGACCTCTCGCGGAGCAACCTGAGCACGACCGCGCTTGTGTGGGCGGCGTTTGCCGCATCGCCCGGCCCGTTCGACGGGGGAGCGGGAGGGCCTCGCGGCGGGTCGGGAGACCCGCCGCGCACGGCGAACGGCCCGTCAAGCGGCGCGGCGGGCGCGGCGGGCGCGGAGGCCCGCCTGCGGGCCGTCGCGGGGGCCGAGGCGTGGCTCCGCCGCCGGGCCGGCAGCCTTGAACCGGAGCGCCTGGCTGCCGCCATCGCGGCGCGCTACGGCCGCGACCGTACCTTTTCTGCGCCCATCCTGACGATGCTGGCCCTGGCCGGCCGCCTCGGACCGCCCGAGCGGTCGTGGCGTCTTGTGCCCGCCCTGCCGTTTGAACTTGCGGCCTGCCCGCACCGGCTTCTGGGGTGGCTGCGGCTGCCGGTCGTCAGTTACGCGCTGCCCGCGCTGGTGGCGGTCGGTCAGGTGCGGCACCACTTCCGGCCGACGCGCAACCCGGCGGCCCGCGCGCTGCGGGCCGCGCTCCGCGGGCGCACGCTCGCCGTCCTGCGAAGCATCCAGCCGCCGAGCGGCGGATACCTGGAGGCAACGCCCCTGACGAGTTTCGTCACGATGAGCCTCATCGGGGCCGGCCTCGCGGAACACCCGGTCGTTCAAGACGGCCTGGCGTTCCTGGCGGCCTCCGCCCGCCCCGACGGCAGTTGGCCCATCGACACGAACCTGGCCACGTGGGTGACCACGCTCTCCGTCGGCGCACTTGCGTCAGCGCCGGACTTCGCGCAGGTCGTGCCCGCCGACGCCCGCCGCACCATCCTGGAATGGCTCCTCGCGCAGCAGCACGCCGCGGAACATCCGTACACGCACGCGGCGCCGGGCGGGTGGGCGTGGACCGACCTTCCGGGCGGCGTGCCAGACGCCGACGACACGGCCGGGGCGCTCGTGGCCCTGGCGCACCTTGCGGCGGACCTCGGCGCGGAAGATGAGGCGGCCAGGCGCGCCGGCAACGCCGCCGCGCGCGGCGTGCGGTGGCTGCTGGACCTTCAGAACCGCGACGGGGGCATCCCCACCTTCTGCCGCGGATGGGGCACGCTGCCCTTCGACCGCAGCAGTCCGGACCTGGCGGCCCACGCGCTGCGGGCGTGGGGGGCGTGGCACGACCGCCTGCCGGCGGACCTGCGGCCGCGAGTCCGGGCCGCCGCCGGCCGCGCAGCCGCGTACCTTGAACGCACGCAGACCGCCGACGGCGCGTGGGTCCCGCTGTGGTTCGGCAATCAGTGGGACGCCCGCGAGGAAAATCCGCTCTACGGAACGGCCCGCGTGGTGACGGCGCTGGCGCAGGCGGCTGCGGCCGAACAGAGCCGCGACCGTAAGGGAGCGGTGCCGTGGCGGTTGCCTGCGCGCGGCCAGGCGGCCGCGCGGTGCCTCGCGCGCGGCGTCGGGTGGCTCCTGGCGGCACAGAACTGGGCCGGCGCGTGGGGCGGGTCGCCGGCAGCACGCGCCTCCATCGAAGAAACCGCCCTGGCGCTGGAGGCCTTGGCCGCAGCCCTCACATCCGCGGCCGGCGCCGGCGCCGACTTGCCGCATGCCTCCATCCGGACCGCCCTTGCGCGCGGCACGGCATGGCTTATTGAGCGCACGGAGGAAGGCTCGCGATTCCCTGCCGCCCCCATCGGCCTGTACTTTGCGAAACTGTGGTACTACGAGCGGCTGTACCCGCTCATTTTCACCGTGGCGGCGCTTGAGCGCGTGCGGCAGGCGGAGGGCCTGTGACTCGGCCCGCCCGCGATGCTATACTTAAGCGATGCGGCAGACGGGCTTGATGGCACGGCTGACATTCTGCGCGGCGGGTCTCCCGCTTTGCGCCGCGGGCCTCCCGACCCGCCGCGCACACGGCGCATCGGCGCAGCCCGGCGCGCGGCCAGTCGGGAGAGCCGCCGCGCCGCGCGCAGGCCCCGCGCTGCCGGCGGCAATTGCCTTGTGCGCAGCGGCGGCGCTGGCACTGGCCGGCTGCTGGGGCGGCCCGGCCGACGACGGGGAGGACGACGCGGCCGACGGCGCCTCGTTTGAGGCCGCCCCGTGGCCGATGTTCCACGGCCGGCCGGACCTGGCGGGCGCGGCGCCGGGGCGGCTACCCAGGAAACTGACGCTGCGCTGGAGGTTCCAGGCCGACGGAGCAATCAAGTCGGCTGCCGCGATTGACCCTGCGCCCCTCGACGCTTCCGGCCGCGATGCCCGCGTCTTCGTCGGCTCCAGCGACTGCCACGTGTACGCGCTCGCCCTGGCCGACGGGCGGAAACTGTGGGCCTACAAGACCGCCGGCGGTGTCGAGGCAGCCCCGCTCGTCCTGGAGGGCGCCGTTTACGTGGGCTCCAACGACGGAGTCCTGTACGCCCTCGACGCCGCAACGGGGACCCTGCGATGGGAGTACGAGACGGGCGGCCAGATACCGGGCGGGGCCAACTGGGCACGGTCCCCCCAGGGCGACCGCACGTGGATTCTCGTGGGCAGTTACGACATGCTGCTGCACTGCCTGGATGCGGGGACCGGCCAGGTCGTCTGGACGCACGAGACGGGCAACTACATTAACGGCACGCCCGCCGTGGGCGGCGGCCGGATCGTCTTCGGCGGCTGCGACGCGCTGGTTCACATCCTGTCGGCGGCCGACGGGTCGCCCGTGGCGACGGTCGGGACCGACGCGTACGTGGCCGGGTCGGCCGCGCTGGCCGACGGCCGCATCTTCGTGGCCAACTACCAGGGCAGGTTCTTCTGCATCGACCTGGAGACGCAGCGGATTCTGTGGCACTACGGCGACGACGAGTCGCCGTTTTACTCCTCGCCCGCCGTGGGGCCCCGGCAGGTGGTCATCGGCTGCGGCGACAACAAGGTCCACTGCATTGACCGCGGGAGCGGCCGGTCCTTGTGGACCTTTGCGACGCGCGGCAACGTGGATTCCAGCCCGGCCATCTGCGGCAACCGGGTCGTCGTCGGGTCGGGCGACGGGCGGCTGTACGTGCTGCGGCTGTCGGACGGGCGGCAGGCGTGGTCGTACGAGGTCGGCCAGCCCGTGACGGCCTCGCCCGCCGTCTCGGGCGGCTGGGTGGTCGTGGGCGGCGAGGACGGCGCCGTGTACGCCTTCGGGCCGGAACCGTGATATGAAGACAGTTCAGATAACCCCCGGGGCAGGCGGCGGCTTCCACTGCGACAACTGCCTCCGCGACAACGCTCTCGTGCTGGAACTCCGCCGCCGCGGCCACGACGTGCTCATGGTGCCGCTGTACCTGCCGATGGCCGCCGACGGCCCCGACGCCAGCCGGGGCGCGCCCATCTTCTTCGGCGGCATCAACGTGTACCTTCAGCAGAAGTGGCCGCTGCTGCGGCGGACGCCCAGGTGGCTGGACCGGCTGCTGGACTCACCGCGCCTCCTGGCCTGCGTTGCCCGCCGCGCGGCGATGACCCGCCCGCAGGACCTCGGCGAGCCGACGCTTTCGATGCTCCGCGGCGAAGAGGGGCGGCAGGTGAAGGAACTCGAACGGCTCGTCGCGTGGCTGGCCGAGCACGAGCGGCCGGACCTGGTGTGCCTCTCAAACGCGCTCCTCCTGGGCATGGCGCGGCGCCTGAAGCAGGCGCTCGGCGTGCCCGTGGTGTCGCTGCTTCAGGACGAAGATGCGTTCCTCGACTCGCTGCCGGAGCCGCACCGCGCCGAGGCGTGGGACACGGTCCGCCGCCGCGCCGCCGAACTCGACGGTTTCATCGCCACGAGCCGCTACTTCCGCGAGGTGATGGTCCGGCGGCTGGGCCTGCCGCCCGAGCGCGCCTGGGCCGTGCACGCGGGCCTCGACGCGGCGGGCTACGAGCCGGCCGCCGCGCCGCCGCAGCCCCCGGCCATCGGCTTTACCGCCCGCCTGTGCGAGGCCAAGGGGCTGGACACGCTGGTCGATGCGTTTCTCCTGGTCAGGAGCGAGGGCGCCGCGCCCGGCCTGCGGCTGCGCGCGGCCGGGATGCAGATGCCGGAGGACCGCGAGTTCGTCTCGCGGATGCGGCGGCGGCTGGCCGAGCGCGGCGCCGACGCCGACGCCGAGTTCCTCCCCGCGCCGGACCGCGCGGCCCGGCAGCGGTTCCTTCAGACGGTGTCGCTGGTGGCGGCGCCCGCGCGCCAGGCGGAGGCGTTCGGGCTTTTCGCCCTGGAGGCGATGGCCGCGGGCGTGCCCGTGGTCCTCTCGCGCGTGGGGTCGTACCCGGAACTGGTGGAGGCATCCGGCGGCGGGGTGCTGGTGGAGCCCGACGACCCGGCGGCGCTGGCGGCGGCCATCGGCCGCCTGCTCGCCCGGCCCGACGAGGCCGGCGACCTGGCGGCGCGCGGACGCCGGGCGGTCCTCGACTACTTCAGCATCCACCGCATGGCCGACGAGACGCTGGCCGTCTTCGAGCACGTTGCCGGCGCCAAGCGCGCCGTATGATCGGCGGGCTTGCCTGCCGCGGTACGTTCACGCGGCGGGCGTGCCGCGCTGTGTTCATGCGGCGGGCTTGCCTGCCGCGCTCTTCGCGGAGGCGTGCGTATGCCCGATGCGCCGATTATTCAACTCGAAGCCGTGACAAAGCATTACGTGGGCCCCGACGGGCGGCCGACGCCGCCCGTTTTGGCGGGCGTGTCGCTGGCCATCGCCGCGGGCGAGTCGCTGGCCGTCGTCGGCCCGTCCGGCTCGGGCAAATCGACGCTTCTGAATATCATGGGCACGCTCGACCGCCCCACCAGCGGCCGCGTCCTCCTGGAAGGCCGCGACCTGGCCGCGATGGGCGACGAGGACCTTGCGGCCGTCCGGAACCGGCGCATCGGCTTCGTGTTCCAGTTGCACCACCTGCTGCCGCAGTGCACGGCCCTGGAGAACGTGCTGGTGCCCACGCTGGCGCCCGGCGCCCGCGGAGCGGACGTGGCCCGGCCGGCTTGTCCGGCCGTGGGCAACTCAGCACGGGCAGAACCACGGCCGGACAAGCCGTCCGTGCCACATGGCGCAGAGAGGGAACCTGCTGAGGACCGCGCGCGGCGGCTGCTTGAGCGCGTGGGCCTGGGCCGGCGCCTCGACTACCGCCCCGGGCAACTCTCCGGGGGCGAGCGGCAGCGCGTGGCGGTGGCCCGGTCGCTCATCAACCGCCCCGCCCTGCTCCTGGCGGATGAGCCGACCGGGTCGCTCGACCGCGCCTCGGCCGACGGCCTGGCGGCGCTCCTGGTGGACCTCAACCGCCGCTACGGCATCACGCTGGTGGCCGTCACGCACTCGGCCGCGCTGGCCGCGATGATGGGGCGGGTGCTTGAACTTCGCGACGGGCACTTGAGCCCCGCGTCGTGAACATCGCCCATGAACTCTCGGACACTGATAGCGCGCGGGCTGCGGTTCCACTGGCGCTCGCACCTGGGCGTGGCGCTGGGGGCCGCCGTGGCCACGGCCGTGCTCGTCGGCGCGCTGGCCGCGGGCGACTCGGTGCGCGCCAGTTTGCGGCGGATGGCCCTCGCGCGGCTGGGAAGGACGGAGGTCGCGCTGGCGGCCGGCGACCGCTTCTTCGGCGCCGGGCTGGCCGGCCGCCTCTGCGATGCGATCGGGCGGGACGCGGCGCCCGTGCTGCTCCTGGGCGGCACGGCGGCCCGACAGGACGGCGCCGCCCGCGCCAACTCCGTCCAGGTGGCGGGCGTGGGGCCGGAGTTCTGGAGGCTCGCCGCGGCGGCGTCGCCGCCCCCGCCCGATGCGCCCCGCAGCGCGGCCCTGAACGAGCGCCTCGCGCGGCACCTGGACCTGAAGGCCGGCGATGCCATCCTCGTGCGCGTGGGCAAGCCCAGCGCCATCCCGCTCGATGCGCCGCTTTCGGGCGAGGCGGAACCTCCGCCCGCGTTCCACCTGACCGTCGCGGCCATCGTCGGCGACGAACATTTCGGACGGTTCAGCCTCCAGGCAAACCAGGCCGCACCGTACAACGTCTTTGTGCCGCGCGAGTGGCTGGCTGAACAAGTGGAGCACCCGGACCGGGCGAACGTGCTGCTCGTGGGAAGCGAACTGCGCCGCGTGAACCAGTCTTCGCCCGACGAGACCTGGACGACGCCCGACCGGGCCGATGACGCGCTGGCCCGCGCCTGGACGCTCGGCGACGCCGAACTGGCCCTCGTGCCGCGCGGGGATCGCGGGGAGCCCGGCGGCGTGGAACTGCGTTCGCGCCGCGTGTTCCTGGACGCCGCCGTGGAAGCAGCCGCCGCGGCGGCCGACCCGCGGGCCGTGGGCATCCTGGCGTACTTCGCCATCGAACTGCGCGTGGGCGAGCGGGCGGCGCCGTATTCCCTCGTCGCAGCCCTCGGGCGGCTGAATCCGCAATACGCAATACGCAATCCGCAATCGCCTGACCCCCGGCCCTCGACGCTCGACGCACTTCTGCCGCCCGACCTGGCCGACGATGAGATCGTCATCAACTCCTGGCTGGCCGAGGACCTGGCGGCCGGGCCCGGCGACCGGCTTGAGATGGCGTATTACGCCGTCGGCCCCGGGCGGCGGCTGGAGACCCGCTCCGCGCGATTGCGCATCCGCGCGGTCGTGCCGCTCGAGGGGGCGGCGGCCGACCCGACGCTCATGCCCGACTTCCCCGGCCTGGCGGACGTCGAGAACTGCCGCGACTGGAAGCCGGGCGTGGCCATCGACCTGAAGAAGATTCGACCAAAAGATGAAGATTACTGGAATCGTTATCGGGGCACGCCGAAGGCGTTCGTCGCGCTGGCGGCCGGGCAGAAGATGTGGGCAACCCGCTTCGGCGGCCTCACGGCCGTGCGGTTCCCGCAGGCGAGCGACCCGCAGGCGGTTGAGGCGCGCCTGCGGGCGGGGCTCGACCCGAGGTCCCTGGGCCTGTACTTCCGGCCCGTGCGGGAGCAGGCCATCGCCGCAGTCCGCAGCGCCACGGACTTCGGCGGCCTGTTCCTGGGCCTCAGCATCTTCCTCGTGGCGGCCGCGCTCGTCCTGGCGGGCCTCCTGTTCGCCCTCCAGGTGGAGCAGCGGACGGAGGAGGCGGGGACGCTGCTGGCCCTCGGCCTGCCGCCGCGGCAGGTGCGCCGGCTGTTCCTGGCCGAGGGCGGGGCGCCGGCGCTGGCGGCCGGCGCGGCCGGCGGGGCGGCCGGGATTCTCTACACGCGGGCGATGCTGGGCCTGCTGGCGGGGGCGTGGGCGGCGGGCGGCGCGGCGGATCTCAGGTTCCACGCCGAACCTTTGACGCTCGTTCTCGGCATCGCCGGGGGGCTTGCGGCAGGGCTTGCGGCCATCGCCGCGACCGTCCGACGCCTGGCCCGCGCCCCGGCCCGTGAACTTCTGGCGGCGGGCGCCGAGGCCGAACTCCGCCCCGCAGCGCAGGGGCGGACACGGCTCGCACCCAGCGCCGCCCTGGCGGTCCTCGCGGCGGTCGGCGGCGGGGCCGTGCTGGAACTTGCGCCGGAGGGCGGCGGCGAAGCGGCCGCCGGCGCGTTCTTTGCCGCAGGGGCGCTATTCCTTGTCGGCTGCCTCGCCTTCTGCCGCATGCTGATGACGCCGCTTGCGCGGCCGGCGCCGGCGGGGCGATTCCACATGGGGCGACTGGTCCTGCGCAGCGTGGCGGCGCGGCGCGGGCGGAGCCTTGCGGTCGTGGCGCTCCTTGCGTGCGGCGTGTTCCTGGTGGCGGCCGTGGGCGTCTTCCGCCAGGGGGCCGAGCGCGACCCCGAGCGGCGCGCCAGCGGCACGGGCGGCTTCGCCCTGTACGCCGAGTCGTCCGTGCCGGTCGTCTACGATTTGAACTCGCCGGCCGGCCGCCGTGCGTTCGCCCTGCCGGACGACCTGGCGCGCGACATGAAGGTCGTGCCGCTGCGCCTGCGCGATGGGGACGACGCCTCGTGCCTGAATCTGAACCGGCCGCAGAATCCGCGCCTGGCCGCCGTCCGGCCCGAGGAACTGGCTGCGCGCGGGGCCTTTGCCTTTACCGAAGCGCTCGGCGCGGGCGCGGGCGAGAACCCGTGGCTGCTGCTCGCGCAGCGGCCGGACGACGGCGCCGTCCCGGCCATCGCCGACCAGGCGACTATTACGTGGGCGCTCGGCAAGAAGGCCGGCGACACGCTCGATTACACGGATGAGCGCGGGCAGCCGTTCAAGGTGCGCCTTGTCGGCGGGGTCGCCAACTCCATCCTCCAGGGGAGCATCGTGATTTCGGAGGATGCGTTTATCGAGAAGTTTCCATCCGCCGGCGGCTGGCGCGTGTTCCTGGTCGACGCCCCGCGCGGGCGCGCGGACGAGGCGGCGCAGGTTCTCTCGCGGCAGATGTCGGACGTGGGGCTGGCCGTGACGCCGGCGGCGGAGCGCCTGGCGGCCTTTACCGCCGTCGAGAATGCGTACGTCTCGATCTTCCAGGCCCTGGGCGGGCTGGGGCTGGTGCTGGGCAGCATCGGCCTGGGCGTCGTCGTGCTCCGCAACGTGATGGAGCGGCGGGAGGAACTCGCGGTCATGCGGGCGGTGGGCTTCCCGGTGCGGCTGCTGCGGCGGCTGATACTGTGGGAACACTGGCTCCTGCTCGGGCTGGGCCTGGCGGCGGGCCTGTGCGCGGCCGGGGGGGCCGTGGTGCCGGCCGTTCGGGCGGCGGGGGCAGAGGTGCCCTACCTCCTTCTGGGCGCGACGCTGGCGGCGGTGCTGGCGTCGGGGCTGGCGTGGACGTACCTTGCGGCCCGGCTTGCGCTTCGCGGGCCGCTTCTTGATGCGCTGCGGAACGAGTAGCCGCCTGTGCGGTTCAATATGCCGGCGGGCCTGCCGTTCGAGCCGCCGCCGGAAGGCGGCGGTTACTTCGTCACCCGGCGTTTGTCGGCGCCGCCTTCGGGCGCGGTTGATTTTATTGCGCCGCGTCTATACCATTAACCGGGCGCGCGAGGGGTGAGGCCGCTTTCCAGGGCGGGGGCGCGTTCGGCAAGGTGTGTGGCATGCCCCCGCTGCCGTATGCGCAGGCATGCGAACGGGCGCTGCCGCAGAGCATGCCCAGGCAGACAACGGCCTGGGCATGCCACCCATGGTGACGCATCGGCGATGTCTGGAGGCGAGGGCTGAGCGTGCGGACGCTCCTGGTTCGGGCGATTCCGGTTGTTCTGGCTGCGGCGGCCGTGGGGCTGCTGACAGTGTGGCTGCGCGCGCGGCCGACGCTGGATTTGCGGGAGCGGCTGGAGGAGGCCGCCCGCCGCCCGCCCGCGGCGCACGAGGTGCAGTTCCCCGGCGACTTCGCCGAGACGGGCGCCCCCTTCGAGGCGCTGCCCGGCTCGTGGTCGGGCTTCCGCGGCGACGGGCGCGACGGCATCAGCCGCGACCCTACGCCGCTGGCCCGCGCTTGGGGGCCGCAAGGGCCGAAGGTCTTGTGGTCCGTGCCCGTGGGCATCGGCTACGCGGCGCCGGCCGTTCGCGGCGGCCGCGTGTACATCCTGGATTACGACGAGGGCCGCCAGGCCGATGCGCTGCGGTGCCTCAGCCTGTCCGACGGCCGCGAACTCTGGCGACGCTGGTACGAAATACCCATCGACAGCGACCACGGCATCTCGCGGACCGTGCCTGCTGTCACCGACAAGTACGTCGTGACGCTGGGCCCGAAGTGCCACGTGATGTGCGCCGACGCCGCCACGGGGGCGTTCCGCTGGGGCATCGACCTGGTGAAGGAATACGGGGCGACCGTGCCGAAATGGTACGCCGGTCAGTGCCCGCTGGTGGACTCAGGATCGGCCATCCTCGCCCCGGGCGGGCGCGGCGCGCTCATGATGGCTGTCGATTGCGAGAGCGGGCGGGTGCTGTGGAGGACGAGGAACGAGCGCGGGTGGAAGATGACGCACTCGTCGGTCGTGCCGCTGGAGTTCAATGGCCGACGTATGTACGTGTATTGCGCCAGCGGCGGGGCCGTGGGCGTTGCCGCGGACGACGGCCCGGCGTGGAAGGCCGGCGACGTTCTCTGGGAGCGCCCGGACTGGCGGGTGACGTTCGCGAACGTCCCCTCGCCCGTTCCGGCGGGCGAAGGCCGCATCCTCCTCTCGGGCGGCTACGGCACGGGGAGCCTGATGATTCAACTGAAGGAGGCGGAGGGCGGCCGCCTGGAGACGGAGACGGTGTGGCGCCTGGAAAAGTCCCGCCAGTTCGGCTGCGAACAGCAGACGCCCGTGTTCTACGAGGGCCACGTTTACGGCGTGCTGCCGAAGGAGGCGGGGTCGCTGGGCGGGCAACTCGTGTGCCTGGGCCTCGACGGCAAGCACGTATGGACGAGCGGCACGGGCCACCGCTTCGGCCTCGGGCCGTGGATGATCGCCGACGGCCTGATTTTTGCCATGAACGACGACGGCGTGCTGACGACGGCCGAGGCGACGGCGGGGGGCTTCAAGCCGCTCGCCCAGGCCAAGGTGCTGGATGGCCGCGAGACGTGGGCCCCGCTGGCCATCGCGGGCGGGCGGCTCATCGTGCGCGACCTTAAGCGCATGGTCTGCCTGGACGTTCGCAGGGAGTGACTTTCATGGCCTCAAGGAAACTCGGGCCGGAGTTCACCTACGACCTGTCGGAGTTCCGTCGGGTGGACCCGGACCTTATTCACTACGAGCAGTCCGCGGCCGTGGGAACCGGCCTGAAGGAACCGCGCGGCATAGCGGTGGGGCCGGAGGACCGCTTGTACGTGGCGGGGGACCGCGCGGTCCGCGTCTTCGGTTCCGACGGGCGTGCGGCCGGCGACTGGGCGACGCAGATGGACCCGCGATGCGTGGCCGTTGCGCCTGCCGGCACGGTTTACGTTGCGGCTGCGGACCACGTTGAGGCGTTCGCCGCCGACGGCCGCCGCGAGACCGCGTGGAAGCCCGCAGGTCAACCATCGCTCATCACGGGCCTGGCCGCAGCGGACGGCGACGTCTTCGCCTCCGACGCCGCCGCATGCGCCGTGTGGCATTACAGCGCTGCCGGGGAACTCCTCGGCCGCATCGACGGCAGGCCGGCGCCGGCCGCGGCTGCGAAGGACGCCGGCGGCCCCGGATTCATCGTCCCCAGCCCGTACTTCGACGTGGCAGTCGGGCCGGCAGGCGTGCTCCTTGTCGCGAACCCGGGCCGCCGCAGGGTGGAACTTTATACATACGACGGAATCTTCAAGTCGTCCTGGGGCGCGGCGTCGTTCAAGATTGAAGGCTTCTGCGGGTGCTGCAACCCGACGCACCTGTCGGCGCTGCCCGGCGGCCGCATCGTCACCAGCGAGAAGGGCCTGCCGCGCGTCAAGGTCTATGCGCCGGAGGGCCGGCTGGCGAGCGTCGTGGCCCCGCCGGCGGCGTTCGACGAGGCGGCCGCCGGCCTCGACGTGGCCGCCGACTCCGCCGGCCGCATATGGGTGCTCGACCCGCTCGCCCGGCAGGTCCGCCTGTTCACAAGAAAGAAGACGGCCCCGGCGGAGGCGAAGCCATGAACAGCACCGGCAATCTCAACAAGAACCTGTTGCACAATGCGCTGCCCCATCGTGCGCCATGTGGCACGGCCGGCTTGTCCGGCCGTGTGGAGAGCCGCGGTGAACCGCGCACGGCCGGGCAAGCCGGCCGTGCCACACCCGGTTGTGAAACAACCCCCAGGCGGCGGGCGCTGCTGGAGGCCGCAGTGCGCTGGCCGCTGGTGGGCGGGGTGGCGCTTCTGTGTGCGCGGCTGCTGACGCAGCGTACCGCGGGCCCGCTCGACCCGCGGGAATCGTGCACGAACCAGGGCCTCTGCCGCGGCTGCCGCACGCTGCCGGATTGCCGCTCGCCGCAGGCCGAACTCTTCCGCCGCGGGGCGCCCCCCGACGGCCGCGCGCCGGAAAGGCGCCTCACATGAGCGAACCGAAGAAGCAACTGAGCCGCCGCGAAATGCTGCGCCGCGGCGCCCTGGGCGCGGGCCTGGCAGGCGTGGCCGGCACGGCCGCCGTCCTGGCCGCGCGCACCGCCCGCAGCGGGACCGTCTGGCAACTGGACCCCGAGAAGTGCATACAGTGCGGCAACTGCGCGGTGAACTGCGTGCTGGACCCGTCGGCGGTCAGGGTGGTCCACGCCTTCGCGCTGTGCGGGTACTGCGACCTGTGCTTCGGCTACTTTCCGCCGGGGTTCGAGCCGGACGATGAGTTCGAGACGCCGGGGGCGGAGAGCCAACTCTGCCCGACGGGGGCCATCCTCCGCCGCTGGACCGAGGGGCCGCACTTCGAGTACACCATCGACGAGGCCCTGTGCATCGGCTGCGGCAAGTGCGTCAAGGGCTGCGGCGCGTTCGGCAACGGGTCGCTCTTCCTCCAGGTGCGGCACAACCGATGCTTGAATTGCAATGAGTGCAGCATAGCGGCGGCGTGCCCGGCGGGCGCCTACCGCCGCGTGCCCGCGGACCATCCGTACCTCCTGAAAGGCGAGGACCAGAAGGCTTGAACCGGCACGCAACGGCTGCGGCTGTCCTCGCCATCCTGGCGGCGCTCCTCGCAGGCGCTGCGCCGGCGGTGGAGCGCTTTGCGCTGCCGCAGTTCAAGAGCGGCTACGTGCGCCCGGCCACCGAAGTGCCGGCGCCGCGCGCCGACCTGTACGACTGGCTCGACGTGTCGGCCCTTGCGGCGGCGCTGGCGGCGGCGTCGTACCTGGCCATCCGGGCGCGCTCGCGCCGCGGGCTGTGGTGGCTGGCCGTCATGTCGCTGGCGTACTTCGGCTTCTGGCGGGGCGGATGCGCGTGCGCCGTGGGGGCGACGCAGAACGTGGCGCTTGCGCTCGGGGGCGGCGGATACGCCGTGCCGGCGGCCGTGGCGCTCTTTTTCATCCTGCCGCTGGCGGCGACGCTCTTTTTCGGGCGGACGTTCTGCGCCGGCGTATGCCCCCTGGGGGCGCTCCAGGAACTGGTGGTCGTGCGGCCGCTGAGGGTGCCCGCGTGGCTGGAGCACTCGCTTGGACTTCTGGCATATATATATCTTGGTGCGGCTGTGCTGTTTGCGGCCACGGGCAGCGCCTTCGTCATCTGCGAGTACGACCCGTTCGTCTCCATCTTCCGCCTGGCGCCGCTGGGGCGGCCCGCAAGCACGATGAACGCCCTGGGCGGCAGCACGGGCATGCTCGTCCTGGGCGCGGCGTTCCTGGCGGCGGGCCTGTTCATCGGGCGGCCGTACTGCCGCTGGCTGTGCCCGTACGGGGCCATCCTGAGATTGCTCGGGCGCGTGTCGCGGTGGCGCGTGACCATCACGCCCGAGGAGTGCATCAAGTGCCGCCTGTGCGAGGACGCCTGCCCCTTCGGCGCCATCCGCCGACCGACCGGCGACTGGCCGCGAGGCGAGCGGCTAATCGAGCGGCGGCGGCTGGCCGTGCTCCTGGTCATTGCGGCGGCGCTGCTGGCGGCCGGGGCGGGCCTCGGCTGGCGGCTGGTCGGCCCGATGTCGCGCATGCATCACACCGTGCGCCAGGCCGACCGCGTCCGCCTGGAAGAAACCGGCCAGGTCGAGGGCACGGTGGACCTGAGCGACGCCTTCTACGCCACGCACCGGCCGCCGGCGGAACTGTACGCCGAGGCCGCCGCCGTCGAGGCCAGCTTTGCGCGGGCGAGCCCGCTCTTCGGCGCGTGGGTGGGCCTGGTGCTCGGCGCGAAACTCATTCAACTCTCGGTGCGGCGGACGCGGACCGATTATGAGCCCGACCGCGCAGCGTGCGTCTCCTGCGGCCGGTGCTTCGCGTACTGCCCCATCGAGCGAGAGCGGTGGAAAAAGGCCTCCGGCGGGACGAACGCATCATGAGCGCATCGGCTGCAACCACAAGTTCCGGCGACGCCCGGGCCCGGGCGCGGTTCCATGCGGCGGCGGCGAGCGCCGCGGTGGCGGGGCTGTTCACGCTCTTCGTCTGCGGGTTCCTGGCGGCCGCGCACGTGCGGACGCGGACGCTGGAGTTCCACGAGTCGGAGGAACTGGCGGCCCTGCGCGCTGCCATGCTGAAGGCGCCCGACGCCGCATCGGCCGCGCATTTGAAGGAAACCATCCGCCGCCGCGACCTGCGGTTGCGCGAGGACTACTTCGCCCGCGAGGGCTTCACGCGCACCGGCGGGTACCTCCTGCTGGGCGGCGCGGCCGTCTTCGTCATCGCCCTGGCGCAAGCGGCCTCCTGCCGCAGGCGGCTGCCGATGCCGCGGCCGGACCCGGAGGCGGCGGAGCGGGCGGCCCGGTCGCGGCGGCTGGCGCGCGTGGCCGTGGCGTCGCTCGCGCTGGCCATCGGAGGCGCGGGCATCCTCGCGGGAGTGCTCTGGACAGGCGAGCCTGCGGGCGCGGCCAAGCCGGCGCCGGGCGAGCCGGCCCAGGCGGGCGGCGGCGCGCCCCCCGCGGCGGCGGGCGACTTCCCGACGCCGGAGGAAATCGCGAAGCAGTGGCCCCGTTTCCGCGGCCCCGGCGGCCTCGGCATCTCGGCTTACACCGACGTGCCCGACGCCTGGAACGGCCCGACCGGCGAGGGCATCCTGTGGAAGGCGCCCGTGCCGCTGCCGGGCGAGAACTCGCCCGTCGTCTGGGGCGACCGCGTATTCGTCACGGGCGCCACCGAGAAGAATCGCGAGGTTTACTGCTTCGACGCCGCCACGGGCAGGATGCTCTGGCAGAAGCCGGTCGAAACGCCGGAAGGGTCCGCCGCCGAGCCGCCGGAAATCCTCGAGGACACCGGCT
>VGYT01000010.1 GCA_016872895.1 Planctomycetota bacterium
CGCACAGGACATCCTTGCCGGCCTCCATCGCTGCTATGGAGATGAGAGCATGCCAGTGCGGCGGCGTGGCGATGGCCACAACGTCGATGTCCTTGCGCTCCAGCACCCGCCGGAAGTCGGTGTAGTACGTCTGGTTGTCGTACTTGTCCTTGAACTTCACATCGCACTGGGCGAGTCTCCTGACGCCGGCGCCCAGCCCCTGGAACGTGCCCGGCCCGCGCCCTCCGCAGCCTATAAGCGCCCCGCCTATCGTCTCGCTGGGCGGCGGCTCGGCCTGCCCCCCCAGCACGTGCCGCGGCACGATGGTGAAGGTGGCGGCCGACACGGCCGCCAGGGCGCCTTGCTTCAGCAGATCCCGTCGGGAACTCCTCCGGCGATTCTCGCCGCTCATAACGTGGCTCCTTCTCCTGGTCCGATGACCGGCGGGTAGCGGGGTGTGTCGATGAGGTCCATCGCCCCACGGCGCCGCACTTGGTTAAACCTGACCGGTCGCCGGGCGATTCGCCGGTTTTCGGCGCGCCCGACGCATTGCCCTTCGCCCCAGCCGGAAAGAACGCAGTAGCGCATGAATCCCCGGCCCGCTGCCTCCGGGACTTCGTGCAGCCGAGATATCCGCATGTCAGTTGCCCTCGGCCTTCTTTCCGGTTTCCACGGGCAGGAGCGAAACGTCAGCCGGGCCCCCCTCGCGCGCCGCGTAGCCCCCGGCGGGGCTGTACAGGAACAGAAAGCAGCCTTCGTCCGGCCGCGCTACACTTTCGCTTTCCGTCTCGGGGCCTCCGGGTTCGGCCTGACCGGATGCCCGGCCTCGTCGGTCGTCTGGTTCCACTTGGCGAGGAGTTGGCGGTGGCGCTCCAGTTGGCCCGCCAGGGCGGCGGCGCCGGCCGCGTTTATCATCTCGCCGGGGTCGGACTCAAGGTCGAACAGCATCTCGGCGCGCTCGGCGCCGGGAAAGGTGATGTACTTATATTTCGATGTGCGTACCATGAAGCAGCGGCCCGCGCCGCCGCGGACCATCTCGGAGACGACGAACTCGTGGCCGGGCGCGTCGGGTTTCTCGATGATGGGGCGCAGGCTCCGGCCGCGCATTACCGCCGGCGGCTCGACGCCGGCGTAATCGCAGATCGTCGGCAGCACATCCAGCGCCGACCCAAGGTGCGTGCGGTCGATCCTCCCGGCGGGCGTGCCGCCTTTGCGGGCGACAAGGAGGGGCACAGCCGCCTCCTCCTCGTAGAACATCATCTTGCCGGTCCACTGGTGCGAGGCCAGCCCCTCGCCGTGGTCGCTGGTGAAGACTATGACTGTCTTCTCCTCCTGGCCGGCCCGGCGGAGGGCATCGAGCACGCCGCCGACCTGGCGGTCCACGTCCTCGACCATGCGGAAATACGCATAACGATATCTGCGCCAATGGTTTTCATCCCACCGTTCGTGCCCGGGCCGCCGCAGCATCGCATCGGGCTCGCCCGCGGGAGGGGCAAAGTTGGGCGGCAGCGGGGGCAACTCCGCCCCCTCGGCCGGCCCGTACTTCTTCCAGACCTCCGCCAGCAGGGGGCTGTCTTCGCCCGCCAGCAGGCAGACGTCGTGCGGGTTGATGAACGAAACGACGAGCAGAAAGGGCTTGTCGCGCTTGCGCTGGAGAAAATCGACGGCCGCCTTCATCGTCTCCTCGTCAACGTCGCGGGCAAGTTTCCTGCTCCGCGAGGTCTTGTTCAGCACCTCGAACCCGGCGATGCCGTCGCTCGGATACACGGCAGGCAGGTGCCACTTGCCGCAGTAGCCCGTGTCGTACCCGGCGGCGCGGAACACCTGGCCCGATATCGGAACGGCCGGGTCGATCGGCAGGTTGTTGTGGTCGACGCCGATCTCGTGCGGCATGCGGCTCGTGTGCAGGCTGGCCCGCGACGGGCTGCACAGCGGATACGGACAATACGAGTTCATGAAGCAGACCCCCTGGGCCGCGATCGAATCCATGTGGGGGGTCTTGAGCCACCTGCTGCCCACGGCGCTCATCACGTCCGCCCGTTGCTGGTCGGTGGTGATGAGCAGGACGTTCGGCCGATTGCGGGCCTCTGCCGCCGCCCGCTGGTCGCCGAGCGCAATCGCGCACAGGCCGGCCGCTCCCGCCTTGATAAAGTCGCGCCTGGTAACGCGTCGTGGCATCGTCGGCCCTCCTTGCCGCACTTGCCGCGCGGTCAGTGCTGCCGTCGGTCCACGCGGAGGCCTTGCCCTTCCGCGCCCGACCGTGGGCACCGTTCGGCGGGCGCCCATCTTCGCGCCTGTGGTGCACGCTGTCAAGCCGATGAATTACAGCCGATGAATCACAACGTTACCATCCGTGGGGCCGCCATTTCTACCTAAGGCTTCCTGCTCGGCCGCGATGCGGTCCAGCAGGGCGTGCCTGGCCGCGTCGGGCTTGTACGCGGCCGCGCGGTGCTTGAAGTATTGCTCCGCCGCGCGCCGGAGGCCATCCTCCATGCTCACCTCGCACTCGAACCGCCCGGCCACCGACATGACCTTCGAGTTGTCGAAGATGACCGGCCACGCCTTGTCGCCCAGGAGCGGCCCGGCCCAGGCGGAGTTGTATTGCACGAGCGTCTCGGTGGGCACGTGGACGATGCGCGGCTGAGCGCCCAGGGCCCGGCCCATCGCGGCCATAATGTCGTTCCACATGTGCGCCTCCAGGTGGCGCGTAATGTGGAACGCCTCGCCGCGGGCGGCCGGCTTGCCGAAGAGATTGACGAACGGCACCGCGAAGTCGGTGGAATACGTGAGCGTCCACAAACTCGTGCCGTCGCCGTGGAGGATGACGGGCCGGCCGCTGAGCATCCGCCACGCCCAGTCGTCGCCGCCGGCGATGCCGCCCGGAAACCGCGTCCGGTGCGTATGGCTGGGCCGCACGATGGTCACGGGCAGCCGCCCCGAGGCGTGCTGCCTCACAAGGTACGCTTCCATGTCGGCCTTTGCCTGGCTGTAAAGCCAGAAGGGGTTGCCCAGGGGCACGGCCTCGGTGATGACGTACTGCCGCGGCGGCTTCCGGTAGGCGGAGGCGGTGGATATAAAGATATATTGTCCGCAGCGCCCGCCGAAAACCCGGGCGTCGCGCTCGACGCGCGCCAGGTCGTACGCCACGAACTGGCAGACGACGTCGTAGCACCCCTCACCCAGGGCCGCGTAGGCGGCCGCGTCGTCCAGGTCGCCCGTGATGCGGCGGACCTCCGGCGGCAGCGGCTCGCCGGCGCGCCCGCGGTTGAAGACATGGACCTCGTGGCCGACTTCGGTGCTCCGCCACACGCAGGCCGTCGAGATTTCGCCCGTGCCGCCGACGTAGAGAACCTTCACGCGTGTCTCCCTCTTGCTGCAAGCGCCTCGCGACAGGGATTATGACGCGCGGCTGGGCAGGTGCAAACAATCTGCCGCCCCTTGCGGCGCCGGGCGGCGGCCCCCCGCGCATGCACGGCGGGTCCCCCGACCCGCCGCGCGCTTCGTGTGCACTACTCAGCCCGCACGGGCATCGGCGCGGCGGATCACGAGGCCCACGGCGATGAGAACCATCGGTGCCACCTGCACCACGGGCGGCCCCTTGCGGCGCCCGGCCGCCGCGGTAGAATCCCTTCACCCGAACAAACTGGGAAAGGGCACGGCCATGAGCGGCCACGAGTTGATGATGCTATGCGGCATAGGCGGCGTGCTGGTTGCCGGATGGGCGGCCGCGGCGCGGGCCGGGGCGCCGGCCGGCGGCGCCGCCGAATCGGATATCCGCCTCATCGTCCGCGGCGACGACATGGGCGCCGCACACGCCGTCAACGAGGCCTGCATCCGCTGCTTCCGCGACGGCGTCGTGCGCACCGCCGAAGTAATGGTGCCCTGCCCGTGGTACCGCGAGGCCGTGCGGATGCTCAAGGAGAACCCGGGCCTAGACGCGGGCGTCCACCTGACGCTGACGAGCGAGTGGGAGAACTGCCGCTGGGGGCCCCTGACGCGGGCGCCCAGCCTTATGGACGCATACGGATATTTCTTCCCCATGACGGGCCAGCGGCCGGACTTCCCGCCAGGCACCGGCTTCCTCCAGGCGGGTCCGAAGCCGGAGGAAGTGGAGCAGGAACTCCGCGCCCAAATCTCGCGGGCAAAGGCCGACATTCCACAGGTGTCGCACCTGACGGATCACATGGGCGCGGCCGGGGCGTCGCCCGCGCTGCGGGCCATCGCCGAGCGGCTCGCGAGAGAGTTCGGCCTGCCGCTGGAGGCCCCCGGGGCAAAGCGCGCCCCCGGCCTCGGCGGCGCCAAGACGTCGCCGGAAGAGAAAGAAGAAACGTTGCTCCGCACGATTGAGAACCTGGCTCCCGGCACGTGGATTCTGGTGGACCATCCCGGCCTCGACGTGCCCGAGATGCAGGCCCTCGGCCACAAGGGCTACGAGACGGTCGCCCGCGACCGCGCGGGCGTCACGCGGGCATTCACAAGCGAGCGGGTGAAGCGCGCCATCCAGTCGCGCGGCGTGCGCCTGATGAGTTACGCCGAGTTCCACCGGAAGTAACGGCCGCTGCTTCAGCCTCGCACCGGCACACTCCGGCCCTCGCGCTGGTACTTCTCCAGGAGGCCCTTCAGGCGTTCGACGACATCCGGCTTCTCGGCGAAGAGGTTCTTCTGCTCGCGCGGGTCGTCCTGCATGTTGTAGAGTTGCATGGGCGGCGCGCCGGCGGGAACCTTGTTCTCCGGCAAACTCCACCCGCCGGATCCCTTGCAGAGGACGAGTTTCCAGGGCCCCTGGCGGATGGCGAACTGGCCGCTCATGGAGTGATGCACGGTTGCCTCGCGGATGGGCTGCGCGGCCGCGCCCTCCAACGCCGGCAGGATGCTATAACTGTCTTCACCCGCGTCGTCGGGCAGCCGCTCGCCTACGATGGCCGCGCACGTGGCCAGGAGGTCCGTCAGGCAGATCGTCTGGCCGCACGCAGTGCCCGGGCGGATGCGCCCCGGCCAGCGCGCGATGAACGGGATGCGGTGCCCGCCGTCCCACGCATCGGACTTCTGCCCGCGATAGATGTAGTTTCCTAAGTGACCGTAATCCTCCTGAAGCCTGATGGGCTGGCTGTGGCAGCCGTTATCGCTCGTCATGATGACGAGCGTGTTCTCCTCCAGGCCGCTGCGACGGAGGGCCTCGAGGACGCGGCCGACAGTCCAGTCGGTCTCCACGACGAAATCGCCGTAGTTGCCCGCCTTGCTCCTGCCGCGGAACTCCTCCCTGGGCACGTGCGGCGTGTGCGGCGCGGTAAGCGCGAAGTACAGGAAAAACGGCCTGCCCTTCTCCTTGGCGCGCTCGTCCAGGTACGCCTCGGCCTTCTTCGTCAGTTCCAGGAGGACCGTTCCATGCTTGAAGCCGGGGGCGCAGAGGCCGCCGCGCCAGTACGCGGGCCGGTCCGACGACGGGACCCGCCCCGTCGGCAGTTCCGTCGCCTTGCCGTTCTCCAGGTATACATACGGGTCCATATCTAGCGAGGCGGGGATGATGAACGAGTAGTCGAAGCCGGAGGTGTTCGGGCCGGCGGCCACGGTCCTGGCGAAATCGACGTTCCCCTCCCCGGCCGCCTTCGCCGCCTTCGCCGCCGCCGCGCCGTCCTTCCGCTGCCAGCCCAGGCCCAGGTGCCACTTGCCCACGCAGGCCGTGGCGTAGCCGCGCTCCCGCAGGAAAGACGCCGCGGTCATCCGCCCCGGCTCAAGGAGCGGCTCGCTGTAACCCCCCAGGACGCCCGACTTCAGTCGCGTGCGCCACGAGTACCGGCCCGTCAGGATGCCGTACCGGGTGGGGGTGCAGACGGCCGAGCCGCTGTGTGCGTCGCTGAAGATGACGCCCGCGCGGGCCAGGCGGTCCATGTTCGGCGTTGAAATCTTCGACTCCGGGTTAAGACAACTCACATCGCCGTAGCCGAGGTCGTCGGCCAGGACATACACGATGTTCGGCCGAGCGGCGGCGCGCGCCTCGCCGCGCACCATGCGCGGCAGCACGAGCGCCCCGGCGGCCAGGGCCGAGGCCTTCAGAAATCCGCGGCGGTTCATAAGGTTCCCCTTCTTGGCGCGCGGCAACAGTCCAACCGTGCATCGCGGCGCGTACAATACTGCGGCCGACCGTGCCGCGTCAACGGTTGCTTCGCCCCGCGCTTGCGGAGGAGAAGGCGCCATTGTATATTCCTCCGCGCGGCAGCGCCGGCGTAAGGGACGGCGCCCGCAGCAGCAGCCGCAGAGGGAGAGACCATGGTTCCGAGCGATCCTGGCGATTTCAGCGGAGCGGCGCCGGCCGGCCGGCCGGCGTGCGTCTTGTCCGGCGACCGCCGCGAGTTCCTGAAGAAAATGGTGGCGGTGCAGGCGGCGCTTGTGGCGGCGCAGGCCGCGGCGGCCTCCACCCCGGTCGGCGCAGCAGCGCCGGCCGGCGAGCCGAAACTGCCGCAGATTCGCCTCGGCAAGCATTCCATCTCGCGGCTCATCGTGGGGTCGAATCCGTTTGGCGCGGGGTCGCACCTCTCGGTCTTTGTCAACCATGAGATGCGGGCCTACTACACGCCGGAGCAGGTCCTTAAGACCCTGCGCCGCTGCCAGGACGCGGGCATCAACTGCTGGCAGTCGGGGGCCGCCGGCGCGGACCTCTACAAGCGATTCGCGGCCGAGGGCGGCAAGATGCACTTCATCGCCATCCACTCCGGCGACGCCGCCGCCGTCGAGACGCTGGCCGGCGCCGGCTGCATCGCCGTCGCCCACCACGGCGAGACGACCGACCAGATGTTCAAGGGCGGCCGCCTCGACCAGGCGCAGGACTACCTGAAGCGCGTGCGCGACGCCGGCCTCCTGGCGGGCGTCTCGACCCACATGCCCGACGTGGTGGACGCCGTCGAATCGAAGGGGTGGGATGTTGATTACTACATGACCTGCGTGTACGAGCGGCACCGCAGCGCCGAGGCCCTCAAGGCCCTCCTCGGCCAGGCCCCCATCCCGGTGGGCGAGGTGTACCTGCCGAACGACCCGCCGCGCATGTTCAAGGCCATGCAGGCCACGAAGCGCCCGTGCCTTGCGTTCAAGATCCTCGCGGCCGGGCGGCTCTCGGAACGCAAGGAGTGGGTGGAGCAGGCCTTCCGCCAGACGCTCGAAGGCATAAAGCCCGCTGACGGCATAATCGTCGGCATATACGACCGCTACAGCGACCAGCCGGCCGAGTGCGCCGCGCTCGTGCGGCGGCTCGGCGCCGCCGCGGCGGGCCAGGGCGGATAGCGAATAACGGCTACCGCGGGTTCCGCCGGTTCCACTCCATGACGGCCCTGAACTTGGGCTGGTCCTTCTCGGTCTCGTCGGCGTATTCGAGGAGGCCCCAACTGCCCCACTTGCTCCAGCGTCCGACGGATGAAAAGATGCACATAAGGTCCCCACCCGCGGCCTTCCAGCCGTCGAGGTACCGCGTGTAGAACTCGCCCATGCGCGGGTGGCGGTTGGCCGCCTGGAACAGTTTCGTCATGGCGCCCTCGTTCTCGCCGCCGCCCGCACCCACCAGGTGCTGGCCCGCCTCGTACGCCATCAGCCGCAGGCCGTACCTGTCGGCGATCTTCTTCTGCTCCTCCATGTTGCGGATGGAGCGCGGCAGGCAGTTCTTCTCCACGTGGTCGAGGAGTTGGTCGAGCGTCCACCCGGCCACCGCGCCGGCGTCGGGCTTGTCCTTGCCGGCCTTGGTCGAGATGATGAACGAGATGTACGGCGCGATTGCCAGCGCGTCGCACTGCTTCGCGGCGTCCTGGAACCTGAGTTTCTCTTCCGACACGTTCGCGGCGCACTGCGACGCGATGACCCGCACCAGCCGGTTCCTCCCGCCGAAGACCTCCTCCCATATCTTAAACATCTGCACAGAGCGATATGCACTGTACCGCCAGCCGGCCTCCCAGGGCTTCTCGGCGAACCCCAGTTTCACGCCCTCCTCGCCGGCGTACTTCGTCTGCGCGAACATCGAGTTCCAGACCTCGTTGGAGTACTCCACGTGCGCCCTGAGCGAGGGGTCCAGCCGCTCCTTCACGACCCGCGCGAAGTTCCGGACATAGTCGTCGGTGGCCAGGTGCGGCATGCAGAACCACGGGTTCGCCTTCAGCCGGTTGGCAAGGTCCACCATGACCTCCACCGGAACGCCCCTGGCGCAGAACGTGGCGTCCTCGGGCACGGGGCGGTCTTCCCACCGGCTCACCTGCGAGCCGTTCGTCTCCATCCAGTCCATGAAGCGCAGCGTGTTGAAACCGCGCCACCGCCCCAGGAAATCCGGGTGAAAGGGATCCTTCGCGTACGTCTTCTCAAAGCCGGGCATGATGACGCGGATGTTGCGCACGTAGTTGTCGGGGTTTGTCCTGCGCAGCAGAAGAAAGAAGCCCTGCGCACCGTCGATTTCGACGACCATGCGGCCGGCCTCCTGCGAGACCACGCGCGCAGGCCCCCTGCCCTTGAACTCGATTGCGCCGTCGCCCTCGTACAGACACACGTACTGGCCGCTGGGCGCGTGGCCGCCCGTGCACAGGGGCGTCTCGGCCCAGCAATCGGCGTCGAGTTTCTTCACCCAGCCGCGCGCGTCGCAGATGAGTTCCGGGCCCTTGCCCCAGGGCTGGCCCTTCCTCTGGCTGATCCACTTGCGCGAGAGGCGGAAGACGTCAACAAACGGGTACTCGGTGTTCCAGTCGGCCGGGCCCGCCAGGTTGATGCCGAGGCGGCTCCGTGCGGGCGGCGGCGGGCCGGCGCCGGCGGCCGATTCAGCCGCACGCAAGTCGCCGCCGGGCCCGCCGGCTGGCGCTGCGGCGGCCAATGCCGCGCCAGCGATAACGGCCACCACGCACGCCAGGTTGCGCTTCATGGTTTCTCCTCCGGCCCGGCCGCCCCCGCGCCCTGCTGCACGGCGTACAGGTGCTGCATCGTGGCGATGTAGAGGACGCCGTTGGCGGCCGTCGGCGTCGCGTTCATCGGGCTGCCGAGCGGAACGGTGGCCAGGACGCGTTTCTCCTTCGCGGCCGCAAAGACACAGAGTTCGCCCTTGCGCGTGCCCACGTACACCTTGCCGTCGGCCACGAGGGTCGAGCCCCACATCTCGCCGCCCGTATCGTGCGTCCAGCAGGGCGATCCCGTGTCGGCATCCACGCAGTGCACCGTGCGGCCGCAGTCGGCGACAAATGCCAGCCCCTCGTGCACCGAGGGCGTGGATACGCAGTGGCGGTTGACCGGATACGACCACCGCTGGCCTGACGCCGTAACGTCGCCCGGCCTTGCTGCGTCGGCGCACTTCAGCCACGCCTCGTTCTTGCCCCACCAGATGTCGCCGCCGAGGGTCACGTAGATGCGGCCCTCGTGGAAAACGAGCATGCTCTTTATGTTGCTGGGGCTCTCGCGCCGGTTGGTGATGAAGCGGTGCACGTCCTCCTTCGGGGCCGACGGGTCGCCATCGAACCGCCAGACGCGCTTGAGCCTGGCCACCTGCCCCTCGGGCGGCACGGCCCCCAGCGCCTCGAAGCCGTAGCAGACGCCGTCGCCGCCGCCGAAAAACACGACCGGGCGCCCCCCGATCTCGCCCAGCGCCGGGGAGGACCACGTGGAGTGGAAGATGCGCGGCCCGATGCGCTCGTCGTCATGCGCCACGAGGCGGCCGGTGGCCTTGTCGAGCACCACCAGGCTGGGCGCCTCGGGGCGCTCCACGCCCTGGTGCTTGCTGTTGAGTCCGTTCGACGTATTGACGTATAGGAATTGCCCGTGCAGCAGGACCGACGAGTGGGCCGAATCGTGCTGGCGGATGCCCACGCCCGAAACCAGGTCGTACAGCCACAGGATGTCGGCGTCCAGCGGCCCCGGTTCCATGGGCCGCGAGCCGCGAGGCGCCATGTGCGCGCCTTCGTCCTTGTACGGCCCGCCGTTGCCGTCGGCCATGCCGCGGATGTCCAGGCACATGACCTCGCCTCGGTTGCTGACGCAGTAAACGCGGTCGCCCTCCACGGTTGGCGGAGAGCAGATGCCGGCCCCGGGCCAGTCCAGGTACGGGTCGCCCCCAAGTTTAGGCACAACCAGTTGCCACACCAGGCGCCCATCCTTCTCGTCGAGGCACATAAGGACGCCCCTGTCGCCCTGGTGCCGCGGGTCGCGCGGCACGTTGTTGTTCGTGCCGATGAACGCGCGCCCGCCCGCCACGATGGGCGAGGAGTGCGTCTCCGTACCCAGGCGCACCTTCCACTTTATGTTGCGGCCGGTGGCCGGGTCGAACGACTCCGGCAGGCCCTTCTCCTCGGAGACCATGTTGCGTGTGAAGCGCCGGCCCCACTGCGGCTGGTCGGCGGCGGGGGCGGCGGCGGGCGCCCACAGAAGGGCCGCCGCAACGGCCGCGAGCATCAAGGCGAGCGCGGCCAGCCAGACGCAAGGCCGAGTCGTTTTCGGCATCGTTCTCACTTTCTCAGGACAAGCCCGGCGCAATCGTGGCGGCTGAGTGCGCAGCGCCCGTGTTATTTTTTCTTCGGCGCCGCCGGCGGCTTCTTCGGCGGCCCCGCCTTGCCGGGCGACGTCTGCGCAGCCGGCGGCGCCGCGGCTATCATCGGCCTGAAGGCCGCCCCCAGATTCCGCAGCAGGCTGACCATGATGGCCTGTTTCTTTCGCGTGTTATCGGCGGCGATGTCGGCCGCCCGGCGGGCGTCCACGCCGCGAGGCAGCGTCGGCGGCGGCGATTCGCGCCACTGGAGTTGATTCAGCAGGATGCCGCCCTGCCCGACCGGGTACCTGACGAGTCCCGCGGGCGACGTGAGGGCGACGACCCTGCCCTCCGCGGCGGCCGGCAGTTGACGGATGAGGGCCACCTCGTCGATGGTCGCCAGGTCCTTCCTCGACTCGCCCTGCACGCTCAGGATCCTGATGCTCACGCGCCTGACGGCCCGCGGCGGCACAATCGTCATCTCCTGCCGGTCGTCGCCCGCATCAAGCGTTTTGCGCACAGCCCCGGCCTCGTCGCCGTCGAGGATGACCGCCACGTCCTTCGGGCGGTAGTAGGCGGCGCTCGTCCACAGATGCACCGCCGACAGCGTCTCCAGCCGGTCGAACTCGAACTCGGCGCTGCCGTCGGGCGGCAAATATTGTACATACCACCAGAAATCGCTGTTGAACAGGCCGTCGGCCATCTTGCCCCCGCCCTTCGCGAACGATGCGATGTTCGGCGCGGCATCGACCACCTGCGTGAACACCTGGTCCGACGCGCGGTACAGGTTCATCCACGGGGCGATCATCTCGTAGCCGCGCTGATTCAGGTCGCGGTCGGTTACGCCCATGACGGCCGGGTCGCGGGCCTCAAGCAGGCGCACGCCCTCCACGCGGAACGGCCGGACGCGGTGCGCAAGGCCCGTCAGGGCGTCAAGCGCCTCCAGCCACTCCGGCGTCAGGCCGCAGAGCATCACCCAGCCGCCTTTCTCGCAGAAGCCGCGCACGGCCGCGGCATTGTCGCGCAGGTACGCAGCGGCCGCAGCATCGGCGCGGATGACGGCCACGTGCGCGCCGCCGGCGAGCGCCTCGGCGGCGGTCGGAACCGCGCGGCAGTCCAGGCCCAGGCCCTCAAGCCACGCCTGCCACGCCGCATCGCCGCCGGCGTACACGATGGCGGGGTTCGGCCTGCGCCCGGCCCGCTCGGCGGCCCACGAGAGGATGTTATCCAGAAGCACCCCGGCCACGGGCTCGGAGACCAGTTTCCCGCCCACCAGCACCTGGCTGAGGAGGTACGACCCCGCGCCCACGGGCAGTTCCATCATGGGGGCAAGGGTGAGTTCCGGCCCGGCCTGCACGAGCGCCAGTGCGCCGCCAGCCGGCGCCTCGTAACTCAGGCGGTAGTTCGTCTCGCCGCCCGCCCACGTGAGAAAATCGCTCGGCCGCAGGCCGCGGAACACCGGGTGCACCAGCGCCACGGGATGGCAGATGGAGCCGAAGCGGCCGCCCTGCCTGGCGAACTCGCCCCAGGTAACCTTCTGCTTCTTCTCCATCGCGACGGCGATGCCCGCCGCGGGCAGGTCGCTCTGCTGAAGAGGGTTATCCTGCTCCAGAACAATGGCGGTCTTGCCCGCCAGGACTGCGTCACGCAGCGCCGCCGCCCACGCCTCCAGGTTCTCAGCCGCCAGCGCCTTCGGACCGACCAGGATAACCGGCGCGGCCGGGGGCAGCGCATCCGGCCCGCTCACGAGCGTAAAGGGAACCTTGCGCGCGGCCAGCCACTTGGCCACGCCGCCTTGCGGGTCGAAGACGGCCAGTTGCCCGGCCGCCACGGCGGGCGGCCCGGCGGCAAGCGGCAGTACGCTCACGGGCCGGGCGTCCTCGAAAACACGGTTCCCGCCCGAGAAGAGTTCCAGCACAAGTTCCCCGTCCAGGCGCGCGGTCGCCCGGGGCAGCGCGGCGGTAATCTTGTCCTCCTGGTTCATACCCGCGGCGAGTTGATACGTCTTCTCTCCCTGCGCAGCAGGCTGACCGCCCAGGACGAGGCGCCATCGCAGCGTCAGCGCCTCCGCGCGGCGGGTGTCGTTGAAGACCTTGATAGTGCGGACCAGCGCGGCGCCCGGCGCAAAGCACTGGTTGTACTCGCGCACGAAGACCGCGCGGCGGGCGAGCGCCTTCTGGGACCCGCCCGGCAGCACGTCTGTCCACGGGCACATGCCGGCGGCGTTCTGCCAGCGGGCGCCCTCGATAGCCATGCGGGCGTATCGCCCGGCGGCTAGGTGCGATTCTCGCGCGCTTCGGTACACGTCCGGCCCGCCGAACCAGGAAACGTTGAACGGGCGGTTGGCGTAGAAGAACTCCTCGCCGCCGATGATGGGCCGGTTGCCATCCCACAAGTACGTCTGCGGGCGCTCGCCGGGGCGCGGCTGGAACGTCGGCCCCGTGGGGTACTCATACAGTTGCCGCGGCAAATCCGCGTACCACTGCCACGAGTAGTGGACGCAGTCAACCGGCCCCATGCCGCCGAGGTCGCCCGCCCCGTCTTCGTACGCATCGCGCGTGGGGTCGAGTTCCTTGACGAGTTGCACGAGGGCGGCCATTTTCTTTTCGAGGTCCGCGTACTCCCTCCGCCGCGTATTGTGCGCGTTGATGAGCATGATCTCGTTGCCGATGCTCCAGTGCACGATGCTCGGATGGTTGCGGTACGCACGCACGACCTGGCGCAGGTGGTTCTCCCAGTTCTGCCACAGGACGGGGTTCAGCATGTCCTGCGTGATGAACATGCCATCTATGCAGGTTGATGCGCGGCAGGGCACGCCCAGCCGGTCGAGCACCTCGGCCGCCTTCTCGCGCCAGCCGAAGACCGACGAGTGGTCCTGGCTGAACCGGTGGAACCCGTCGTTCTGCGCGTGGTACTGCCGCAGCCAGTCCATCGGCTCCTTGACGGACCGCCGGTCGGGCACGTCAACCCAGTTGTAGAACCGCCACGGAACGCCGTTCAGGAGGTAGTCGCGGCCCCGGATGGTTATCTCGCGGAAGCCGAAGAGGTCCTCCCGCCGGTCCAGCGCCTTGCCGCCCGCCAGGAGCGTCGTCCGCAAGCGGTAGCAGTCGGGCAGGTCCTGGACATTCTCCGACGGCCACCAGAGTTTGGCGCCGGGCCAGTCGCCGGCCACCTGTGCCGCGGCCGTGCCGCCGGCCGGCACGGTAACCTTCGCGGGCGGGAACTCCTTCTCCACCTGCCCCGTGCGGTCGTGGACGGCAGCGCAGCGGACCTCCACGTCGAGCGGTTTGGCCGACGGGTTGCTCACTTCCACCGCCGCGTCGAGGCGCCTGCGGGCCACGCTCGTGCGGATGAACACGTCGCTCGTATAAGCCGGCCCGGCGACGACCAGCGTGCACGGGTTGACGATGCCCACCCGCAGGCCGTCGCCCTCGCCCTTGCTGGATGGGTACACCGCGTCCTCCCACTTCACGTTGCGGTAAAAACCCTCCGGCAGGTTGCGGCGCTGGTGGATGCTTCCGCGCTCGCCCGTCTTCGGGTCGCGCGTATCAAGGCAGTAGTAGGCCCCCTTGACGGCCACCTGGACGAGGTTCTCCCGCCCCGGCCGCACGGCCTTCGTTATATCAACATCCCACGGCACGAGCACCGACTGCCGCGCGCCGCAGAACTCGCCGTTCACGAAGACGCTGGCGATGTAGCATGTGCCCGCGAAGTGCAGCAGGAAACTCCGCCCCGCGAACTCCGCCGGCACGCGCACCCGCGCCTGGCACACCAGCCGGTGCGCGAACGGCAACTCCGGCCGCCCGTCCCACGCGTTGCCGGGAACGGTCACGCTCATCCACCGCCACGGGTAGCCCGCGGGCAGGGCGCGGACGGGCTCATAACGGTTTTCGTCCATATTAAGGTCGTCGTACCGGGCCGCCTGCCACGGGCCGCTCAGGGCGAGGCTCGCGCGGCCGCCGGCGGGGGGCGCCGCGCCGGCCCCGGCTGCGCCGCCGAGCGCTGCGCCGCCCGGCGCACCGTCGGCCGGAAAAACATACACATGCTGCGCGGCCGCCTTGTCGGCCTCGCCGTCGTACGTCTCGCCGGGCTTCAGGCGGCCTTCGGGAATCCAGTCGCCCTGCACGAAGGCGAAGCAGTCGAGGCCGAAGATCAGCCGGTCCTTGCCCTGCGGCAGCGTAAAGACAAGTTCCAGCCGGTGCTTGCCCTTCGTCAGCGTCACCTGGCCGCAATTGGCCCAGGCGATTTCGGTCCAGACCGCGAGTCTCATCAGGTTGGTCGTCAGTTCCGTCTCGGCGTACGTCTGCCAGGGACCGTTGTCGATGCGCCACTGCATCCGTGCGCGCACCCACTCCATGCCGATGCGCGCCCAGAAGCGGTACTGGCCGTCGGCAGGGGCCATGAAATCGTACGCCAGTTTGAAGCCCTCCGCGGGCACGCTCGCCAGTTCCTGTTTCTGGACGGCGTGGAAGACCCGCCTGCCGCCCGACAGCACCTCCGCCTTGGCCGCATCGGTGCCCACCTTGAAGTTCGCCGAGGGGGAGTCCTCGGCCTCGATCCACACATACGCCGGCGCAGCCGCCGCGCGCGTAACGCCAACCAGAAGCGATACGGCAGCCAGCCCGACAACTCGCGCCGACAAATCCATGTCTTCCTCCCGCAAGCAGCAGCGCCCGACGCCGGTCCCCGCGCCGGACAGGGTAAACGCCCGCCGCGACGCGCTCAAGGCATTCTTCCTTCGCCAGTCATTGCTTGAACCACTCCGGGACGGCCAGCACCGTCCTGGCCGCATCAACGGTCACCTCCAGCCGCCCGGGCGCAGCCAGACGGCAGGCCGCTGCCGGCGGCGCGGTCTCGGCCGCGTCCACCGCCGTCAGGACGTGCAGGAACACCGTGCGGGCCGACTCGCACCCGGGGTCAATCTGCACAACCTTGCCGCCGAACTTAAGGTGATACTCGCTGCCCGCCGCCGGGCCGAGCGCGCGGCCGTCAGCGCCGTACGCCTCGGCCTTGCCGCCGGCGTGCAGGATGAGCGTGTAGTCGCGCGGCAGGAGCGTGCGGCAGAAGAGGCGCGCCTCCTCGGCCGGCGGCTGAAGCGCGGGCACAGCCCACTTCGTCCCCGGCGGACGGTTGACCACGGCAAGCAGCCGCTCGCCCACCTCGGGCGCGGCAGGCAGGTGCAATTGCCACTGCCGCCGCACATCCGGCCGCGCGGTCTCCACCACGTCGAGCACCACGAGGTGCTTGCGGGCGAGCCAGACGAACTCGCGGACCCACTGCCTGCACCTGCCGGGCGGATTGGCCGCCGACAGGTCCGCCCGGCACCGGGCCTCGGCCGGGCCGGCCTGCCACTCCAGAATGCGGGCCACGTCCAGGCCGCACTTCTGACGGATGGCCAGCCACTCGGCCCACGTCCGGTGGTCCGTCTTCAGGCCCCGCCGCGTGTTCTGGTCGCCCCGGTCGGCCCCGTCGGACGGGTCGGTAAAGAGCACTACGTTAGTTGATATGCAATTGCGATGGTACTGGTCGGGAGGGGAATCGTACGACGAGTACCGCCCGCTGCGCCCGGCCAGCGGCGCGTAGCGGAACACCTGGAACTCCCCCGCCGACACGCCGCCGTGAACGTCCACCGGGTCGCCGCACCGGAAAAAGACGTGCGTGGCCGCGTCGGGCCTGCCGTCCTCCGGCCACGCGCTGCGGAAGAATCCGTATCCGCAACTCTCGCGCCCGAAGAGGGCCGCCAGGGGCAGGTCCGTCAGCGCCCGCGGCTCGGGCGCCGCCGCGCGGAACATGAAGTTGTGCGCGTATTCCGTGTGATAAAGCGCCGGGCCGAACCTGCCCGACCACCGCCCGGCCCACGCCCGGCCGTGGCCGCTCCGCGTAACGTACGCAGCGATGTCCAGCCCCTGGCAGAACTGGTCGTGCGTGCCCCATATGTCGCGGGACTGGTCGTTCGCGTCGGTGAAGGCGAACCCCGGCCGCATGTACCACAGGTAGAACCGCACGATGCCGCCCAGCCAGTCGCCCTGGCTGCGGGCGATCCAGTCGGCGGGGTTGCGGCCGGTGGCGGACCACCACGCCGCGCACAGGGCGGGCAAATCCACGTATGTGTAGAAAAATGTATACGTTGCCCCCGTGGCCGCCCCGTCCAGCCACTCGTACGCCTTGAAGTAGTCCGCCGCGCCCCAGTCGCGCACGAGCGCCAGGTACCCGTCGGCCTTGTCGCTTGCGCCCTTGAGGGCAAGGCCCGCCAGCGCAAGGCCCGCCAGGGCCCCCGGCGTGCGGGAATAGAAGAACGGCGCCTGGCCGCCCCGGACGTGCGCAGCGGCGGCGTCGGCCGCCTCTTCAATCTTCAGGGCGGCCTGGCGCCGTGCGGGTTCGTCCAATTCCGCGTACATCCAGTCGAAGAGCGCCGCGAGTTCCACCAGCGCAAGGCCGCGGTCGCTCCACGAGCCGCCCGAAGCATCCATCTTCCGCAGGCCCGCGATGGCCGCGTCGCGGTGCTCGCTGGAGCCCTCGATCATCCACAAGAGCGCCCGCCCGAGCGGCCTGGCGCGCCACTTCGCGCGGGCATCGGCGAACTCCGGCGTCGCGGCCGCCGCGCGCAGTTTCGCCACCGTCAGGCCCTCGAAGTCGTCGCTGCGGATGAAGACTCGCGGCCGCACGTCCAGCACGGGGGCGGTAAACGGACTGTCCGGCCCGCCCACGGGTGCGCCCGCCGCCAGCGCATAGACGCCCGAGTTTCCCGGCGCAGACGAGGCCGCAACGAGCAGCGCCGCCGTAGCCGGAATAATCACGGCCAGCCATCCGGGCGTTTCGCGCATGGTTCCTTCCTCCGCAACCGCACTACAGCGCGCGCTGGCGCGGCGGTCTCCGTACCTCGCCGCGCCACACGCAGCCACGCACCTTTGCGCGGCGGGTCTCCGCACCCCCCGCGCAAGAACGTCAAGATTCTCGTTCGGTTGTCCTAGCGTTAAACACCGCGCCGGGGCTCGCGGGGCGGCAAGAGATTTCTTGCACACGCCGCAGACAAAGCGGAAACTGGCCGCCGGCGGCCGGCCAGCGGTCCGAACCGCCCGTCGCAGGGCCGCGGCCCGGCCGCGAAACAGGAGGAACTACCATGCGCCTTGCCGATTCCATGCTCATGCTTGCCATTCTCGCGGCGGCCGGCGTCGCAACGGCGGCCCTGGCCGCGTCCGCCGCCGCGCCGCCGGACAAGACGGCGGCCGCACTGCCGGCAACGTCGCCCGGCGCGCCGTCGGCCAAGCCTGCCGCCGCACCGCCCGCCAAGCCGTCCGCCAAGTCCGCTGCGAAGCAGGCCGCGAAGCAGGCCGCACCGGCGGTCCCCGCCGTGCCGAGCGACCTGATCGTCATCCCGCCCGAGACGGGCGGCCCGACGCTCCGCGACTACCTCCTCAAGGAATGCGCCAAGTGCTTCGACGACCGCCGCAAGGCCGTCGAGGCCCTACAGACGCCCGAGCAGGTCATGGCCCGCTCAAAGGCCATGCGCGAGGCGTTCCTGGCGGCCATCGGCACGCTGCCGGAGCGCACGCCGCTTAACGCCCGCACCCTGGCCACGCTCGACCGCCCCAACTTCCGCATCGAGAAGGTCATCTACGAGAGCCGCCCCGGCCACCACGTGACCGCCAACCTGTACGTGCCCAAGTCGGGCAAGCCCCCCTTCCCCGGCGTGCTCGTGCCGTGCGGGCACAGCGCAAACGGGAAGGCGATGGAAGCCTATCAGACCATGTCGATGCTTCTTGCGACGTACGGGTTTGTCTCGTTGTGCTACGACCCCATCGGCCAGGGCGAACGCATCCAGACTTTCGCCCCTGACGGCAAGCCCGCGGCTTCGGGCACCACCGAGCACACGCTCGTCGACATCGGGGCGCGCCTGGTGGGCCGCTGCTGCGCCCAGTACCGCATCTGGGACGGCTTCCGCTCCATCGACTACCTCATAAGCCGCCCCGAAGTGGACTCGAACCGCATCGGATGCACGGGCAACTCCGGCGGCGGAACCATGACGTCGTACCTGATGGCCCTCGACGAACGCATCTCGGCTGCCGCGCCGTCGTGCTACCTGACGACCCTGGAGCGCCTGTTTGCCACCATCGGCCCGCAGGACGGCGAGCAGAACATCCCCGGCCAGGTCGCCCGCGGCCTCGACCACCCCGACTACATCCTTGCGCACGCCCCGGACCCCGTCATCATCCTGGCGGCCACGAAAGACTTCTTCGACATCGGCGGCACGTGGGAGACCATGCGCGAGGCCAAGCGCCTCTACACCATCCTCGGGCACGGAGAGCGCGTGGACATCTGCGAGGCCCCCGGCCCGCACGGGTTCGCCAGGACGCAGCGCACGGCCTCGCTGCGGTGGATGCGCCGCTGGCTCCTGGGCATCGACGATGCCCCCGTCGAACCGGCGCTGCCCGTCTCAACCGACGCCGAACTGCGCGTCACGCAGACGGGCCACGTGGTGCCGGAACTGAAAGGGCGCACGGCGTGGGACCTCAACCTGGACGAGGCGCGGCGCCTGGTCCCGGAGCGCGCGGCCTTCTGGCGCGGCCGCCCGCGCGCGGAGTGCCTGGCCGAGGTGCGCCGGCTGGCGGGCGTGCGGCCCGGCCTGGCCCGGCCCGTCATCACGAGCACCGGCACGCTTCGGCGCGAAGGATATACAATAGAAAAACTTGTCCTCCAGCGGCCGGACGAGCCGCCCGTGCCCGCCCTCTTCTTCCTTCCTGAGCCGCGCGTCGGCCCGCTGCCCGCCGTCCTCTACGTGGACTCGCGCGGCAAGGCGGCCGACGCCGGGCGGGGCGGCCCGATCGAGACGCTCGTCAGGTCCGGCCGCGCAGTCCTTTCCATCGACTGCCGCGGCTTCGGCGACACCAGCCCCGTTACGCCCAAGGGCTACTGGAACAAGGAATACACCATCGCGTTCCTCGGGTTCCACCTGGACCGCCCCCTGCTGGGCCAGCGGGTGGAAGACACCCTGACGGCCCTGGGGGTGCTGGCCTCGCGGCCGGAGGTGGACGGGGGCAAACTGAGCATCGTGGGCGCGGAGGCGGGCGGCGTCATCGCCCTTCATGCCGCCGCGATCGATGAGCGGCTGCGCGAAGTCGCCACCGAACGCTCCATCGAATCATGGATGGACGTCGTGGCCACGCCGCTCTCGAAGGAACAACTTCAGCACATCGTGCCGGGAGCGCTGGCGCGCTACGACCTGCCGGACCTCGTCCGCAGCATCGCTCCGCGCCCGGTCAGCGTGCGCAGCCCCGTTGACCCGACGGGCAAGCCGAAGGCGGCGCCGATGTAGAACAAGGCGCGCCCGGCACGTCCTCAGCGCCTCGCCGTGCGGCGTGGGAGGGCGGCGCGCCGCCGCAGGCGACCACGGCCGGACGAGCCGGCCGTGCCGCTCGCCGCAAGTCGCGGGCGGCGCGGCAGCGCGCGGCGGGTCAGGAGACCCGCAGCGCAGCAAGATCGCGGCGTTACTTGCGGACCGCCTCGGCCGCCGCGGGGTCGCTGGTGACGATGCACACGACGGGGGCCTTCAGGTACTGCCGGGCGACGCGGGCGACGTCCTCGGGGCGCACCTGGCGGACGCGCTGGATTTCCTCGCGCGGGAACTCGTAGCCCAGGCCGAGGGCCTCATCGACGGCGGCCTCGAACGCCGCCGCATCCACCGTCTCCCGCCCCAGTTCCATGGCCGTCACGATTGTTGCCCGCGCGGGGGCCAACTGCTCTTCCGTGAAGCCCTCGCGTGCCGCCCGCTGCATGTGGCCCTCGATGATGCGGGCCACCTCCGCCGCCTTCTCGGGCCGGCAGACCGCCATGGCGGCGAAGTACCCGGGCCGCTGCCCTTCCATCGAAAAAGCGTGGACCTCGTACACCAGGCCCTTGCCCCTGAGTTCCTCGTGCAGCCGGCCGCCGGGCATCTGGTAGCCCGAGACGACCGTGTCGAGCACGTCCATCGCGTAACGGTCCCGCACGTTATAGATGTCCATGCCCGGATATGCCACGTACACCACGGCGGCGCCTTTCTGCGAAGGCTTCACGTGCACCTCGCGGGCCTTGACCTCGCGCGGCGCAACGTCCTTGGGGAAGGCGAGGTCCTTGTTCGGCGGCAGCGACTCCACCGCGCCGGCGGCGTAGTGTGCGGCCTTCACCAGGTCGATGCCGCCGAAGACCGCCACCACCAGGTTGTTGCCCGCCACGTACTTCTTGTGCCACGCCTGGAGGCGCTCCCGCGTCAGGGTCTTCACCGAGTCGGGCGTCCCCTGCACGGGGAAGCGGTACGGCGAATCCTGGAAGAACACGCGATGGAAGTACAGTTGTGCCTCGCCGTGCGGCGTGTCTTCCATGTGGGCAAGTTCCGCCAGGACGAGTTCCCGCAGGCGCTGGAGTTCGTCCTGCGGAAAGGCCGGCCGCAGGAGGCAGTCGGCGGCCAAATCGAAGGTTTTCTCGAAGTCCTCGGACAGGCACCGGGCGGAGACATACAGCGTGTTGCGTCCGGCGGAGGCGGTCATCTCGGCGCCCATCGCATCCAGGGCCTGCGCCACGTCGGCCGCCCTGCGCCTGGGCGTCCCTTTAAGGAGCATGCGGGCCATGAACGACGAGATGCCGGCCTCGGCCTCCGTCTCGACGGACAGCCCGCCGCGCATAAACATCTGGATGCTTACGCCGGGGTGGCCCTCGACCGGGCAGAGGAGCAGGCGGACGCCGTTGCCGAGGACGCGGGCGATGACCTGCGGCCGGCCTGCCTGCGCGGCGGCCGGGGCGGGCCTTGCTTCCGGCGGCTTCGCGGCCGCCTTCGGCCCCACGCTCGTAACGCACAGCATCTCCGGCCGCACGTACTTCGCCGCGGCGCGCTGCACGTCGTCGGCCGTCACGCCCTGGATGTTGCGGACGTAGCGCTCCGAGAAGTGCGGCGCGCCCACCAGCAGCATGTTCGTGCCCATGTCCTCGGCTATGTCCTCGCACTTCTGGAGTCCGAAGACGTGCTCGCTGATTTTCTGGCGCTTGGCGCGGGCGAGTTCATCGGCCGAGGGCTTCTCCTTTGCGGCCCGCGCGAGGTGCTCCAGCACGGCCTGGCGCGCGGCCGCGGCCCTGGCCGGGTCGGCCTGATAGACGACCAGGAACCGCCCGCCGTCGTAACCGGCCGGGGTGTAACTGGCGCACGAGACGGATTCCACCAGGCCGCGCTTGTCGCGCAGGTCGGCCACCAGTCGCGACGCCCTGCCCTCGCCCAGGATGAAGGCCAGGATGTCGAGCGGGTACAGGTCCGGGTGCGTCAGTTGCACGCTGGGGAACTCGATGATGGTGCGGACGCTGGCGACGTCCATCTCGGCGGCGGCCTCGCGCGGGGCCACCTGCCGCTCGCGCGGCGGCAGGACGGGCGGCGCGCCCGGCCGCCGCTGCCACTTGCCCAGGACCTGCCGCACCTTCTCCAGCACGGCGGCGGCATCAAAGTCGCCCACCGCCACGGCCGCCGAGTTGTCGGGCGTGACGCGGGCGCGGTAGAACCGCACGAGGTCCTCGTGCTTCAGTTGGCGCAGGTTCGCCAGGTGTCCGATGACGGGCATGCGGGCGGGATGGCCCGGGAAGAACGTCTCGTCGGCCAGGCGCCAGAGACGGTGGTCGGGGTCGGCCTCGGCACGCTCCAGTTCGCGCTGGACGACCTCGAACTCGCGCTCGAACGCCTGCGCCTCGATGAGATTGTTGGCCACGTAGTCGCCGATGATCTCGATGAGGCGGCCGACGTGCTCGGCGCTCGTCTCGCCGAAGTAGCAGACGAACTGCTTGCTGGTGTGCGCGTTGGTCTGAGCGCCGATGGCGGCCAGGGCGCCCTGTATCTGCTCCTCGGTGCGCGTGGGCGTAGCGCCGCCCGAAACGACGTGCTCCAGCAGGTGCGAGATGCCGGCGCCGGCGTACTCGCCCTCGTTCAGCGCCCCTGCGGCCACGTAGATGCGGAATGCCGCCGCGCCGCCCAGGTGCCGCTCCTTGACGATGACGCGCAGCCCGTTATCAAGTGTCTCGATGCGTTCGCCGGGGCGCGGCGGCTCAGGGGCAGACGCGGGCGAGGCTGCCGCGGCGAGCGCGGCGCCGGCGAGCGCGCACAGCGCCATCGCGGCAAACGTTGCCCCCGCGCAGGCAAGTCCACGTGCTGCGCGGCGGGTCTCACAGCCCGCCGCGCGAACTTCGGGGGTGCGGTTCAACGACCGGGTCGTCGGCCTCATACTTTCTGCCCTCCGCCGATGAGGTCCAGGAGGACGAGCGTCATGACCTCGGCGAACTGCGCGAGTTCCCCCAGGTCTATCCACTCGCCCGCTGCGTGCTCCACGCCCTCCGGCCCGCACGAGAAACCCACCGCCGGCGTGCCGCGAAGGATGAGGAACTTGGCCACCGTGGCGCCCGACTGCCCGCGCCTCAAGGGGCGGCGCCCCGTGACCTCCTCCGTGCGCCGCTCGATCGCCGCCACCATCGGGTGGCCGGCATCCACGAGCGTGGGCAACTGGTGCGACAGGACCTCCAGGTCCAGCCGCACGCCGGCGGCCGCGGCCGCGACCTCGGCCAGCACGCGGCGCAGGTGCTCAAGGACGGCCCCGCCGTCGGTCCCAGGAAGATAACGGACATCAATAAGGCACTCGCACAGGCCGGGCACCATGTTCGGCACGCTGCCGGCGTGGATGGCGCCCAGGTTGAGCGTGGGCGGCGTGAAAAGTTCGTTCGGCGGCCCCGGCGGACGCCAGGACCGGATGCGGCCCAGGAAATCGACCACCGGCCACAAGGCGCTGGCGCCCCGCTCCGGCTCGGAGCCGTGGGCCTGGCGGCCCTCGGCGCGGACCTTAAGGTGCAGCAGGCCCTTCTCGCCCACGTCGATGATCCGCATGGCGTGGCCGGCGTCGGGCACGATGGCCGCCTCGGCCTCCAGGCCGCATTCCTCAAGCAGGTACCGCATGCCGAGCGTGCTGCCGGCCTCCTCGTCGGCGGCGCCGATGAGAACCAGTTGGCCGCAAAGGCCGGCCTCGCGCTCCTTAAGGAACCGCGCGGCGAGCATCATGGCGGCCAGCGGGCCCTTGTCGTCCTTCGCGCCGCGGCCGATGACGCGCCCGCCTTCGACAACCGGCTCGAACGGGTCCGTGGTCCACCCGTCGCCCGCGGGCACGGTGTCCAGGTGGAGCGGCACGGCGATGCGCGGCCGGCCTGGGCCCACGCGGGCCACGACGTTCGTGCGGCCGGGGACCTTCTCGTGCGTGGTGAAGGGGATGCCGCTGCGGCGGCAGAAATCGGTCAGCACTGCGGCCGCGCGGTGCTCGTCGCCCGGCGGGTTGACGGTGCGGGCGCGGATGAGGTCCGCGAGGTGCGTGCGCAGGTCGCCGGCGCGGGCGTTGACAAAGGCGCTTACGTCGGTTCGCGTGACGGGCACGGTCTTCCTCGCGCGGAGATTGTCGGCGCCATTATAGCACGACCCGCCGCTTCCGCGGCGGGGTCGGCGCCGGCGGGGTCGGCGCCAGCAGGCGGGCTACCGGCCCCGCTTCGCCGTTGCCGTTGCATCCGCAATCCGCAACCCGCAATCGGGTCAGTCTTCCTCCGCCGGGCCGCGGGCCTGGTCCACTTCTTCCAGGTAGGTGAGCGTGCGCTCCAGTTCGTTCTGAAGGTGGCGGACGCGAAGGAGGCTGCGGACGCGCGTGAGGAGTTCCCACTTGTTGATGGGCTTCGAGAGGAAGTCGTCTGTGCCGGCCTCGACGGCCCGCTCGATGTCGCCCTCCTCCGTGAGGGCCGTGACCATGCAGATGGGTATGCCGCGCGTGGCGGGGTCGGCCTTGAGTTTGCGGCAGACCTCGAAGCCCGAAAGTCTAGGCATCATAATATCGAGAAGTATAAGGTCAGGCTTGGCCCCGGCCACGCGGTCCAGGGTCTCCTGGCCGTCCATCGCGGTCACGACGCGGCAGCCGAGGTCGTCGAGGTAGGCCTGGAGGAGTTCCAGGTTCTGCTCGGTGTCGTCGGCGATGAGAATGGTGGAGCGGCGGACTTCCTGGTCGAAATCGGAGGCGGCCATGATCGCTCCTTGCCCCCTCGGAGCCGGCGGAGAAGCCATTTTAGATTGTAGATTCCAGATCGCAGATTGCGGCGGCAGCGGCGCTCCGCCCGCCGCCGGCCGTTCAAGCCCCAAGTTTGGAATCCGTGATCTGCAATCCTCAATCTTCAATCTACAATCTGCAATCTGAAATCTGCAATCCGGAACCTCAAGCCCAGGATGTTTTTCAGCGCACGAGTTTCAACTTCTGAAACAGCGTCTGCGTGCGCCTGGGCATCGCGTCGCTGCCCGCCAGCGCAAGCGCCCGCAGGTGGCTCGCCAGGAGGTCCAGCCCCGCGCGGTCCTCGACCTCGTACCAGTGCGGCACCAGCCCGAGCACCAGGCCGAAGGCGTCCGCCCGCCCGACGAGGGCGTCGAACACGCCCGGGCCGCCGAAGTCCACGCCCAGGAACAGTTCCGGCCGCTCCAGGCTCAGCCCCACCAGGTACAGGCCGCCCTGCGTGGTGGGTCCCAGCACGACGTCCTCGATGAGCAGGCGGTCGAACGCCTCGATGATGAACGCATCCGGCACGGTCGGGCACGCGGTCAGCAGCAGCACCGCCCGCCGGGCGCCCAGGCGCAGGGCGCAGTCGAAAAGGTTCGCCAGCACCTGGCCGCGCGACCCGCCCTCCTGCTGCACCAGCCGCCACTGCCGCGACGCCAGCAGCGCCACGGACTTTCGCGCGCCCCTCGGCGCGTAGGCCAGAACGCGGTTGTCGGCCGACAGGTGCGAGAACCGCTCGCACAGGTCCATGATGAAACTACGGTACACCTTGACCGCCGCGGGCGCACCGAGGGCATCCACCAGGCCCGGCCTGACCGACCGGGCCTGCGGGTCCGCCGCCAACATGCCGAAGAAGGTGGACATACACCCCGCCTCGGTACCCGTTGCTCGCGTCCCTGGCCCACGGCTGCCGCGTCATCAGGAGCAACCTCGCGCCGAAACCAGCCGCACCTCGCGCTTCGCCTGGAGGATTATAGAGAACGGCGGCGGGCGGATTCCACGAAAAAGGCCGCGGCCCGGCGCGCGCCACGCGCCCGCCGTCGGCTCGCGGCTGAAACAGGCGCCGGCGCCCGCCGACCCCCGACGCGCGCCCCTCGCCCCTGGAACCCTGCCCCTCGAACCCCATCACTCGACGAGTTCCAGCATCTTATCGTAGAACTCGCGGTACTTGTCGCGGCTGGGCGACTTCAGCAGCGCCATCGCCGCACGCGGGTGCTGGTTCAGGATGCCCGTGACCATGTGCGGAATCATGTAGCCCCACTCAATCTCTTTCTGGAGGGGCAGGATGGCCTCGGCCACGCAATCCAGGATGGGCCGGATGTTGAACTTCGGGTTCTTCAGGAACCCAAGCAGGAGTTCCGTCGGGCAGTTGCCTGCCGCACGCCCAAGGCCGTACACCGTGCAGTCCGTGAAGTTCGCCCCGCGGATGATGCCCTCGATGGTGTTCGCGAACGCCAGTTGCTGGTTGTTGTGGAAGTGTACGCCCACCTCCTTGTTCTTCAGAATCCGCTGGTACTTCGTGACGAAGTAGTCCACCTGCTCGCTGTAGAGGGCGCCGAACGAATCAACGACGTAACAGGCGATGACTTCCGTTTCTTTTTCAATCTGCTCCAGGGCAGGGTCCAGTTCCCAGTCGGACTCCACCGAGATGGACATGATGTTGATGGTCGTCTGGTAACCCTTGGCCCGCGCGGCATTTTCCAGGGCGATGGCCTTGTCGATGTCCTTCACGTACGTGGCCACGCGCACCAGGTCCACCACCGAGTCTTTCTTGGGCAGCAGGTCGTCGGCCTTGGCCTTGTGGGCGTCCTGCATGATGGCGATCCTGGTGCCGTAGTTGGCGACGCCCTCGGTGGCCTTCCGCAGGTCGTCTTCTTCGCAGAACCGCCACGGGCCGAACTCGTCCGGGGCGAGCATCTCGCGCGAGTTGCGGTACCCAAGTTCCACGTAGTCGATGCGGGCCTCGCAGCAGGCGCGGTACACCGCCCGCACGGTCTCCAGGGCGAAGAACGAATCGTTCGCCAGTCCGCCGTCGCGGATGGTGCAGTCCAGGACCTTGATTTGCGGCCGAAACACGTCTCATCCTCCCGCCGGCGCCCGGTATCCCCCAGCGCCGGCATTTCCTTGCGGCAAGATGGAGCATTATACATCGAATCCCGCCCGGGAAAACAAAGAATCTCCCGGCGCTCGCAAGCAGTTGACGGGGCGAAACAGAGCCGCGACTTGTGAAACAGAGCCGCGACCGTAAGGGAGCGGCGCCCCCCTGCATTGACGGCCGCCCCGCCGCGAGGTATGCTTAAGGATTCCTTACGATGGAGTTATCGCGCCCATGCGGCGAAATATCGAAGTACGCGGCGCACGCACGCACAATCTGAAGGGCATCGACGTCACCATCCCGCACCGGGCCCTGGCGGTCGTGACGGGCGTCAGCGGCTCCGGCAAGTCGAGCCTGGCCTTCGACACCCTGTATTCCGAAGGCCAGATGCGGTACGTGGAGTCCCTATCGGCATACAGCCGGCAGTTCCTGGAGCAGATGGAGCGGCCGCCGGTCGATTCCATCACCGGGCTGCCGCCCGCCATCGCCCTGGAGCAGAAGAACTCGGTCAAGAGCGCCCGCTCCACCGTGGGCACGGCCACCGAGATTGCCGACTACCTTCGGCTGCTCTTTGCCAGCGTCGGCCAGACGATGTGCCCGCAGTGCAACGTGCGCGTCGTCAAGCACACCGTCGGCGGGGCCGTCGGCGAGGTGCTGCGCCTGCCGCCTGGCTCGCGGCTGCTGGTCCTGGCGCCCGTGGCTCGCGGCGACCGGCCCTGGGAAAGCCTGCGCCGGGAACTGGAGCGCCTGGGCTTCAGCCGCCTGTGGCTGGCGGACCGCATCGTGGAAGTCCCGGAAGTGGCTGAGGCCCAGGCGCCGGCCGAGTTCGAGGTCGTCATCGACCGCCTGGTCCTCGCCGACCCGCCTGCCGCCAGCCGCGCGCGCCTCGCGGAGTCGCTGGAAGCGGCTTTCAAGGCGGGCCACGGGCGCGCGACAGTGATGGCGACAGGCGAGGCGGGGCAATCTGAAATCTCAAATGTGAAATCTGAAATGCCGTTGCCTCACCCCGCGCCCGTCGACGCCCCCCAGCCGGGTGGCATGCCCACGGCCTGCCCGCCCGGCGGGCCGCCGTTGCGCGGGCATGCTTCTGGCGTGCCGACGGAACATGCCCAGCAAACGTCGCCGGGCATGCCGCCCTCCGACGCGCTCGCCGCCGGCTCGCGGCAAGACGTTGAAACACAACATTTGTCTTTCGACGCCCGCTTCAACTGCTCGCGATGCGGGCGCGAGTTTCCCGAGCCCGACGCTCAACTCTTTTCGTTCAACTCCGCCGTCGGCGCATGCCCCACGTGCGAGGGCTTCGGCCGCGTCAGCGGCCTGGACCCCGCCAAGATCATCCCCGACCCGCGAAAGAGCATCGACAGCGGCGCCATCACCTGCTGGCAGACGCCCGCCTACAAGGAACTCCACCGCGAGTGCCGCCGCGCCTGCCGCGCGCGCGGCATACGCACCGACGTGCCGTACGTTGACCTGCCGGAATCGGCCAGGCGCTTTATCTGGGAGGGCGAGCACGACTCGCAGGGCAACGGCTGGATAGGCATCCGCGGCTTCTTCGACTGGCTCGAGACCAAGCGATACAAGGTCCACGTCCGGGTGATGATCGCCCGGTATCGCGGCTACTACCCGTGCCCGGAGTGCGGCGGCAGGCGGCTGCGGCCCGAGGCGCTGAACGTCCTGGTGGGCGGCCGGCGGCTGGCCGACCTCGTGGTGATGCCCGTCAAGGACCTGCGGCAGTGGTTCGACGCGCTGCGCCTGGAGCCGCAGGACGACGAGAAGGCGGCCGTCCTCCTGCGCGAAATCCGCAACCGCCTTGCCTACCTCGACGACGTGGGCCTCGATTACCTTACGCTCGACCGCCAGACGCGCACCCTCGCGGGCGGCGAGGCGCAGCGCATCAACCTTGCCAGCGCCCTCGGGTCAAGCCTGACCAACACGCTCTACGTGCTGGACGAGCCGACCGTGGGCCTGCACACGCGCGACACGCAGAGACTTATCGGCATCCTTCGCAACCTCATCGCCAAGGGCAACACCGTCCTGGTGGTCGAGCACGACCCGGAGGTCATCGAGGCCGCCGAGCACGTCATCGACCTCGGGCCGGGCGCAGGCGAGGCCGGCGGACAGGTCATCTTCCAGGGGCCTTCCCGGGAACTGGCGCGGTCGGAGGCGTCGGAGACCTCGCGGCAACTGAAGACCCACGCGGCCCGCGCGATGGCCCCCTACGCCCGCAGGCCAAAGGGATGGATAACCGTCAAGGACGCCCGCCAGCACAACCTCAAGGGCCTGACGGTCCGCCTGCCGCTCGGTCTCCTCTGCTGCGTCACGGGCGTCTCGGGCAGCGGCAAGACCACCCTGGTGCACAGCGTCCTCTACGGCCAGTTTAAGCACCGCCGCGGCGAGGCCGTCGAGCAGGTGGGCGCCTGCGAAGACATCGACGGCCTCGACGCCGTCGACGACATCATCCTCGTGGACCAGTCGCCCATCGGCCTGAGCACACGCTCGAACTCCGTCACGTACACCAAGGCGTACGCCGCCATCCGCAACATCCTCGCGGAGACGCCCAAGGCACGCGTCGCCGGCATCACGGCCGCCGATTTCTCCTTCAACGTCCCCGGCGGACGCTGCGAAGTGTGCAAGGGCGTCGGCACCGTCACCTACGACATGTACTTCATGGCCGACGTAACGGTCGTGTGCCAGGAGTGCGGCGGGAAGCGCTTCAAAAAGAAGGTGCTCGACGTGCGGTGCAGCGGCAAGAACATCGCCGACATCCTCGACATGACGGTCGATGACGCGATGGCCCACTTCGCCGAGCACGAGGCCATCACCGAGCACCTGCGGCCGCTGGCCGACGTCGGCCTCGGCTACCTGCGCCTCGGCCAGAGCACCGCCAGCCTCTCGGGCGGCGAGGCCCAGCGGCTGAAACTCGCCTCATACCTGGCCGCGCCAAGGAAGGGCGAGCACTGGCTCTTCATCTTCGACGAGCCGACCACCGGCCTGCACATGGCCGACGTGCAGGTGCTCCTCCGCACGTTCCACCGCCTGGTCCACGCCGGGCACAGCCTGCTGGTGATTGAACACAACCTGGACTTCATCAGCCAGGCCGACTGGATCATCGACCTCGGCCCCGAAGGCGGCGAAGCGGGCGGCGAACTCGTCGCCGCCGGCCCGCCCGAAAAAATCGCCGCCTCCGACCGCTCGCACACCGGACGCTTCCTGCGCCAGCGCCTGGCCAAATCGTAGGGTGCGTCCTTGCACGCGCCCTACATGAGGTTCTTGTCCGACAGCCCGATGTCGTGGGCGATGTCGCGGAACTCCTCGTGCGAGACGTCCTCCAGCCGCCGGCCGCGCCGTTTGAGTTTCTCGTTGAACTTAAGCGCCTTCTCCTGCATCGTGCCGTGCGTATCCTCGCTGCCGCCCACCAGGTGGAAGTTCTCGCCGCGCGTAATGCGGACGTGCTCGTCCTTGTTGTCGAGGCCCACGCCCAGCAGCCACGCCTTCTTCTTCCTGGCCTTCGCCGGTTTCATGGCAATGTATTAAACCGGCGCCGGCCCGCAACGTCAAGGCCGCATCTTGAGAGCCGCGACCATCGGAGGGGGTGGCATGCTTTCGCTTGCGAAAGCATGCAGCGCCGGGGCGCATGCTCTCCGGGCGGCGCGCTGGGCAGCCACCCGCCGCTCCCTCACGGTCGCGGCTCTGTTTCGCCCCCGGCGCGCGACGCGCCATCGGCACGGCCACAAATGCCTTGTGTGCCCCATCCCGGCGTCCTAAAATGACGCCATGCCGTACGAACTTCTCATCACAAGCGAGTTCAGCGCCGCGCACAATCTGCGCGGATACAAGGGCAAGTGCGAACGCCTGCACGGGCACAACTGGCGGGTCGATCTGCGACTGGCGGGGGCCCGCCTGAACCGCGGCGGCATGCTCCTGGACTTCGTCGATGCCAAGCGAATCCTGGCCGACGTCCTGGAACCCCTGGACCACGCCTATCTGAACGAGGTGCCGCCGCTGGACCGAGTGAACCCCTCCAGCGAAAACCTCGCGCGCGTCATCGCCCAGGGCGTAGCCAGGCGCCTGCCTCGCGGCCTGCGCGTCGCGTCGGTCACCTGCTGGGAGTCGGCCCGCTGCGCCGCAACGTACAAAGGAAGTGCCTGAGTGCCTGAGTACCTGAGTCACGGCCGCCCCCGGGGCGATACGTCAGCCGCGGGCCGCAGGCGAGCGCGGCCTGCATGAGGCCGCTTGCGTAAGAGGGCATCGTGCGCGTAACGCTTCAACTGGCGCTGGACCTCCTGGACCTGGAGCGTGCCCTGCGCATCGCCGATGCGGCCGTGCCGCAGGGCGTTGACTGGGTCGAGGCCGGCACGCCACTCATCAAGAGCGAGGGCCTCGACGCCGTCCGCGCCCTGAGGGAGCGGTTCCCCGGCCGCAAGATCGTGGCCGACCTGAAGACGGCCGACGCCGGCCGCGTCGAGATGGAGGCAGCCGCCAAGGCCGGGGCCGACTACGCCGTCGTCCTCGCCGCCGCCAGCGAACCGACCATCCGCGAGTGCATCGAGGTCGGCCGCAATTACGGCCTCGGCATCGGCGTGGACCTCCTGGGCATCGAGGACCCCGAACCGCTCCTGGGGCGCCTGGCCGACCTGGGCGTGGCGTTCCTCTCGGTCCACTGCCCCATCGACGTGCAGATGTGCGGCGGCGGGCCGTTCGACCTGGTTGCGCGGCTGGCGAAGGCGACGGCCATTCCGCTGGCGGCCGCCGGCGGGCTGAACTCCGAGACGGCCCCTCGCGCCGCCGCCGCCGGGGCGACCATCGTCGTCGTCGGCGGGGCCATCACCAAGGCCCACGACCCCGCCCGCGCCGCAGCCGACATCCGCCGCGCACTCGACACCGCTGCACCCGTGCCCACCGAACTCTTCCGCCGCGCGGGGCCGGAGGGCGTGCGCGAAGTCCTCCTTCGCGTCTCCACCGCGAACCTGAGCGATGCCGCACACCACCGCCCGTGCATCACGGACCTTAGGCAGATTACGCCGGGGGCCAAACTCGTCGGCCCGGTCCTTACGGTCCGCACCGCACCGGGCGATTTCGCCAAGCCGGTCGAGGCCATCGACCATGCCGCGCCCGGCCAGGTCATCGCCATCGACGCCGGCGGCGCCCCGCCGGCCGTGTGGGGAGAACTCGCCAGCGAAAGCGCCGTCCGGAAGAAACTCGCCGGCGTCGCCATCGACGGCGCCATCCGCGACACCGATGAAATCCGCCGCCTGGCCTTCCCGGCCCACGCCCGATGCGTGTGCAGCCACGCGGGGTATCCGAAGGGCTTCGGCGAGATCGGCGGCCCCATCCGGCTGGCAGGCGCGGAGGTGATGCCGGGCGACTGGCTCGTCGGCGACGCCGACGGCCTCGTGGTCCTCGCGCAGGAGCGGGTCGTGGAACTGGCGAACCGCGCCCAGGACGTCCTGGAGGCCGAGAACCGCATGCGCGCCGAGATCCAGGGCGGCCGCACACTCAGCCAAGTCGCCTACCTCCAGAAATGGGAGAAGAAGCGCTGAGTGAGTTCCCGGGTTAGCCGCCCCGCTCGCGGGGCGCGGCCTTTGTGCAGCCCACGGCTGGCCAAGCCGGCCGTGACACATTTTGAGCAATCGCCATGCTTATTATCGCCGAGCGCATCAACGCCGCGCGCAAGCGCATGGCCGCGGCCTTCGCCGCCCGCGACGCCGCAGCCCTCCAGGACGAGGCCCGCCGCCAGGCCCAGGCCGGGGCCGACTACATCGACGTCAACGCCGCCCTCTCGCCCGATGCGGAATACGACCTCATGGCCTGGGCCGTTGACGCCGTCCGGGCCGCCACAGACAAGCCCCTCGCGGTCGATTCGGCCAACCCCGCGGCCGTGCGGGCGGGCCTTCAGCGGTTGCCGCGCGGCTCGGCCATCCTGAACTCCATCAGCGGCGAGGAATCTCGCCTGGCAGCCATGCTGCCGCTGGCCGCAGAGTTCCAGGCCCGCGTCATAGCCCTGGCGATGGACGATTCCGGCATGCCCGCCACGGCCGCCGACCGCTGGCGGGCGCTCGGCAAAATCCTGGCCGCCACCGACCGGGCGGGCATCCCGCGCGACCGCATCCTTATCGACCCGCTCGTGCGCCCCGTGGCCACCAGCCCCGAGCAGGCGGCCGAGTGCCTGCGCATGATCCGCGAAATCCGCGAACGGGCCGGCGGCGCGGGCGCGGTCGTCGGCCTGTCGAACATCTCGTTCGGCCTGCCCTCGCGGCGGCACCTGAACCGCACGTTCCTGGCGATGGCCGCCGCCGCCGGCCTCTCCGCAGCCATCTGCGACCCGCTGGAACCGGAACTCATGGCCGCCGTCCTGGCCGCTCGCTGCCTGACGGGCACCGACGCCTTCTGCATGAACTACATCCTCGCGCAGCGGGCGGGAAAGTTGTAGCAATTGCGGATTGAGAAACGCGCTTCTTGACAGTCGGCCAGAGATTTGCCATCATGGTTAGGGGGCAGGTAGGTCGATAGAGTGTGTGCGAGTGATGGCTGTAGTGTTGTGCGTGCGCAAGGTGAGAAATGGGCTTCAACCTGCCGCATCTTGAGAAAACCACTTGCCTGAACCTAACGGTCTGTGGCGAAGTGAAGGACCGCGTATGCAAGGCCCGGCTTGCCAAAGCAAGGGTTATGGTGGCAAAGTACCACAGTGGTCACAAGACCGGCTACTTGAGGGTAATGCCGAGGAACTTAGGCAAACACTTGCATGTCGATTGTGCACGTAGGGAATTCTTCGCCGAGAGTGAGAGTAAACTCCCTAAGGTGACTCAGTCCAAGGCCAAAGCGTTGCAAGTCCTGGAAGCCTGCTGTGGCTCAAACATAGACGCAACGGTGGCTGGCTACTTCCGCCTGGATTCGCACAAGCTTCCTGAGCGGGGAATCATTCGCTCCCTTTCAACCGAGACGGGAAGTGCCGGTCTACGAGTGAGGTTGACAGCCGGGACCCTATCAGTTTCCGGCGCGCCAATAACAACTGTTCGCTGGGCCGTCCGTGGCAAGAAAGAACGTATGTTGCTTCAAGTTGTAGGTGAAAGATCATTCACTGTCTCCGAGACTTATCTCGAAGAAGCGTTGCAGTGGATTGGCACAATGTTTCAGAAGTTCATATTGGGAACACCCGGCAATGGCGACAGGTAGGCTCTCGGATCCCCACAGGCAGGAATTCTTGCCCCCGGCCGAGGACCCTGGTTGGGAAGAACCCGAGGCGATGTGCGAGTGCGCGGTTGGCATTGCCGGCAGGCTGAGCCCGGTGGGCCGGGAGGAACCCTCGCCTGCACAGTTCCGGCAGGTACTGAATGACCTGCTCGGCAAGTGGCGCGAAGCAATAACATTGGATGTCATCCAAAGTGAACTGGTCATGCTCAAGGAAAAAGTTGCCTCTTTGGAGCAACACAGGCCGCTTGTGGTGCCCCTCGAAACTCTGGCACCTGAGCCTTACTGTCTGGTCGCTCCTATTTCGGTGGTCGTGCGCGCGGAGCAGGACGAGTACGTTGCATCTTGGTATGAGGCCAGTCTAGCCGCGTCTGGTTGCACTCCCGAAGAGGCTGTTGCCAATCTGAAGGACATTATCGTTGCCGTATATGAATCCCTTCGAAACCACGGCGAAGAGCGGATGGGCCCCGCACCTTTGCGGCAATACCGCCTTCTGACGAAGTACATAGCCAAGAGCGATTAACGTGGCGGTAATAAGCAAGCAGATTGCTCAAGCAATAGCCAAGAAGCTCGGGGCTGTTATCAATGAGCGCCCCGGTAAAGCGCATGACCTGGCTAAGGTGTACCACGAGAACAGGCTTGTGGCGCAATTCGGCTTACGCAGGGGCTCGAGTAGGAATCTCGGACACGACCACGTGCCCAGTCAGATCTTTGTAGGGCCCCATCAGGCGCGCCTCCTCGGGCAGTGCCCGCTATCAAGAGATGACTGGGTGGACATAGTCCGGGGCAAGGGCCTACTCTGAGTTTCTGCACACGCGCTGGCCGGTTCTTCGGTCATAGTGTTCCTTCCAGAATGCAGGCTCATGCCCGCTCCCCCGCTTGTCCAGCCCGCAATCCGCAATGCGCGCCGCTTGGTTGACACGCCCCCCTTTATGGTCTATCATGTTTCTGACGCCGCTCCGGGGCGAAGGGGAATTGCGTGCTCTGCCAACGCTGCAAGAAGCAACCGGCCACCGTTCACCTGACCGAGATCCTCCAGAACGAGAAGCGTGAACGCCACCTGTGCGAAGACTGCGCACGCGAAGAGGGCGTCGCCGTCAAGGCGCAGATCAACCTCCAGGACATCCTCTCCGGCATGCTCGAGGCACACGAGACCGCCGGACGCGGGGCAAACCTCACGTGCCCCGACTGCGGCACAACCTACGCCGAGTTCCGCAACCAGGGCCGCCTGGGCTGCCCGCACGACTACGAAGTCTTCTCCGACGCACTCAAGGAGGTCCTCGAAAAGGTCCACGGCGCCGCCGAGCACACCGGCAAACTCCCACGCCGCGCGGGCGCGGACCTCGCCGGCCAGCGCCAACTGATGCAGTTGCGCCGGCAACTCCAGGCGGCCGTCGAGGGCGAAAAATATGAAGAGGCGGCACGCCTGCGCGACCTCATCAAGAACAAGGAAGCACCGGGTGAA
>VGYT01000011.1 GCA_016872895.1 Planctomycetota bacterium
CGGTCTCGACCGCGAGGCCCAGGTTCACGTGCTTCCAGCGGATGATGCGGCCGCGGTCCCACGTGCGGTTGATGTCCGGATGCTGCCGCAGCGCCTTCAGGCACGCCAGCATCACCAGGTGCGTAACCGTGGCGCCCATCTTCGCCTTGAGTTCCTCGCGCCGCGCCAGCAGCCGCGTTACGTCGGCGCTCGTCGTAACGTAGAAGTGCGGGATGACGTGCTTGGCGGCGGTAACGCGGCGAGCCTGGGTCTTGAGGCGGAACGGCGCGTCTTCGACGTCGGCCTCCTCTTCCGTGACCTCCAGGGCGGGCAGTTCCTCGTCGGCGGGCGGCCGGGCAGCGGGCTGCGGCCGGGCGCACAGCATCGCCAGCACATCATCGACCATGATAAGGCCGCCGGCCCCCGTGCCGCGCAGCATGGAGGGGTCCAGCCGGAACCGTTTGATGAGCGCCGCCGCCAGCGGCTCCGCCTCGGGCTCGGGCGCGGCCGGGCGGGCCACGGCACCGCCCCGGCGAGGCGCAGGGGCCGGCGGCGCCTTCACCGGCACCGGTTCGACGCGCGGCGGCTGGGCCTGGGCGACGAGGCGGGCCGCCTGCTCGACGTCCTCAGCCACGATGTTGCCGCGGGGGCCGGTGCCCTTCACCTTCGCGTAGTCTATGCCGCGCGCCTCGGCCAGTTTCCGCGCGTAGGGCGAGATGGTGACGCGGCCTTCGCGCGGGGTCGCGGCCGGTTCGGGCGGCGGGGGCGCCGGGGACGGCGCCGGCGACGGCGGGGGCGGCACCGGGGCAGCGGCCGGAACTTCGCGGGCAGCCGGCTCGCTGGGCGGCGCGGCCTCGCGCGCCGGCGCTTCCGCCGGGCCGGCATGCTCGCCCGGGCCCGACAGATACGCGATGACCTCGCCGACGGGCACCTCGTCGCCGTCGCCGCGGACGATGCGGTCCACGCGGCCATCGTGGAAACACTCCAGTTCCATCACGGCCTTGTCGGACTCGATCTCGGCCAGGACGTCGCCCTCGCGGACGGCGTCGCCTTGCCGGACCTTCCACTTGATGATCTTGCCCTCTTCCATGCTGTCGGAGAGGCGGGGCATGACAACTTCGTACATGGCGTACTCCCCTGGTGCTTCTGCTATCCAATTGTAGAGGCGGGAGGATTTTCTGCAAGCGTGGCGCCATATAGAGGCAATAGGCGGGCCGCCTCGACCGTATATACTTCCAGAAACGGAAACCTCTATGCCCTTGGTTCGCCTGTTGACAGTCCTTCTGGCGGCCGCCCTTACCGCGCGCACGCTGGCGGCCGAAGCACAACGTCCCGCCGGGGATGCCGCCGACGAGTTCCAGTCGCGCTACGGCGAGGAACTGAAGCGCGCCCTGGAGACGCCCGCGCCCACCGACGACATCGCTCTGGCGTCGCGGCTGTACCGCGATGCCCGCCGCTCGTTTGAACCGGCCGGCCTTGCCGCCATGCTGTACGAGAAAGCCTACGAACTGGGCGCGAAGGACCTTTCCGGCCACCCGACGGCCCTGGCGGCGCTGCGGCGACTGGGCGCCCTCCTCCCGGCGCGCAAGGTGGAGTGCTGCCAGAAGGCCGTGACCCTGCATCAGCGCGAGTATGCCCAGGCGCGCGGCGAGGAGCGGCCCAAGGCGGCGGAGAGCGTCATCGGCGCATACCGCGACCTGGCCCAGGCCCAGGAGGACGCCGGCGACGCCGACGCCGCCATCGCATCCTTGCGCCAGGCCCTCATCCTGGCCGGCAGCATCCGGGCCGAGTCGCGCCCCGCCCTCCAGACGCAACTGGCGGACCTGGTGGGCCGCACGCAGACAGCGCGGCAACTGGCATCGCTGAAGGCCAAACTCGAAGCCAGCCCGCAGAACCTGGCCCTCCGCAAGGAACTCGTGCGGACCTGCCTCGTGGACTTGGACGACCCCGCCCAGGCGGCTGCGTTCGTCGATGACAGCCTCGACCCGCCCGCGCGCAAGTACGTTCCCGCGGCCGCCCGCGGCGTCGAGGCGGCGCCCGAACTGGCATGCCTGGAACTGGCCGACTGGTACCGCGGCCTGGTTTTGGAGGCCAGGACTTCCGCCGCCAAGGCCGCCGTCCTCGGCCGCGCCCGCGATTACTACACGCGGTTCCTGGCCCTCCATACGATTCAGGACGCGGCGCGAGCCGCCGCAGCGCAGGCCCTTAAGAAGGTGGAAGACGACCTGGCGACCCTCGGCCCCGCCGCCCGGCCAGGCAGGCGGCGGCTGCTGGTCATGACGCTGGCCAGGTCAAACTTCCACCGCTCCACGGCCGTGGCAGCGCGGCTCATCCAGGAGACGGGCCAGAAGACGCAGTCCTATGATACGACCGTGCGCGACGATGCCGGCGCGTTCAGCCCGACCGTCCTTATGCCCTTTGACGCCGTCTGCCTGGTCAACTGCAACGGAGAACTGGCCGACGCCTCCGGCTTGAAGGCCCTGCTGGATTTCGTCCGCAACGGCAAGGGGCTGGCGGCCATCCACTCCGCCGCCGCCGCGTTCACCAGGTCCCCGGACTACGCCGACATGCTCGGCGCGGGCTTCGGCGGCTCGCCCTTCGGCCGCGTCTCGGTGAAGATCGACGACCCCTTCTCGCCGCTGGTCGCCTCGTTCGGCGGCAAAGGCTTCGAACTGCGCGACGAACTCTACTCGTTCCGCGACCCGTACTCGCGTGAGAAACTGCACATCCTTCTGAGCGTGGACGCCGAGAACTCCGGCCCCTACCTCGGCCGGCGCACCGAACGGCAAGACGCCGACTACGCCGTCAGTTGGATAAAGACCTACGGCCAGGGCCGCGTCTTCTACACAGCCCTCGCACACGACGAGGCGGCCTACAGCGACCCGGCCATCGCCGGGCACATCCTGGCGGGCGTCCGCTTCGCCCTGGGCCTTCTGGCGGCCGACACGACGCCTAGCGCGCGGCTGGCGGCGGTCAGGCCCGTCCGCGGCCCGCCCCTCAGCCGGCAGCAGTAGGCCGGAGCATTGCCGCCCGCATGCTCCTTGTGCCCGAAGATGCCGGGGCGTCAGCCCGACGGCCTTCCATTGCGCACTTCGCACGAATATGTGAACGCAGGTTCGCCGTTGCGAACGCCGAGCCCCGCCGTTCTATCATCGCCCGTGCGAATGTATTGAACAGTTACGCGCTCCGGTGCAACGCGCACCAGCAGGTGCCCCGAGTTGGGAAGAAAGTCTCCCTTGCGGTAGGCGTATTCCTCCGCCTGATGATTGCGGAAGTTGCGGTGCGCCGGCTGAGGCACGAGTTGGTACACCACGCCGTCAAGTTCCTGTCGCGCAAAGAAGTGGTCGTGTCCGTGGAAGACGATCCGCACGCCGTTATCCGCCAGGAGGCGATGGATCGGGGCGCCCCAGCCCGGGCGCCGCACCGCAAACTCATCTTGTCCGCCGGCGCTGCGACCACCCCACTCGTACAGGGCCGCCGCTTCAGCGCCCCCGCGTCCTGCCGAATCCAAACCGCCGACCAACTGGTGGATAAAGACGAACTTCCACGCGGCCCTGGACGACCGGAGCGTACGGCCCAGCCAATCGTACTGCGCCTTGCCAATCGCCATGTTCCAGGGAGTCGCGCCGCCGCGCGTAGATCCGGAATACCAGTAAGGGTCAAGGACGACGAAAAGCCCGTCGCCCCATTCCCATGCATAGTAGTTCTGAAGGCTGCCCGCGTGGGGATGGGCGGCGTCATTGCCGCTGTAGAAATCTGACGCGACGGGGTTCGGAAAGAACCGTTTTCGCTGGGCGTTGGCCCATACTGCCAGGCCGCCCGCCGCATCGGCCCCGGGCCGGAACGTCTCTTCGCCATCGTGGTTGCCAAGCACCAGAAAAACGGGCGCTGCGTGGCCAACCAGTCCCAGCCAGTAGCGCTGCGCATCGTACTGACGTGCTGCGCTCTGGCGAGAGGCATGTTTGCCGGTCATGAACGCGTCGCCCAGGTCAATGTGAAAGTCCGGCCTTTCGGCAAGCACGTTCTCAAGCGTCCGCCGGTACAGGATTAAGTCGGTTGATTCGTCCAGGTGGGCATCGGATTGCACGGTGAAAGCGAACGCCGCGCCCGGCTCGCGCCTTGTGTGAAACGAGCCATTTCCCTCAACCGGCAACAGCGGGACGCCTGTCTCGGCGTCCAGCACGCGATACTCATAAGGCCTGTTCTTCTCCAGCCCGTCAATGACGACCTCGCGGGGCTCGCCCGGCCGCAGGTCAAAGGCCGGCGTTCGGCGTTGCAAAGGTTCGCCCCGGACTCCGTAGGCGATGATTGCCCGCACCGGCCTGAAAAGCAGAACACTGGCAGTCACCGAACGGTCCGTCGGCCGGCCCAGAATGACGTTGCCCTCGTACTTGGGGACGTCAGTCAGGAAAACGGCGCCGCTTTTCTCCCCGCGATCCCGCCGCATGTTCGGGAGCGGACCCCGCTGCTCGGGCGATGCCGCATCGGCGGCGGGCGGCCAGCACGTAACGGCGGCACAGAACACGGTCAAGCAGCACGCAACATGTCGCATTACTGCGCCCCCTTGGCGGCCCGGGGAGGGAAGAAAAAGTGGTCGGTATCCGGCAACGCCGGCGCCTGCTCAACCGGCTGCGAGTAGATATAGGCCGGAGCGCTCTTGTAGCCTTCAAGGTTGCGCAGTTTGGCAAACAGTTGCCTCTGCTCGGCCGACAGGGTCTTGTTGACGGCGGCAAACGCCGCGGCATAGGCGTGGGAGACCTCGCCGTCAAGTTCGCCGTAGCGGCGGCCAAGCGCAAGGACCTTCGCCTTGTCGGGCGTCTCGCCTTTCAGGAACCTTCGGAGTTCCGTGGAGATCGCGCGCCGCACTTCCACAATCTCTGCAAGGGCCTTGCGTTGCCGGGGAATAATCGCGGTGACGCAACTGCGCTGCTCGGGCGTAAGAGCGTCAAGAAACGCCCTGCCCAGGTCCCCCGTAGCCGAAGTGCTTATGTCGTAGTCGCGCTTGCCCATGGCCGGCATGTCTTTCATGTAGAACCCGCCGAAGTAAGTGCCGTGGCGCTCGGGACAGAAGTACGTGTCGGCCTCAACGGAGCCTGCGTACCAACTGAAGAACTCGCTCGCATAGGTCATGTACGCCACATTGACGAGCCTCTCCGCGCCCCTCGGCAACCTGTACCCGTCCGCGTCAACCTCAGGCCAGGTGCTGAAGTCGCCGAACTTCATCCTGGCAAGACAGGCTTTCTGTTCGGGCGTGAACGACGCCGCGACCTGTGCAAACACTTGTGCACGCTTGTAACTGATCTCCGCGTCAAAGGCGAAGAGGTCGCCCACGTACTTGACGACCGACTCCTTGTTCAGCCCCTGGCTGCCGGCAGGCAGGTCGCCCTTCAACTCGCGCCAGAAGGCCTTGATGAGCGGCAGGCGCTTCTCGGCCAGTGCGCGCAGTTCTCCGGCCTCCCGCCGCGCCGCTCCCTGGAACAGGGCACGCTGCTCGTCGTTCAGCACGTGCAGCACGTTTCCCGCGACGCGGTTAAGGAAGATGGGATTGTGCCCTTTGCCTGCCGCGTCAATGTCGCGCATGTACTGGAACCCGAAGAAGTCGCACACCTTGCCTGGCGGCAGGAACGTGCAGGCGCCGTAATCGCCGCTGATGAAAGCCAAACCGCTGAAGGCAATGGTATGCAGTTGGGCCTGGTCCGACACGGCCTGCTCTATTGAATACCGCTGCCTGGGCCCGCGCCGACCCTGTTCCGGCTGCGCGGCAGCACAGACTTCCGCGCCGACAAGCGCCAAGAACAAGACCGCTGCCGCGCACGCAAAGCCGCATCCGCCGTTCTTCTTGCCGGACCGCATGGCTGTTTCCCTTCGTTCCGTTGCCCCCTCCCGTGCAATAGTGCACTCGCAGGGCGTCCGGTAACGCCGGGGCGTGCAGAATCCGCGGCTGCGCCGGGGCCTACATTCTGGGGAGCACCAAGCCGGGGCGCTACCCCGGCCTACATACTGCGGAGCACTTCCTCGGCATCCCGGCGGGTGGCCTCGGTTTGCGCTGCGGCAAGGACTTTCTTCATGGCGGCGCGGACGGCTTCTCTTGAGTCCGCACCGAGGCCGCGGGCGATCTTGACGGCGGCGGCCGCAGCCTCTTCCCGGAGCGCTTCGTCGGCCAAGAGCGGCACGACCATCTGCAGCGCGTCCGCCGACTTCATGTCGCCCAGCGCACCGAGCACCAGGCGCTTCTCATCCGGCCGCCGGGCCGCCGCCAGCGCAGCGGCGTACATCGCCAACCTCTCGGCCTCCGGGCGCTCGGTCATCGCACCGGCCAGCCGCACGTAGCCCCGCAGCGCCAGCACCTGGTGCGCGGGCTTCGCGGCCGACCGCGCAAGTTCGAGCAGGTCCGGCGCCGCCGCGGCGTCGGGCCAGTCGGCCAGCGACCTGACGGCGGCATCCTGAACTTGGGGCCGCGAGTCCTTGACGGCGGGCCGCACGGCCGCAAGCGCCTTATCGCCCCCCGTCCTGCCGAGAACGCGAACGAGGGCCGCCCGCACGCGCGTCACCGTGCGGAAATCCATCGCCTGGATGATCATATCCGCGTACGCATCCTTGTCCTTGGCGCGCGTGCCCATGGCCGCGAGCGCGCGCTCGGGGCCGGCCGGCGAGTCAGGCAGCGACAGCAACAGCAGGAGGCTCGCCGCGTGTTTCTCTTCTGCGAGGTTCTCCAGGGCGGCATACGCTTCGGCGGCAACATCCGGCCCGAAGCGGCCATCCGCCGCCGCAAGAAGCGCATCTACATAATTTCTTGCCCCCCGTGTGACCAGGACGGACACGAGTTCTTTGGCGCCGGTAAAGGGTCCATCCAGAATCGCCTGCGCGACGGCGGCGGTCGCCCGCTGGCCGGGCATGCGTTCAAGAGACCGACGGGCCGCCTGCTTCTCCTTGTCGTTCGGCGAAGACAGCATGCCGATTAGCGCCTCGGCGGCCTTGCCGTCGGAGGACTCGGCGGCGGCGCGGATGCCCGCCAGCCGCGCGGCCTCTTCCCGCTCGCCCATGGCCGCGATTACGGCCGCCGTCGCCGCCGACCCGCCGCGGCGGACAAGCATCGCCAGCACTTCTCCGCGAGCCTGCGGCTCCAGCGAAGGCATGACCGCAAGCCACGCGGCCGTCACGGCGTCGCCGGGCAAGAGGGCGGCCGCATCCATCGCCGCCGCGCGGACCTGCGGGTCGCCGTCCTTCATGGCCTGAACCAGGTCGTCCGCGGCCGCCGCTCCGAGCAACGCCGCCAGGCCGCGAAGCGCCGCGCCGACGATGTGGCGCTCGCCCCGAGCCTTCGCGCCCGCCAGGAGCGCGCGGTAAACCTCCTCGGCCTCGCGGGGTCTCTGCGTCTCGGCCAGGCGCTGTGCCAGCAGGAGCGCGGCATCGGTCGCCACGGCTCGCTCGTAGGCCGACTCGGCTGCGGCCGCCTTATGGAGCGTCTCCCACGCGGCAGGGTCGCCGATGTTCGCCAGGGCCCGGAGCGCGGCCATGCGCACCTCGCGGTCGGGGTCGGCGGCCGCCTTCGCGAGGTCCGCCGCCGCGGGCGCGTAGCGCAGCACTCCGAGGTTCTGAACGATGGTCAGGCGGCACTTGCCGTGCGACTTGGGGCGCGCAGCCAGAAGCGCCGCCGCGGCCTCGCCGCCGCCGATGGTCACGAGCGTCTGCGCGGCATATTCACATAGTTCATCGTCCAGGAGGAACCCGCTGACGGCGGGCACGGCCTTCGGGCAGCCGGCGATGCGAAGTTGCTGGAGGAAGAACCCCTTGACGGCCGTCGGGGCAGGCCCGGCCAGGAGGCCCCGCAGCGCCTCGCAGACCATCAGCCGCTCGGCCTCCGCCCCCGGCCGCGAGACGTAAAGCGCAACGCCGTGCAGAGCCTGCCGCGCGCGCCAGTCGTCGGCCGCCCCCGGCTCGACCACGAGGGCCGCCAGGTCCGCGACGCCCCGGGGCCCGAGTTTGACGAGTTCGGCCACGGCCGCCCGGCCCGCGGCGGCGTCGGCGGCCGGGAACTTCTCCAGGATGGCCGCGAGCGGCCCCGACGGCGGGGGCGTGGCCGGGCCGGCCGCCGCCCCGGCCGCCGGCGCCACCAGGCAGGCGGCAAGGGCCGAGGCCCAGAGAAGTCGCATCGCACGACCTCCATCAACGCGGCTTACTTTTTCTCCCACCCGCTGTAATGCACCTCCATGAAGAGCGGCTCGTCCAGGACGAGGATTTTTTCCAGGCGCACGAGTTGCCCGTCGAGCGGCAGGTTGACGCGGATGGGCGTCGCGCCGGCGGCCGCGGCCGTGGCGTCGGCCTGGGCCTGCGCGGCTTCCTGGATGGCGCCGGCCGCCGCCTGGGCATCCACCGGCGGCTGCTCCGGGGCGCCCGTCAACTGCCGGAACGCCTTGACGACGGTCAGCGGCCCTTCGATCCACGGCTCGCTCGACCAGGGGCGCGCGTACTTGCCCTCCTTCGGCAGGTACAGGTTCACCATCAGGTGTGTGACGGGTTCGCTTGAGCGGGGCAGGTCGATGCGAAGCGTGCCGGCGGGGGCGGGCTTACGGGCCGGGTCGTCGGTCTTTTCTACATATACGAGTTCCACCGGGAATGCCGCAAGGCCGCTCGAGGCCCCCTCGGAGCGGACGAGAGGCAGGAGGACGCGCTTCTGCTCGTCCCTGGCCGGGCGCACCGACCGCCCGGACACGCTGGCCGACCAGATGTCCACGCCCTCCGGCATCGCCAGGCGCAGGAACTGCTGCCGGTTGTTCCGCACGTTGTAGACGACCTTGGTGATGCGCCGCCCCTCCATCGTCTGCATGGTCGTGATGACCGCGGAATCGACGATCGTCACCAGCACGCTCACGTCTTCGTGCTTCTTGATGGCAAGCGGAACGGTGAACGTCTCCGCCACGTAGCGGAACGCGAGAAGGATGGGCTGCCCGGTAAGGGCGAGCATCTCGGGCGGCAGTTCGCGGACGTCGATGGCGGTTGCGCCGTCGAGCCGCGGGGCCGAGAGTTCCACGTTGGCCAGCGCGACGACGCCGATGTGGCCCTTCTCGCGGACAACGTCCATCGTCCGCAGGACGGGCAGGGGCACCTCGCCGCCGCCGGCCGCGCCCGTGGGCTTCTCGTACGTCACGTTCAGCGTGTAATCGCCGAGGACCTCGCTGGAGAGCGCCACGGCCAGTTCGGCCTGCGCCACGCGCCAGTCGCGGACGCGGTCGCCCTTGACCTCCAGGATGCTCGCCCCATCGGGCACTTTGAGTTTCAGCACGCGCACGCCGGAGTGGAGGATGTTGTACTTGAGGCGCTGGCGCCCCACGAGGATGCCGTCGCCGACGGCCAGGAGGGTCTGCGTCTCGGCGTAGAGTTTGGGCGGCACTTTTTCGGCCTCGGGAATGGCCCGCTCCCACGCCAGTTGCACGGCCTGGGCCGCGGGAAGGGCCGCCGCCACGCGCGTGGCCCCGCCCTCCTCTTTCTTGATTACGGACTGCGCGCCCGTGACCTTTATATCAACACCGGTTTGCGCCAGGCGCAGGTCCAGGATGCAGGTTGACGAGGGCACGCGGTCGAACTTCAGCGTCAGCGTGCCGGCCTGCTCCGTGACGGCCACGGCGAACTTCGCCTTGACCTCCATCGGGCCGGTCGCCGTGGTGAGGACCTCGTAGAAGTTGCCCGCCTGCCGCAGGAACGCCCCCTGCGGCAGCGTAACGTCCTGGATGGCCACGCTCGCCGGCAGGATGGGGATGACCTTCCAGTCTTTCTCCTTAAGGACGCTCACCTTGACGGTGGCGGTGAACACGGCGCCGTCCTTCGTAAGGTCGCCGGTGTACTCGGCGCCGGTGACTGCGAAGTCGGCCGGCGGCGGGCCGCCTTTCTGCTTCTGCTCAAGGCTCCACTGGAGGAGGGCCTTGAACTCCTGCCACGGGATGCGCACCCTGGCCTGGCCCATGTTCTGGATTTTCATGCCCAGCAGGCCCTCGACCTCTTCCCAGGTGAGCGTGAACATGCCGGCCTCGCCCGGGCCGCGCGCCTCGTCGTAGCCGGTGATCTTCTTGAAGAGGTCCCAGGGGAGGACCACCTGGCCCTTGTCGTCGGCGGCCGTGGCGGCCGGGACCGCGGGGGCCTTCGGCTGGGCGGGGGCCGCAGGGACCGACGCCAGGATGAGCGCGGCCGCAGCCAGCGCCGCCAGGAACCATCGACTTGTACTCATTTCTCTTCTCCTTGCCAAGTGTACTCCGCCACGAGTTCCAGGGAATCGCCGGGGTCCAGCAGCGTCTTCTCGAATTTCACCGTGCGGCCGACGGCGGGGACCGTCACGACGGCGGGCACGCCGGGGAACCGCACCGGCTCGGCCTCGGCCGTCCAGTGGCGCATGCGGCCGCTCTTGACGGCCGTCAGGTAGCCGCCGTTGTCCACCAGGAGGCAATCGTCGTGGGCCACTCGCAGGTCGTTGCCGTTGTAGGAAAGCGTGTTGGCATCGTCGGCGGCCTGCGCGATGGAGACCAGCCCGCCGTTGGCCACCAGCGCCGGCGTGCCGACGACGGCGTCCTGACGGACTTCGCCCCCAGTCGCGGCCGCGGGGAGGCCGGCGGCCGCACGCTGCTCAACGTCGATCAGGCTCAGCAGTTGCCCCTCGTTGATAACGGCGTAGGTGACGCCGTTTGCGCCCTTGCGCCACTCGATGCCCGCGGCGCCGGCGGCATCGTTCGTCAGGGCGATGTTGCGCGACCCGACGGCCACGCGCTGGCCCAGGTTCGCCCGCAGGCGCTCCAGCAGGACCGACACGTTGCCCGCGATGCGGGCGTCGTTGGGCACGATGAGCGTGCCGCCGCTGTATGCGTTGACGATCGCGGGGCCATTGAAGTCCAAATCTGCGCCGCCGACGGTCAACGTCCCCCCGGAAAGGTCCAGGTAGTCGGAACGCACCCACCTCTGCGCGCCGGGTTCGACCACGATGCCGTTGATGTTCAGCGTGCCGGTTTCGGCGCGCTCGCCGCCGTGCGTCACGGCCCGCCCGGCAGCGGCCGCGCCTGCCTGCGGCGCAGGCTGCGCGGCCGGGGCGGCGCCGGGGCCGCCTACGGCCGCACTGGGGGCGCGGCCAGGGCGCAGGGCCCAGGCGTAATTCCGCGCGACGAAATCGGCCAGGCGCTTGTTGTCCTCATCGGTCGCCGTCAGGTCGGAGACGCTGAACCCGACGTTCGCCAGTTGCTGCGCCTGCTGGGCGACCGCCTGCCGCGCCTCCTGGAGTTTGCGGCGGCTCTCGCTCACGGCGGCCCACTCGTCCGTGGACGGATAGCGCAAGTGAACTGTCGGGGGCCGCGCGGCCGGCACAGCCGCTGCGATGACAGACGCCGTCACGGTTCTCGCCTGCGCGTCGAGGTAGGAGAGGTCTTCGCGCCAGCGCAGGGCCCGCTCGTCGGCCGGGTTGATGGCGATGATGTGGTCGAGAACGTGGATAGCGTCGCCGAACTGCATGGCCCCGCGCAACTCGCTGACCCTGATCCACAACTCGGCGGTTCTTGCGTCGGCAGCGGCGACGGACGGGGGACGCTCGGCCGGCAGCCCTGTTGCGAGGAGGGGCAGTCCGGCAGGCAGCGCGGGCGGGGGCGCCGGCCCCGCCGGGGGCGCGGACGGCTGCGCCGGAACAGCGACGCCTACGACAACACCATCATTGCGCGGCGCGGGCGGCTGCGCCGGTGCAAAGGGGGCTCCGACCTCAAAGCGCGGCCCTTTGTCGGCCAGGGCCCCCAGTTTCACACGGGCCTCGTACTCTATCGCGGCCGCGCCGGTATTGGCGAGCGCCTGGGCGGCACGAACCGTGGCCTCGTGCTCCTTTTCGAGGTCCTTCAGGGCGTCCTGTGCTTCGGCGATGCGGCCGAGGCGGGCGAGTTCCTTCGCGTGCTCCGCCTGCGCGGTCGTCTGCCGGGCCTTCTCGGCCAACTGGCGCCCCAGCGAGGCTGTGGCCGCCGCAGTCGCCCCAGCCGGCGCAGCCGCCGTGGGGGCGGCCGCAGCACGGGCCGCGGCGGCCTCGTCCCACCGCTCCTCGCGGTGCGCGGGGGCCTGCCGCACACGGGGGGCCTCCAACTCCTGGGTGAGCGACTTCAGTTGCTCCACCTGACGGCGGAGGTCCTCGGTGCGGACCTTCAGCGCATCATCGGTCAAGGCGTAGCCCCACGCCTTGTCCGCGCCCGGCGAGATAAGCCCCGCCCCTTTCTTGCCGAGCGTTACCTGCTGCTCGGCGATGGCCTCGCCCAGTTGCACCTGCGGGGCCGCCCTGCCGCTTCCCGACAAGACGAGCCGGCTGGCGCCCTGGTCCACCGTGACCGCAACCTGCTGCGGGGCCGCGGCCCGGCCTGGTTGCACCTGCGGCGCCCGCGGCATCTCCCTCTGCAACTGCTTCAACAGCTCGGCCACCTTCTCTTGTCCGCGGCGGGTCTGCGTGATGATGAGTTGGCCGTTCATGTACTCGATGGCCGCAGGGCCGCCCTTGTCGGACCAGGGGGCAACGCTCGGGTCGGACTGGTTCGAGACAGTGCGCTGGATGATGGCGATGAGTTCCTGTGCGCCGACGGGCTGGTCGGCCGGGGCGGCGCCTGCGGCGCCGCCGAAGAGCGCCGCCAAGCCGCCAGCCGTCATCGACCGCGCGGGGTGGCGCACGGTCGAGACATCGAAGCGCGGCGCCTGGTCCGAGAAGTCGGGAACCTGCGCCACCAGGTCCTGCACCGGTTGCGTCACCACGGGAAGTTCCTGCTGCAACTTGTCCCTGGTGGTTATGACGACGTAACCGGCGCCGACCTTGTAACCCAGGTCATGGCCGAGGATGAGCGCCAGGACCGACTCAACGCTGACGCGCTTGACCTTGAGGTCCACGACGCGGGTCGTCAGGTCAAGGCCGTCGGCGGCGACGCCGGGGTCAATGACGATGTTCAGGCCCCGCTGGACTTCGCTTATGTACTTCAGCACGTTGTCAAGGCTGGTCTTTTCAAAGTCCAGGTCAATCGGCTCGCTCAGTCGGCGGCGCGTTTCGGCCACGGCCTTCGGCTCGGCCGGAACGGCTGTAAACTCGCGGCGGAACTCCGTGAGGTCGGCCACGCCGCTCTCATCGCGCACACGAACCCGGCGGGCCTGCGCATCCAGGTACTGCAGGTCCTCGCGCAACCTCAGGGCCCGCTCGTCGTTCGGGGCGACCGCCAGCAAGCGGTCGAGCACCTGGACGCCCTCCCTGAACCGCATGCTCTCTCGCAGTTCAGTGGCGCGCTGCCACAGTTGGCGGACCATGAGTTCGCGGTCGGCCGCGTCGGGGTCCCGCACCTGCATCACGCGGGCGGCCGCAACCCTGGTGGCCAGGCTTTCGCGCGCGGAGTCAGGGGTGAGAGGCTGTGCCTGTGCCTGTGCCTGTGCCTGTGCCTGTGCCTGTGAAGGCAAGAAGCCCGGCTCCCATCTCACTGCCGGCCCGCCTGCCACCTCATCAAATCGCTCCAAGCGCCGGGCACCGACCAGCGCATCAACGGCCTCCTGGAGTTCGCGGCCGCCGGCCTGGGCGACGGACTGGCGCAGCGACTGCACCTGTGCCTGAAGTTTCTGAAGTTCCTCCGCCCCGCGCCGGCGCTCGTCTTCGCGCTCGCGCAGGAACTCTTTGGCCTTGCGCGTAAGGGCATCCTGCTCGCGCGCCTCTTCGCCGCGGGCCTGGAGTTTGCCCGACAGGCTAAGGACCACCTTGTACGCGGCCTCGGCCTTCTCCTCCTCGCCCTCTTTGAGGGCCATCTCGGCCTTCTGGAGCAACTCCTGCTGCTGCTCGACCAGTGCGACGTTCGCGCCCTGCTGGGCCAGTTGAACGGCCTTGGTCTGAGCCCGCGCGCCGCGGTCCTCGCCTGCCGCCGCCTGCTTGCCGAGTGCAATCCGGATGTTGCCGAGGTACTTGCGTGCGTTCTCGGCCTCGGAAGAGTTGGGCGAGATTTCAATCACCTTGCCGAAGAACTCGTTGGCCTTGGCGTAGTCGCTGCGGTTGTAGTAATCGACGCCCGCGCGGTAAAAGTTCCTGCCCTGGATGGCGGCCGACTGGGCGCGCAGGCGCTCTTCGTCGGCTGCGCGGCGGGCATCGTCCTCGGCCGCCTTCTTGTCGCCCTCGCGCTGCCGCAGGAGCACCGCGTTGTACCTCGTCTCGGCCTTGACGCCCAGCAGTGCCCCGAGCCCTTCCAGGATGCCGGGCGGCCGAGGCTTGGCCGGCTCGGGCGTCTTGGGCGGGACCTTCGGCGCCTTCGTGGCCCTCGGCGGCTTCGGCGCCTCCGGCCGCAGGCCCGGGGCCAGGTGCCCCCGGCCGTACTCGAACTCCACTTCGGCCGTCTCGCTGGACCACGCGGGCACCTCGCGCAGCGCACCCTCCCAGCGGCGCACGGAGAGGCCCTCCGGAACCGCCAGGGCGCACCGCGCGTAGGCCACCGGCAGGTCCACGCGCGGCAGCGGCAGGCTCAGGCGGCCGGAGCGAGCAAGCGCCTGGCCGCGCGTCAGGTACACCAGTTCCACCGGAAAACTGATGAGGCCCGCCGTCGTCAGGACCGATTTTTCCAGCGGCACGAACACCGCATCGCCCGGGCCGCGCGCCAGGTTCCGCTGCTGCTCCGCCACGCGGGCCACGACCAGTTGCGAACCGGGGGGCAACTCCACGCGCATGAACTGCTGCCCGCGGTTGCGCACCTCGAAGAGCGCCTTCGTCATCAGCGACCCGTCGGGCCGGTACAGCACCGTGTACAGGGCCGCATCGACCAGCGTTTCGCGGACCGGGAACTCGGCCATGTCAACCGCATCGAGGCGGGCCTCCCACGCGCCGCCGCTCAACTGGTAGGCGTACACGGGCGGGGCCGCCAGGAGGCCGCGGACGGAGTCGGGCAGGTCATAGAGCGCCATCGCGGCAAGGCCGGGCGACTCGAGTTCCAGGAGCACCGCCCCCGCCCCGCCGCCGATGGCCAGGCATCCGCCCCGATGGCTCGCCCCGCGGACGCCGAACGCCGGCAGCGCCATCCGCCCCGCCTTGGCGCGCGGAACGTCGAAGGATACCTCCAGCCGTGTGCGCTGCGTCACCGGGCCGCGAAGGAACACGCGGGCCGCGCCGCCGGCCGCTTGAACCTCGCGCACGTCGGGGCCGGCGATGCCCACGCGGTCGGCGCCCGGCGGCAGGTCAAGCGTGAACTCCTCCGCGTCGCCGCCCCACAGGCGCAGGTCGAGCACCGCCCGCACCTGATGGACGCCTTCGGCCACCGTCCAGCCGACCTCGGCGCGAGACTCAACCTGTGCCGCGCGGCGGACGGGCGGCTGCGGCCGCTGCCACGTCACCGCCAGACGGCCGCCCGGAACGAGGCCGACCACGCCGCGCGTGCCGCCGGGCGCGCCGACGATGGGGGCGGCGGCACGCGAGAACCGGGCTTCCCAGGCGTCGGGCGCATCGAACGCCGCGGTGGCCCACGCGGCGGGGCCGGTCATCCAGGATGCGCTCCACCCTGCGCCCCCCCGCTCGGCCTTCAGGACCGCCCGCGCCGTCAGCCGCGACCGGCCGGGAGGCGGAGAATCAAGCCAGAACCACCCGTCGTCGCCGCGCCGAAGCGCGTGCGGCTTGCCGTCGAGGGCCGCGTCGCGCCACGTCAGGTCCGCCCCCAGCACGCGCACGTGCCGAGAGAGCAGGCCGGGCATCGCCACCACGTCAAGCGTAACATCTACCGTAACGGCTGCGCCCGCGTCGCCGGCAGCGGCCGCGTCGCCGGCAGCCCCCGCATCGCCCCCTGCGGCGGGCCGGACGGTCCACGCGGCACGCTCAGTCCACGCGGCCTCCGGCGGCTTGGCTGCCGCCGGGCCGAGAATCGCGTCGCGCACAAACTGCTCGTACACGGCAAGGGGAACCTCGACCTGCGCGCGGGGCCACTCCGGGACGCGCCGCAGGATTTCGCGGGCGAGGTCGGCCTGGATGTCGCCGGCGGCGGCACCGTCGCCGCGCGCAGCGTCAACCGCGGCGGGCCGCGCCGCCAAAAGGGCAAGTGCCGCAAGCAGGCAAGTCTTCGCGTTCACTGGCCGCCCGAGCGCAAGGACACCGATGGACCGCTCCCCGGCGTCATTCCAAACATCAGACGCCGCCCGACAACAGAAGTTCCGCGGAATCCGACCCCCGCCTTACGGCGGGGGCCAGTCAAAGCGCTCAGCGCGGGGCGACGGGCCCGCGCGCCCCGGCCCCCCCTTACGGCGGGGGCCAGCCAAGGTCCGCCTCAGCCGCCCGTCACGAACGCCCTCGCGGCGTACTGAAGGACGAACAGCCCCGCGAACAGCGCCACCATCCAGTGAAGTTCCCGCGCGCGGCCCGTGACGAGTTTCAGCAGCGTGTACGAGATGAAGCCCCACGCGATGCCGTCGGTAATCGAAAAACTGAACTGCATGACTACAATCGTCAGGAAGGCCGGGACGGCCTCGTCGTACTCGTCCCATCGTATGCGGCGCACGGTCCCCATCATCATCGCGCCGATGACGACCAGCACGGGCGCAATGACGGGATAGAACGCCACCGGGTCGGCCGTTCCGGCCGCAACCTGCACCAGCGGCGCGCCCGTGGCGGCGTCGAGGAACCGCACGCCCGCCCCCACGGTCTGCACCAGCGGCGCAAGGACCAGCGACGCCAGCATCAGGGCGCCCACGACGACCGCCGCAAGGCCCGTCCGCGCACCCGACGCCACCCCCGCCGCGCTCTCCACGTACGACGTAATCGTGCTCGTGCCCATGAGCGCCCCGACCACCGTGCCGCAGGCGTCGGAGAAGAGGGCCTGGCGTGCTCGCGGCAAGCGGCCCTGCGCATCGAGGAAGCCGGCGCGCTCCCCCACGCCGATGAGCGTCCCCACGGTGTCGAAAAGGTCGAGGAAAAACAGGATGAATATGACCACCAGCACGTCGAGGAGGCGATGGTTGCGGAAGAGGGCCGACCCGTCGGCGGCAAACAGTGTGGTGCTCGGCCACCGGGGCAGTTCCAGCGGGGCCGGCTCGGCCATGACGACCTTGACGGCCTCCGGCGGCACGGCCTTGACCGGATCGGCCTTGCCCTGCGCCAGCGCCGCGGCGCGCTGGCCCAGGCTCGCGGCAGGGATGACCTCGCACCCGTCCGGCCGATGGTACGGCACCTGCCAGACGTGCCCGGCGGCCAGGGCCAGGACGGCCGTGCCGACGATGCCCACCAGGACCGCGCCCTTGAATCGCAGGGCCATCAGGCCGGCCGTCAGCGCGATGCCCACCAGGACAACCCACGCGATGGGGCTGGTCAGGTCGCCCAGGCGCACCAGCGTAACGTTGTGGTTCTGCACCAAGCCGCCGTACTGGAGGCCCACGAAGGCAATCAGCAGGCCGATGCCGTTGGCGATGGCGTACTTCAGGCCCTCCGGCACGGCGTTCATGACGGCCTCGCGCAGGCCGAAGACGGTCATGAAGAGAAAAAACGCGCCCGACATGACGTTCGCCGCCAGCGCCTCCTCCCACGTAAACTTCATCGCCAGGCACACTGTGAAGACGAAGAAAAAGTTGTGGCCCATGGCGGGCGCAAGGGCGATGGGGTAGTTCGCCAGCAGGCCCATCAGGAAGCACGCGACGGCCGAGGCCACGCACGTGGCGACGAAGACGTCGCCCGGCGGCATGCCCGCCACCGACAGCACGGCGGGCTGCACAAAGAGGATGTACGACAGCGTCAGGTAGGTGACGACGCCGCCGCGCACCTCGGCCCACGCGCTTGAGCCGCGCTCGCGCAGTTGGAACATCGAAAACGTCCCCCGGAGAGCCTCGCCGCCGGTCGCCGCAGCCGCGGAACGCCACGCCGGCCCCGCATCACTGCCGCCTACTCTTGCTCGATGATTATCGCCCCGGTGGGGCAGGCATCGACGGCTTCCCGCACCTTGTCCTGGAGTTCGGGCGGGATTTCCTTCAAGAGGACCGTCGAGAGGTCGTCGCGGATCTCGAAGACCTCCGGGCAGACTTCCGCGCACGGACCGCATCCCGTGCACAGGTCGGTGTCAACGCGCACCTTCATGACTGGCCTCCTTGAATTCGCGTTTGTGCCGGCCGCACGGCGCCGGACGTCCGGCCGGGCCCCGGCGCCACAGCAGCATTCTACCAGCCCCCCCTGCCGCGCCCAACGTCTTTCCGAAACAGAAAACGTGAGGAAGGCCGCGCGCCTCCCTCACGTTCCACGACAATCGAATCCGTCCTGGTCCCGGCCCCTCGGGGCGCCTGTGCACCGGCGCACTGCGCCGGACGCTTCCGGCCGCCGCCGAGCGGCGCGCGGGCGGCGCACTTCCGGCCGCCGCCCGAGGGGCCTCGTCAGGCCGAGCCGTCGCGCCCGGGCTACCGCCCGGCAAGTTTCGCGAGGCCGGCCGCCAGTTCCTTCATGCTGGCCGTGTCGATCACGTAGACGACCGACTTACCCTTGCGGTTGCCGATGACCATCCGGCCCATGCGCAGCAGGCCGAGGTGATGGCTGATCGTAGGCTGCTTCAGCCTCAGGCCCTTGCACAGCGCGGTGACGTTCTTCGGGCCGCCGGTCAGCAGTTTCAGAATGCCCAGCCGCGTGGCATCCGACAGCAGCGAAAAGCCCCGAGCCAGTTCCATCAGTTCATTCTTCGCCATTGATACATCCTTTCTTTTTTTGACCCCCCTGATTCACCTAGTCTATGCGCTTAACGCGATGGCACGCAACAAAAATCCGCTCGATTTTCCGCCGCACGCCCGCCCGCGCCCCCGCATCAATGCCAGCATAGCCATGACGGCATCCATTGCAACTACAGATGATTCGTAATGCGTTACTTGCGGGGGCGACCATCACCAGGCAATGTGGCACGGCCGCGTCAGCGGAGGAGTTCCCGGATCGCCTCCTTCAGGAGCGCCTCCGTGGGCGGGCCGACCACCGACATCGTGGGCTCGTACCCGCCCTCGGAGAAGGCCGCGTCGGTGCAGATGTAGCCTGGCCCGCCCTCGCCGTTGGCCGCCACGGCGACGAAGCCGTTCGGGAGGATCGACTGCGCGTAAAGTTGGAACTCCACGAAGGCCTCTCCCGGAAGGTGGAGGATCGTGACGGGGCCGAGGCGCAGGCGGCCGGCGTCGATCCCCGGCCGGGCCGTCACCCGCTCGCGCCACGCCAGCGCCAGCGCCGCCTTCAGTCGCCGCTCGGGCCTCTCGGCGGCGTCGCCAAGTTGCCTGCGAAGCGTCTCCTCGGCGAACTGGCCGTCCTCGCGGAGCGGGAGCACCACCTCCACGGTCTTCCAGCCGATCTCGGAAACGGGCGCCGTCTCGGTCGCCGCGATGGCCGCCCGCATGCCCGCCGCCAGGCGCTCCGCCAGTTGCCGGTGGACATCCTCAGCCGGGCCCACGTTGTATTTGCCCACGGTGACGTCGCCGCAGCAGCCCGAGAAATAGAGGTGCGGAATGCCCTCCTCCTTCTCCATCGCCGCCCGGGCCAATCCCGCCACGTCGGGATCGGCCTTTCCGTCGCCGTAATTGTTGTGGAGGTGGCTCGCGTAGTAGTGCATCCGCAGGATGGGCCGGCCGCCCTCGAAGAGTGTCACCGTGCGGAGCCACGGGTCAATTTTGCCCTCCGGCGCGTCGCGGACCGCCGGGGCCTTCGTCGCGCTGGAGCGCACGTGCAGCGTCCCCTCGATAAAGACCCTCCGCGCGGAGGCGAACTGCTCCACCTTCGCGCGGCCGGCCCCGACGTGCGTGAAGGGCCGCAGCCGCCCGATTGCCCCGCGTACGGCGGCCGCGGCCCGGTCCGTCACCTCGTCCATGAACCGCAGGTCGAGGTGCGGCGGCGCGGAGGGCGCACGGTCGAGCAGGCGCTGGGCCTCCGTGTCGGCCAGCGGGGCGTCGTGCGCGTGTGTGCAGTGCACCGCCACCTGCGTCTCGGCCACGCACGCCGCCGAGGCCATCTTGCGCCGGAACAGGTCGCAGGCCCCGTTATGGAGGCGGCACCAGTCGAGCGAGGCCACGACGTACCGCGTCCGGGAGTCCGCCAGGACGATGCCCTTCAGGAGGAGCGGCGCCTCGACCTCCCCCAGCGGCGCTATCCACCCGCCGCACGCCGGGTGGCCGGCGGGGGGCGTGGCGTCGCACTCGAAGGCGGCCGCGCGGAGACCGTCCCTGGCCGGGCCGGGCGAGACGCAGCCCGCGGCCGGCAGCCAGGCGACGGCGGCGAGAAGACCCATGCAGAAATGCAGAATGAAAAATACAGAATGCGGCGGCATCCGCGCAGGCATTTCGCTCCGCATCCTGCATTCTCCGTTCCGCATCACGCCAACTCGGCGCGGTGCGCCCAGACCTTCTCGAACGCCTTCGCGTACTGCTCGATCAGGTCGGGCGCTTCGCCGTAAACGAGCGGCAGGAAGATGTGGTTGGCGTTGACGTGGGCGTTGCCCGGCATGGACACCGGAATCCGCGGCGGGTGATGCCACCACCTGGCCTCGGAGTAGATCTTCAGTTTGTGCTGTTCGGGGTAGTCCCACACGCTGGCGCGGACGCCCTCGGCCGCCAGGGCCTTCAGGAGCGCGCCGCGCGAAAGGCCGAGTTTCCCGAAGTCAATAAGCAACATATTCGCATGATAATAGGCGCGCTTCTGGTCGGAGCGGCAGCGCGGCTCGGCGATGCCCGGCAACTGCGTCAGCCGATCGTTCATCGCGCGGACGTTCTTCTCGACGATCGCCCCTGTCTGGTCGAGCGCCTTCAGTTGCTGGCGGGCCACCGCGGCCGCGAACGGGTGCATCCGGTATTTCTGGCCGAACCCCGTGCCCTCGTACGCGCGCACCGGGCTGTCGGAGGGGAACTTGGGCGGGTCCTCGTAGTGCCCGAACGCCGCGGCGCGCTCGTAGTACTCGCGCGTCTGGTACATGCCCATGCCGCCCTCGACCGCGGGCATCACCTTGGACGCCTGAAAACTATAGATGCCCATCGCACCCCACGTGCCCATCTTCCTGCCCTGCATCGAGGCGCCGTGCGCGTGGGCCGCGTCCTCCAGCAGCACCAGGCCCTTCTGGCTGGCCCAGTCGCCGATCAGGTCCATCTCGCACGGCAGGCCCCAGGCGTGCATGGCCTCGACGGCCTTCGTTTGCGGCGTCAGTTTGCGCTTCGCGTCCTCAAGGTCGAAGCAGGCCGTCTTCGGGTCAACATCGACGAAGACCGGCACGAGGCCGAAGAACCGCATCGCCAGGCACGCGGAGAAGAACGTGTAGGACGGCACCATGATCTCGCTGCCCGGCGGCAGGTCGAGCGCGAAATACATGCTCGTCAGCGCGCTTGAGCCGTTCATGTGCGCCTTCACGAACGGCGATTGCGTGTATTCCTTCCACTCCTTCTCGAGCAGCGGCAGTTCCTGGTAGAACTGGTTGCTGTCGATCAACTCGTGCAGCCGTTTCTTCTCGGCGTCTCCGTACCGCGGCCAGCGGGTGAGGGCCGAAAGTTGAGCCGCCGGAAACGTCACGGTCTTCGGCCCGCCCTTCGCCGCCAGCGTCTCAGCCTTGTCCTGGGCGAACGACCGGCCCGCCGCAAGGCCCGCCACGACCGCGCCGCCCGCCTTGATGAATCCCCGCCGCGTCAGTTCCGCCTTGCCGTTCCCGGAAATGGTTTCCATGTGCGCTCTCCTGCCTGAAGTGAACGTCCACACGTGCACCCTAGACTTCCTGCCCGAGAATGTCAATAGCGGTTCTCTCCACATAGCGGTTCTCGCGCCTCGCGGCCTTTGCGGGGAACCGCCCTGCCCGACGCCGGTTCAACCTGGGGTGAAACAGGCAAGGGTCGGCACCGCGGAGCCCGCCGGGCCGCCCCTGCCGCGCAACCGGGCACTTACATAGAATGGGATCAATCATGTTCATCCGACGCTTCGCTGAGGCGGCGGCGATCCTGGGCGTACTCGCGGCCGCGCAAGGGGCGCCCGCCGCCTCCGCCCCGACGGCCGAGAAGGCGGCAAAGGCGAAGCCCGCCCCGACATCAGCCGCGCGAGTCCCCGCGGCCCCCGCGCCTCCAGCGGCGCCGGCGGCCGCGCTCGCGCTCGATGAGTCTCCCGCCAGGCCGGGAGAGTGGGGGTTCCGGCCGGAGGACGGGCGGGCGAGCCCCGTCAACCCGCCCAACTTCGTCTGGCGTCCGCAGAAGGGGGCGGACGCGTACGAACTGGAATGCTCGCGCGACGCGGCCTTCGCAGCGGTTGATTACCGGGCCGCGGGCCTTCAGTTTTTCTGCCACACGCCGCCCAGGACGCTGGCCGAGGGGCCGTGGCACTGGCGGTTCCGATATGTCGATAAGTCCGGCCGCGCGTCGGCGTGGAGCAAGGTCCGCGCGTTCACGCTCGACAAGTCGGCCGCCGCCATGCCGATGCCGACGCGAGAGGAACTCCTTTCGCGCATCCCGAAGACGCACCCGCGCCTGTTCATCCGGCCGGAGCAACTGCCGCGCCTCAGGGAACTGGCAAAGGGCGAACTCAAGCCCCACTTCGACCGCCTCGTCGCCGACTGCGACAGGCTCCTCAAGAGCCCGCCGCCCACACAGGAGCCCCCCAAGTATCCCCCCGACTGCAAGCGCCTGAGCGAGGAGTGGCGCGTCATCTGGTGGGGCAACCGCGAGTACACCATCCGGGCCTTGAACGCCGCGGCCACGCTGGGCTTCACGCGCCTTCTGGGCAGCAGGCAGGAGTACGGCCCGCTTGCGCGGCGGATACTGATGGACTGTGCCGCGTGGGACCCCAAGGGGAGCACCAACTACCGCTACAACGACGAGGCGGGGATGCCGTACGCATACTTCTTCTCGCGGGCGTACACGTTCAACTATGACCTTCTGTCGGAGGAGGACAGGGCCAAGTGCCGCGAGGTCATGGCGGTGCGCGGCCGCGAAATGTACGAGCACCTGTGTCCGCGGCACCTGTGGTCGCCGTACAACAGCCACTCGAACCGCGCCTGGCACAAACTGGGCGAGGCCGGCATCGCGTTTTACGGCGAAATCCCCGAGGCCGCCGACTGGACCTGGTTCGCCATGAACGTTTTCTACAACGTTTACCCGGTGTGGTGCGACCCGGACGGCGGCTGGCACGAGGGGGCCTCCTACTGGAACAGTTACATGGCCCGCTTCTCGTACTGGGCCGACGTGATGCGCGTCGCCCTGGGCATCGACGCGTATAAGAAACCTTATTTTTCCCAGGCGGGGTACTACGCCATGTACCTCCAGCCCCCGGGGACGAAGGGCGGCGGGTTCGGCGACTTGAACCCCACCCGGCCGGCCGAGACGAACGCCGGCCTCATGACCAACTTCGCCGTCCAGGCCGCCAACCCCTACTGGCAGTGGTACGTGGAGGCCGTCGGCGGCCCCAGGCCGGAGGGCGGGTACATCGGCCTGGTGCGCGGAACGCTGCCGAAGACGCCGGCCAGGCCGCCCGACGACCTGCCCGCGTCGCGCTGCTTCCGCGGCATCGGCCAGGCATATCTCAATACAACGCTGCGGAGCGCCGCCGACAACGTCGAGGTCCTGTTCAAGTCCAGCCCCTTCGGCACGCAGAGCCACGGCTACGACTCCAACAACGCCTTCATGCTCTACGTGACCGGCGAGCCGCTCTTCCTTTCGACCGGCCGCCGCGACCTTTACGGCAGCGAGCACCACACCAGGTGGATGTGGCACACCAGGAGCACCAACTGCATCACGGTGAACGGCCAGTCGCAGGGCAAGCGCAGCGCTGCCGCCCAGGGCGAGGTGCTAGGCTTCTACACATCATCAACCCTCGATTACGTGGCGGGCGAGGCGGGGGCCTGCTACGGCGACGCCCTGAAGCGGTTCACGCGGCACATCGTGTTCGCCAAGCCCGGGCTGGTGGTCATCTTCGACCGCCTGGAGGCGCCGCAGCCGGCCCTGTTCCAGTGGCACCTGCACGCCCCGGCCGAGATGAAGGCAGCAGGCCAGGGCGACATCCGCGCCGCTACCGGCCCGGCTGCGGCCCGCGTCGCCATGCTGGCGCCGGCCGGCCTGAAACTCTCGCAGACCGACAAGTACGACCCGCCCCCGCACCCGCGGATCAAGGTCACGGAGTGGCACCTGGCGGCCGAGACGGCGGCCCCGGCGCCCCGCGTGGAGTTCGTGACGGTCATCCGCCCGCACAGGGCGGGCCAGGAGCCGACCGGCGGGCAGACGCTCAAGCCCATCCCTGGCGGCTACGCGCTGGAGGCCGACCTCGCCGACGGGCGGGCGATAATCCTTCTGCGCGCCGCCGACTCAGGCTCGCTCTCATACGGCGGCCGGTCGGCTGACGCCGACGTGGCTGCCGTCCGCCTGGACAAGGCCGGCAAGCCCGTGGCGCACCTCGCGGCCGCCGGCCGGTCGGCTCGCGGCGGGCCGGGCGAGTGGGCCAGGTAGCGCCGGCGCGGGCCCGAGTTCTGCGTGCCACCTGCCTTGTGGGCGGCGGGTCTCCCGACCCGCCGCGCAGACGCAACGCGCGGTGTGGCACGGCCGGCTTGTCCGGCCGTGACGGAGGCGCCACCGACACTGCCCACGGCCGGACAAGTGTGGCACGGCCGCGCGGGAAGGGCCTCAACACGCACGCGCCCCGGCCAACGGTGCCGCTCCCTGGCGGCCGCGGCCCGGATACGACTACTGCCGCATGAACGTCGCGGGCAGCCACACGGCGGCCGGAGACCAGAAGGTCGTAATCAAGAGCGCCACAACCATCGCGGCCAAGAACGGCACCAGCGGCAGGGCCACGTCGCCGATCCTGATGCGCGCGATGCTGCAAGCCACGAATAGCGAGATGCCCACGGGCGGCGTGCTCTGCCCGATGGCCAGCGCCAGCACCATCATCACGCCGAACTGGATCGGGTCCATCTGAATCTGCTGCGCGATGGGCTGGAAAATGGGCACAAGCAGAATCAGGGCGGGCGTCAGGTCCAGGAACGTGCCCACGGCCAGCAGGATGAAGACCATCAGGAGTTTCAGCACGGCCGCGTTGGCCGTCAGGCCGAGCATCCCGGCGGCGATGCGGGCGGGCACCTGCTCGGCCGTCAGCAGCCAGCCGAACGGGGCAGTCGCCCCGATGCACAGGACCACGATGCCCGTGACCTTTGCGGTGTCGACCAGCAGGCCGGGCATATCGGAAAGTGTGAGTTCCTTATAGATGAAGAAACTTACGATGAACGCCCAGACGACGGCCAGGATGGCGGCCTCCGTGGCGGTGGCCCAGCCGCCCATGATCGCCCCGACGATAAGGACCACCGTCAGCAGCGACAGGATGGAGTGCCAGAACGCCGCCGCGACGGCCCGCAGGCTCACCCGCGCCCCCGACGGCGGATGCCGCTGCACGCGCGCGATGACATGGGCCGTGGCCATCAGCGCGAGGCCCGCCAGGATGCCGGGCACCACGCCGCCCAGGAAAAGTTCCCCGATGCTCATCCCGCCCACCACGCCCATGAGGATGAAGGGGATGCTCGGTGGAATGATGATGCCGATGCTTCCGGCCGTGCACTGAAGGCCCGTGGCGGCGCCCCGCGAAAACCCCGTCCGCGCGACGGCCGGGATCATGACGCTGCCGATGGCCGCGGTGGTGGCGGCCGTCGAGCCGGAGATGCTGGCGAAGAACATGCACGCCAGGACGGCCACCATCGCCAGGCCCCCGCGCACCTCGCCCACCAGGGCCGACGCCAGCCGGATGAGTCGGGCCGACATCCCCCCCTTGCTCATGATGCCCCCCGCCAGCACGAAGAGCGGAATGGCCATGAGCGGCCAACTGTCGCTCTGCGCGAAAAGTTTCTGCGCGACCAGGTCCAGCGAGTAGTGGCTGCACGTAACGATGGCCAGGGCGGCCGTCAGCACCATGGCCACCGAGATGGGCACGCCCGCCGCCAGCAGCACCGCCAGCGCGATGAAGAGCACTTCGACCATGCTACTCGACCCCCGCGGCGGGGCCGGGCGGCGGCGGGCCGGACGCCTCGCCGCGCACCCGCCGCACAAGGTCCTCTATGCCGCGGGCAAGCATCAGCAGGCCCCCCAGCGGCACGGCGGCGTGGGGGACGGCCCGCGGCATCTCGGTTGCGGCCGCCACTGTGCCCCAGCCGGCGACGACCAGTTTCGCCCCGTAGCCGGTCACAAGGAGCGCAAAGACGATGACCGCCGCCGAGGAGAAGACCCGCATCGCGCGGGCGGCTCGCGGCGGCAACTTCTCCACCAGGAAATCCACGGCGAAGTGGTCGCGCTTCTTCAGCGCGAGGCTCGCGCCCACGAACACAAGGTACACGAACAGGTACCGGCCGACCTCCTCGGCCCACGCGGCCGGGGTGCGCGTAACGTAGCGGCTGCCCACGTTCACCACCATCACGGCGCAGACCGCCAGCACGAGGGCCGCCCCGAGGATTTCTTCCAGGTTTTGCCACGCCTTGCGGATCATGGGACGGCCTTGACGGCCTCGCAGAGGCGCTGGAAGGCGGGGCCGTACTTGCGGTAGTACGTGTCGTAAACGGCGGCGGCGCGATCCTGGAATGCAGCGGCATCTACATCCGTAAACGTCATGCCGGCGGCCTTCAGGGTTTCCAGGGCGGCCACCTCGTCCTCGGCCCACAGAACCCGCTGCTTCGCGTGGGTCTCGGCCCCCCCCTGCTCCAGGATCCTGCGGTCCGCCTCCGGCATGCCCTCGTAGCACGCCTTGTTCACCAGGAGCAAATCGGGGATCGCCAGGTGCCGCGTCCACGCCATGTGCCTGCACCCCGTCTCGTACATGCGGAACGAGAGGGTGGTGGAAAGGTTGTTCTCCCACCCGTCCAGGACGCCCGTCTGAAGTGCACTATAGACCTCGCCCTGGTTGAGGGCCACGGCCGAGGCGCCCAGCGCGTTCAGCGTGTCTATCATCACGGGCGACGCCATGACGCGGACCTTCATGCCCCGCAGGTCGGCCGGCGCGCGCACCGGGCCGCGCTTCGTCATGACGCTGCGGAAACCGGCGTCGAAGAACGCCAGCGTCTTGAAGCCCGCCTTCTCGATCTCGGCGGCGACCTCGCGCCCCACGGGGCCGTCCAGCACCGCGTGCTGGTGGGCCGCGTCGCGGAAAATAAACGGCATGCTCATCGCGTGCAACTGCTGGTTGTACTGCGCAAGCGGCGATACGCTGGTGAAAATCATCTCGATGTTGCCGCCGCGGCAACTGTCGAGCGTGTCGATGTTGTCGCCAAGTTGGCTGTTCAGGAACAACTGCACCTCCATGCGTCCGCCGGAGAGTTCCGCCACGCGGTCGCGGAAAAACATAAGCGCCTTCGACGACGGGTGCTCGGCCGGCAGGACGCTTGCGACCTTGAGGATGCGTTTGCCGCCCTCCGCCGCCCCGCGGTCGCAGCCGGCGGGGGCGAGAGCGGCCGCGAGACACGCCGCCCACACGACCGTAGCCGCGCACCTCATCCGATGCCTCCGTATCTTCTGGCCTGGGTACTGCGCTTCCCCTGCGCGGCGGGTCGGGAGACCCGCCGCGCCCCACCGCCGCGCCCCGCCGCGCAGTACCGAAAGCACGGCGCCCGACGGCTATTATGCCGCAGGGTTCGCCGGAGTCCACACAAACCCCCTGCCGGTAACCGATTGCGGGCCCCGGCTCTTTATGAGTGCATCGGTCCCCGGCGCCGTGGTAAAGTTACAGCCCGGCGCCTTGCCGGGCCGGCGCTTGCGGGAGTTCGCGAACCCTGCACTGCCCTGGATGAATCTGCCGCCGCGAAGGGTGTTACCATGATGAAAGACTCGCGCCTGTCGCGCCGCACCGGTTACAAGGGCGCCGCCAGCGGCCTGCCCGCCGCGTCCGGCGGCTTATCCGCCTGGTCCGACGGCTTGTCCGCCTCGGCCGGAGCGTCATCCGCCGCGTCCGGCGGCAGCGTCATTTCACCCGCGTCCGGCGCCGGCGGGCGATGCTCGCGCGGCGGGTCGCCGCCGAGGAAGGCCCGCCCGCGGGTTTTCGTGCTTGCGGCCTTGTGGCTCGCCGCGTGCGCAACGCCGGCGGCGCCGGCGCGGGCGCAGACGGCCGCGACCCGATGGAGTTGGCAGATGCCCCACGCCGCCGTGGACCCGAAGGGAGACCTCGCCTGGAAACCGCAGCCGTTCGCCTTCGAGGCCGGCGCCTCGGTTCGCTACATCGATTACGAGAATGGCAACGACGCCAATCACGGCGCGGCCAAAGATGCCGCCTGGAAGCACCATCCCTGGGACCCCGAGGCCGCCGGCAAGGCCCGGGAATGCCGGGGAATACACACGTACGTTTTCAAGCGCGGCGCCGTGTACCGGGGCTGGATGACCGCCAAAGAATCCGGCAGGCCGGGCGACCCGATCCGGCTCACGAGCGACCCCGCCTGGGGCCGGGGCGACGCCGTCATCTGCGGCTCGCAGAAGGTCGCCCGATGGACGCGGGGCGCCGCCCACCCGGACATCCCCCAGCCCGAGACCGTGTGGTATGCCGACCTGGACTTCGCCCCGCGCGCCCTGTGGACCGTGGACAAGGGTGGCGGCATAGCCCGCATTCCCCTGGCCCGCACGCCGAACTGGAAGGTGTCGAATCCCGACGACGTCAAGAGCGAGTGGTGGCACTGGGACTACAAGGGCGAGAAGCCGTTCGACGTCTTCACCACCACCAGCCGGGGCACGAAACTCCACCTCGGCATCGACACGGCCCACCTGACGAAGCCGGCGGAATACTACAACGACGCCCTCCTCTGGACCGAGCACGGCTGGGTGATGGGCGGGCCTTACCCGGTGCGGGTCGAGGCCGTCGATACCGCAAGGCACGGCCTGGGCTTCGGCGGCCGATACGGCGCCGCCGGCTCCTACAAGATCATCCGCTTCAACCGTTACTTCCTGGAAGACAAGCCCCACTACCTCGACGACCCGGAGGGCGAGTTCTGGTTCGACCGCAAGGGCGCCGGCGGCCGCCTGTACCTCCGCCCGCCCGCAGGCGCCGACCCCAACACGCTTCACATCGAGGCGGCTCGCCACTCCAACCTGATTGACGGCGCCGGCGCAAGCCACCTGCACATCACGGGCCTGGCGTTCCGCTTCACCAATCCGCACTGGCGGCTCGACGGCGTGCCGTATCGCGAAGGGAAGGACCTGGACATCGCCTGCATCCGCATCCTGGGCGCCGCCGCCGACATCCGCGTGGCCAACTGCCTGTTCGAGCACGTCCAGGCGGCCGTTCGCATGAAGGCCGCGGGCAAGGACGACCTGATCGACCGCGCAGTCGTTTCCGACAACGACGTCCGTTTCACCGACCGCGGCGCCTTCGACCTGGCCGAGGGCTCGGAGTGGGGAGAAAAGGAGCGCGAGACGGGCCTCCTGGGCGACGTCAAGGTCCTGCGCAACCGCCTCTTCCAGATCGGCCTGCGCCCGACGCGGTTCGAACTCGGCTTCGCCGTCAACATCCTGAACCCGCAGACGGCCGAAGTGGCCGGCAACATCGTGGACCGCTGCTACTGCGGCGGCATAAACGTGCACGGCGGAAAACGCGGCGGCGCACTGAGGGACTGCCCCCTCTCGCGCCTCGTCATCCATCACAACAAGGTCACAGACTGCCTGCTTAGCAGCGACGACTTCGGCGGCATAGAGACCTGGCAGGGCGGCCCCGCCTACGTCTATAACAACGTCTCCGGCAACCCCGGCGGATACCGGCACTTCTACCTGCTCAATCCGAACAAGCCGGGCACCGCACGCTTCGGACACGCCTATTACCTCGACGGGGCCTTCAAGAACTACCATTTCAACAACATCGCCTGGGGCAAATCCAGCGACCCTGCCAGCCCCCTCGGCAACCGGGCCGCGTTCCAGGAAATCATCGGTTACCAGAATACTTTCTTCAATAACACCGTTTTCAACTTCGTGAAGGGCTCGCGCCGCCAGCAGCCGGAGGCCGGAAGAAACAAGTACCTGGCCAACGTCTTCTAGGACGTCTCGCTGATGCTTCTGCGGCACGCCGACAAGTTGGGGGTCGATCCGGGCGCTCGCGGCGCAGGCGCCCAGGGGCCGCTTTTCGCATACCACACAAGCGCATATGCCGCCAACGTCCTGTACCGCATCGGCGGGGTCGTCGGCGTCTTCGAGGCCGAGGGCGGCGATTACCGAAGCCTGGGCGATCTGCGCGCGGCCCTGGCCGGGCGAAAGGCCCTCGCCGCCGACGTGGGCGTCCTCGCCGCAAGCACCCCCCTGCGGGCCCCCGAGCGCCGCGATTTCCGTCCGGTCCCCGGTTCCGAAGTCATCAACCGCGGCGTCAAGGTCTTCGTCCCCTGGGCGCTGCACGGCGAAGTGGCTGAGTGGCACTTCTACCCTGCCGGCGACGATCCCGCCCACATCCTCGACGAGCACTGGTACCTGACGCACTACCACGTCCAGCGCCAGGACTACTACCAGCGCCCCACGTATCCGCTCAAGGCGGTCAACGTCGCTGCCGCCGACTACGGCCCCGGACCCCTGGAGGACTGGATATCCGGGGCGCTCAACCTGAACGGCCGGAACCAGTACGCCTGGATTTCCGCCGCCAGGCTGGCCGAGCCGTTCGTCTATGCGGCGGCGCCCGAAAAAGGCGGCAACCCGCAAACCCGCACCGCCGCAGGCGAGGACCTCAAGAGCCCGCAGATGCACCGCTCCGGCCCGCTCATCGAGGCCTTTTTCAGGACGCAGCCCGGCCACACCGGCGGCGTCCTGGTCGAGAAGATGGGCCCCGCCGCCGGCTACTGCCTGGCGGTCAACGATAAGGGCGGCGTGACCTTCACCATCAAGGCACAAGGGGCGTCGGCAAGCATCGCCGGCCCGTCGAAGGTCAACGACGGCCGGTGGCATCACGTGGTAGCCGAGGCCGACCGCCCCGCCGCCGCGCTCGCCCTCTACATCGACGGCCGCAAGGACGCCGCCGGCCGCGGCATCGGCGCCGACGCGACGCTGGCCAATGACGCCGACCTTTACGTCGGCGGCACGCCCCAGGGCCGCTCCCTTGCCGGAGCGATAGACTTCCTTCGCATCGCCAGGGGAACCCTCGCCGACGCCAAGACGACCATCGAGGAACTGTACGAGTGGGAATTCAACGGGCCGTTCCTGCGCGACTTCGCGGGTCGGCCGCCAGCCGGGCCTCGCCGCGACGCAGGGGCGCTTGAACTGGCGGATTAACTCCAGAGCGCCGCCTGCGGATTTGCGCGGCGGGTCAGGAGACCCGCCGCGCAAGGGCCCCGCCGCAACTCCCCGCCGCGGTAGAGTCGAGGTCCGGCGCGGTGACCTGCAGACACGGGAAGTTGTCGGTTCCGGCGGCTTTCGCCCATTGCCGATGCCGCGCTTCCGTGCCGCGCCTGGCGCGCCTGATTCAGAGCCGTGACCGTGAGGGAGCGGGGCCTTCCACGCACACCACGGCGCCGCTCCCTTACGGTCGCGGACCTGCTTCGACGGCCTCATCCGCAGACGCGCGGTCCGCGACTACACCGATTTGGCCCGCCGCGGAATTGTTGACGATGCCCCTCTCAGGGGAGCGCCCCGGCAGCGGTCTGTAGTCAACGTTGTATGTATTCGCCCCCAGGTTCCGGGGCACCGGCCGCGTGGTAAGGGCTGCCGTCGTGAGCACCATGTCGGAGACGTTCGCCACGTCGCAGGCCAACTGGCTCCGCCGGCCGGTCAGAAGAAGGCTCGCGAGGTCGCCCAGGCCCTCAAAGATGCTCCCCGGGGCGCCCAGGCCCGGCACGTCCCGCAGGCCCTCCACGGTCTTGTTGATGCCGAGCAGGAAGTCGCCGTAGCCCTTGGCGGTCATCGCATTCGGGAACGCCGTTGATGACGCCGACAAAAACTCCACGTATCCCTCGAAGATGCCTGCGACGCCGCGCTCGACCTTCTCCAGGTCCAGCAGGCCGCTCGGATCGACCGTGTCCGCCGGGCTGGCGCCACAGTAGGCGTAGACGTTCGGCCCGGCGGCCAGGCCGACGGGGTCAACCTGCACGAACCGGCCCAGGGTGCAATGATACTCCCTGGCGTCGGTGTGATACAAGCCCGATTCCGCGTCCAGGCCGTAGCCGCCCTACTTGACGCGCTGCAAGCGGAAGATGATGTCTTCGAAGTCGTCATCCGGCTCGCCATCGTTACACCGATATCGCCGGCCGTTGGGAATCTCCTCTACTATCATCGCCGCCCCGTTGAGCCAGAAATCCACGACGCCGTTGCCACAGTCCCATGCATTGTAGATGCGTATCACAGATGCGCCGCCGAGCACCTCGAAATCCACGGTGTCCCAGTCTTGGGACTGCCAAAACAAGATTCCATCTTTTCCGCCCGCAAACTTGCCACCAACGGCAATCTGCCCCTCGTTCCCTTGGCCGGCGCCCTTGTGCCACTTACCCTTACGGCCCTTAAAGACCAAAGCCACAGATACCGCCTGCCTCCACTTGCCCGGAGGCTCCAGGTTTCTCCACGGGGCAAGCCCGTCCACCGATGTGCGAAAAAATCGCCCATCGGCGGTGCGATTCTCCCGGCCCCGACCCGGGCTCCACGCACTTGCCGAATCCTGCCGAACGGGATTCCCATTGCAGGTTTCAATGACAAGGCGAAACTTGTTCGCGCCCTGTGTCGGGAAGTAGTCACACATCACCAATGTATTGCCCTTGTACTGAACAGGTTGGCCACGCGACTGCTCAAACATGGACTGAAATTCTGGCACAGTCTATCTCCCGCTGCCATAGTGGATTTCCCAATGTTGCGCTGGCCACATCGGTTCCACGTCGAAAAGCCCGCCCGCACTTTGCGGGGGATTGTGGTGAAGATGCATGCTTTCGAGAACGCCGGTCTCTGGATTCATCTGCTGCGGAGCGAGCCCGTGCCGCATGCGCGCCAGGTCTTGAGGCTTGTACTTCCCTGGCTTGTAGAACGCCTCGTTCTTCCAAAACCGTTGCCGAACTGTGCTCACCGATGGCGCGTTCCCCTTGGCCGTCAAGTTGTTAATCGGTTGTCCAACCTTCCAGCCCCGCGTTGTGTTGGCTACCGTGGGGTTGGCGGAACGGACACCGTTCGCGCCCCTAGCAACAGTCGCGCCCCTGCCCCACGCGCACGCCGCACCCGAAAGCGCCGCGTCCAGGAGCATCCCTGCCGCCCTGGTCTCCTGGAGGGGCGCGCCTGTCAGCCGGCTCACCAGGTCCCCGACCGCCTGGCCTACGTTGGCCGGCGCGCCAGGACCGGCCTCGTCCCGGAAGCCCTCGCGAATCTTGTTCAGGCCCAGGGCGTAATCGGCCACGCCCTTGGCAAGCAGCGCGATGTTCCCCGTTCCCGGCGTGGTCGAGGGCAGGCCGCAGAGTATCTCGATCGCGCCCTCGCCCACGCCCCACAACCCCTGCATCACCTTCTCAAGGCCTATGAGGCCGCTGGGGTCGACCGTGTCCACCGGGCTGTTGGCGCAGTAGGCGTAGACATTCGGCCCGGCGGCCGGGCCGAGGGGGTCAACCTGCACGAACCGGCCCAGGGTGCAATGATACTCGCGGGCGTCGGTGTGATACAAGCCGGATTCCGCGTCAAAGCCGTAGCCGCCGTAGAGAATCTCATTCTGGAGCGAGCCGGACCAGGACATTTCGTCCCACGAGTCATCCGCGAACTGCGGCCGGCCGTAGGCGTCATAAAAATACCGCTCGGCCACCGCGCCCGTGGCCGCATCCACCAGGGCGGTGGTGTTCCAGTTGGCATCGTGCGTGTAATAGAGGACGTTGTCTTCTTCGTCCGCGTAATCGCCGTCGGTGTTGCCGTCGCGGAACCGGACGACCGGCGCCTTGGCGTACCGCACGTCCCAGACGTACCGGTCGAGCGGGTCGGGGGCGCCGCCCGCGCGGGTCTCAAGCACCTGCCGGTCTTCGTTGAAGTAATAGTCATAGGTTACGCCGGGCGCGCCCCCGACGGTCTTCCGGATGCGGCGGCCGAGGCCGTCGTATTGATACGCGGCCAGGAGCGTGTCGTCGCCTTCCGGCTCGAACTGGCCGTCGCCGTCGTCCTGCCAGGCGGCCGGCGCCATCATAAGCGTACGCGTGAACCCACGCCGCGCTGGTCGGTGACGGCGGTCTCGCGGCCGAGGCGGTCCGCACCGATTCGACCAACGCCCAGTACGTGTGCCGCTTGCGCCCCTTGCGCCGCTCGCATCGCCGCAGGAACATCCCTCTCTCCCGTCAACTCGCCGGCT
>VGYT01000012.1 GCA_016872895.1 Planctomycetota bacterium
CTCTTCGATTGTCAACCGAACCACATATCGCTTGTTCATGCCGATCCTCCCCGGTATCCTGACCCCCGTGTGAGAATCGGCTATTCACACAAACTAACAACATCAAAAGACGACGGGTACTACGACCGCTTCGCAACCGCGAAACTCTTTGAGCCGCTGGGCATCGAGAAGTGGTGGTTCGAGTATTTCGACGGCAAGATCGGGCGCCATCCGTCGCACGCGCTGGGCCTGCCCGCGCGGGAGGGCGCACGCATCGGCTACTGCCTGCTTCGCGGCGGGCGGTGGCGGGAACGCCAGGTGGTCCCGAAGTGGTTCATCGACGAGACGGCCGCGCCCACACATGCCGTGACGGGCATAAAAAGTTTTGAGCGCGACGCGCAGTCGTTCTCGCACGGCTGGGAACTTCCGGGGCGCCTGGGCGGCGAGCGGGGCAGGGGCATCCCCGCCGATGCGCGGTTCAAGCCGGGGTCCGGCGGGCAACTCATCGCGTGGACGCCCAGCCTGGACCTTGTCATCACCCGCCAGACGGGCGGCAGCGGCCAGTGGGCCTACGAGGAATACCTGCGCCTGGCGTGCCAGGCGGTCCTGCATCAGGAGGGGTCAAAGGAGTAGCCTATGAACCGCCACGTTCGTCCGCCGCAGTGCTGCGGTGTGGCCCGCGCAATTCTTGTTGTGCTGGTGCTTGTTGCGCTGGCCGCGGCTTGCGTGCTGGATGCGGCCGCCGCAGATGCACCCCCGACCAAGGCGGCCCGCGCCCCTGCCACGGGGCCGCTGAAGGCGCATCCGCAGAATCCGCGGTACTTCTGCGACGCGAGCGGCCGGGCGGTCCTGCTGGTCGGCTCGCACACGTGGCCGAACCTCGTGGACATGGGCCCGGCCGACCCGCCGGCGGCGTTCGACTATGCCGCCTACCTGGACTTCCTGGAAAAGTACGGCCACAACTTCATCCGCCTGTGGACGTGGGAGCCGGTCTCGTGGAACACGAAGGGGAACCGGCAAACGGCCGTCCACAACGCGGCGCCCCAGCCGTACGCCCGCACGGGGCCGGGCCTGGCGCTGGACGGCAAGCCGAAGTTCGACCTTACGAAGTACGACCCGGAGTATTTCGGGCGGCTGCGGTCTCGCGTGGCGGCGGCGGGCGAGCGCGGCATATACGTATCGGTCATGCTCTTCGAGGGATGGGCCACGCAGTTCGCCCCCGACGCCTGGAAGGGCCACCCCTACAACGCCGCCAACAACGTAAACGGCATCGACGGCGACGCAAACGGCGACGGCAGCGGCGTGGAGGTCCACGAACTCGGCCGGCCCGCCGTAACCGCCGCCCAGGAAGCCTGCGTCCGCAAGGTAATAGACACGGTGGGCGACCTGGACAACGTGCTCTACGAAATCTCGAACGAGAACCACCCGCCGTCAACCGAGTGGCAGTACCACATGATTAACTTCATCCACAACTACGAGAAGGGCCGGCCGAAGCAGCACCCCGTGGGTATGACGTTCCAGTACAAGGGCGGCAGCAACAAGACGCTCTTCGACGGCCCGGCCGACTGGGTCTCGCCGAACCCGACGACCGACGTTCCGAAGGGCTTCAACTACCGCGACAATCCGCCGCCCGCCGACGGCCGCAAGGTCGTCATCACCGACACTGACCACCTGTGGGGCATCGGCGGCAACTCCGCGTGGGTCTGGAAGAGCCTCACGCGGGGCCTGAACCCGATCTTCATGGACCCGTACGACGGCGGCGTCCTCGGCCCGCGGGCCGACGACAAGTGGAACCCCGTCCGCCGCGCTATGGGCTACGCCCTTCGCTATGCCCGCCGCGTGAACCTTGCCGCCATGACGCCGCAGGGCAGCCTGGCATCCACGGGCTACTGCCTGGCCAACGCCGCGAAGGCGGGCGCCGAGTACCTCGTCTATCTGCCCGACGGCGGCAAGGCGACGGTGGACCTCTCCGCCGCCGCAGGAACGCTGTCGGTGGAGTGGTTCGACCCTGCGGCCGGAAAGGCCGCGGCGGGCGAGAACGTGGCCGGCGGCGCACCGCGCGATTTTACGGCCCCGCCGGCGGGGGAGGCCGTTCTGTACATCTTCGGTGCCTCCGGCCTACGCGGGCCATAGCCCGCTTTGGCGGGCGGAGGCCGGCCGGAAGTGACAAGGAACTGGCGATGCGCACATGCCTGCGGCGGCGCGCGGGCGCCGTCCTCGCGCGGCTTGCGGCTGCGGCCGCGGCCTTCTTCGTCTTTGCCGGCGCTTGCCCGGCTAGCCAGCCGCCAGGCCACCCTGGCACGGCCGCGAGCCGTGCCGTGGCGGGCCTCACGCCTGCCGTGCCAGGGGGCGACGCCGCGGGAAGGCCGGCCTCAGCGAGCGAGGCCGCGCCTGGCCTCGTGCCCTGGCCCAGGTCCGTGGTCCTGGGGAGCGGCGGAGTGGAAGTAGGGCCGACGGGCCGGATCGTCGCCGAAGACCCCAGCCTCCTGGCGCTGGCCCGGGTGCTGGCCGAAGAAATCTACTTCAGCACGGGGGTGAGGCTGCCGGCGGCCGGCGGCGCGGCAGGGCAGGGCGACATCGCGCTTCGCATCAACCCCGCCGTCCAGGCCGAAGAGGGATATCGCGCGACGGCCGGGCCGGCCGGGATCGTCATCGAGGCCCGAACGTACCGGGGTGCGGCCTGGGGCACGGCCACGCTCGTGGAGGCCGTCGATGCCGCCGACGGAAGGGTGCGAATCCCCCGGATGACGGTCGAAGACGAGCCGGCGGCGCGGTACCGCGGCCTGCTGGTCGACGTGGCCCGGCACTGGCACCCGGTGGAGGCGCTTCGGCCGCTCATCCGGATGTGCCGCCTGTACAAGATAAACTACCTTCAGTTGCACCTGAACGACCAGGAGTCGTTCACGTTTCCGTCGCGGGCGCTGGCGGAGTTGCATTCGGCCGCGAAAGGCCAGCGCCGCACGTACACCCCGGAGGAACTGAAGGACCTGGTGCGGTTCGCGGACGAGCGCGGCGTGACGCTGGTGCCGGAACTGGAGGGGCCGGGCCACCACTCGGGCGCCCTGAGGACGCTCTGGGGCCGCAAGGGCACGAGTTGCCTCGACATGGCGAGCGAGAAGACGTACGCGGGGCTGGACGCGCTCATCGGCGAGATATGCGAGACGTTCGCCTCGTCGCCGTACGTCCACATCGGCGCCGACGAGTGCGACCTGAAGGGCGTGGGCCAGTCCGACGAGGAGAAGGCGTTCATGGCCGCCCACGGCATCCAGGGCGCGGAGGGCCTGTACAACTATTACATTGTGCGGGCCGACGGCATCGTCCGCAAACACGGCAAGCAGACGATCTGCTGGGAAGGGTTCCGCGGCGACGGCGGCGGCGGGGTCGCGATCCCCAAGGACATCATCGTGATGCCCTTCGAGTCGGCCTACAACCCGGCCGACCGCCTGGTGGCCCGCGGGTACGCCGTCATAAACACGGCCTGGAAACCGCTCTACGTGGTTGGCGCGCGAAAGTGGCCCGCCAGGACCATCTACGAGAACTGGAACACCTGGCTGTGGGAACACCACATCAACACTCGAATTCATATCCAACTTAAGCGGACCGACCCGGTCCTCGGCGCGCAGATGTGCGCCTGGGAGCAGCCGGCCGAGGCGGAACTCCCCAGCCTGCGCGAGCGGATCCACGCCATGAGCGAGCGCATCTGGAACCCCGACGCCGGGAAGACCTGGGCCGACTTTGCCGCGCGCGCCGCCGACGCCGACCGGCGGCTCGACCGGGTCCTGGGCCTCGTCGAGGTCCGGGCCGAGGGGCTCTTGGGCGGCGAGCGCGGCGGCTTCTTCTACTTCTGGGAGCCGGTCACCGTGCGGATGTCCGCGCCGCCCATCGGCGCCATCCGCTACACCCTCGACGGGACCGACCCCTCCGCCGGCTCGCCGGCGTACGCCGGCCCGTTCACCCTTACGAAAGAGAGCACGCACCCCGAGAAACTGTTCTACGATCGCCGCACGGGGCGGCACCTGGCGCAGGGCAACGTAGTCCGGGTCAAGGCGCGCATCTTCGATTCGGCCGGCATGCCGCTCGGCGACGCCGTCACCGTAAGGCAGTACTGGCACAAGGACCCGGCGGAACTGGCGAAGGAAGACGCGGAGGCGAAGAACTGACCTCGCGCGGCACGCCGCGCACTGGAAGGAACTGCCGATGCTCGCGCGGCTGTGCCGGTATGTGCCCGCCGTCCTCGCGTACCTTGCGGCTGCCGCCGCGGCCGCCGAACCAGTGGAACGTCCCGCCGCGATGGTCTTCCCCGGGAAAGACCGGGAAGAGGCCGGGCCCGCGTCGCAGGGCGTCGATGCGGCAAGGCTGAGCGCGGCCATGGAGTACCTTGCGGCCAACGTCGGCCGCGACGGCACAAGGGAGGCCGTTGTCATCCGCAGCGGCCGCCTCATCTGGAAGGGGCCGGACATCGACAAGGTGCACGGCGTGTGGTCGGCCATCGTTCAAAGCCCCCGGCGGTGCCGGGGGCTTTGAAGTGGTACGCCGGACATGGTTCAAACAAGCCCCACGCAGCGCGTGGGGATGGATGGTGCGGGCCGATCATCCCCCGGCGGTGCCGGGGGCTTTGAAGTGGTACGCCGGCCGTCCACCTCGTCGGCGGCGTCGCGGTACAGGCCGCCGGCGGCGTGAGCGAACCGCCCGCCCCAGCCGCCCCACTCCGGGTGCTCCGGGTCCCCCAGGCCGTTCGGGAGGAAGTAGAACCAGGAGGGCGTATCGCCTTCCTTGAGTGCCGCGTGGGGGTTCGGGGCCGTCCAGGTCTTGGGCGGGCAAAGTGCCCCGAGCGGCCCGTGGCCGGTGCGCACGTGGGTGTCGATCCACGCGCGGCAGAAAAGGCAAGGAGAATGTTGAATAATGAATACTCAATATTCTCCTTGCCTGACGCAGATCGTCATGCCGCCGTCCCGGGCGCGTCGGCCACGGTAAGGAAACCGCCGTGCCCGGGGACCGCATCGCCGTGGCCGTCATCGGCGTCCTGGCGGCGGTGTGGCCGGCGGCCGCCGCGTGCGGCGTCGGGCCGTCCGGCAGGCGGATCTCGGCAGGCCAGGGCACCACGGTCACGCCGTCGAAAACCTGGAACTCCGACAGGCCCATGCCCTTGCCGTCCAGGGGGGTGCACACCAGCCGCACGTAGCGCCCCTTCATCGGACGCTCGAAGGCGAGCGGATAGGCGTAGGCCAGGCGGCCTCCGGCCGGCAGCCCGGCGTAACTGGGATCGTCGTCGTGCTCCCAGGCCTCGTAATCGCCCGGCGGGTTCCAGAGATCATCGTGGCGCAGGACGCCGGCGGGCTGCCAGGTCTGCCCGTCGGCGGAGACCGCGACCTCGATGCTCCTGGGGTGGCAGAAGGTGTCGTTGGGCTGGTGCGTGACGATGCGCACGGCGCCGACCTGCTGCGCGGCTTCGAGGTCCACCACGAAGGCGACCGGCGGGCCGGCGTCCCAGAAGGCGGTCGCCGCCCGCACCGCGCCGCTGGTGCATGAGTCGGTCGGGGCGATGACGATGCCGTTCGTCAGTTCGCGGCCGTCGGAATCGGGGTTCCCCGAGCGCGTGCTGGACGGGCGGCCGGCGGAGTAGGGCTTGCCCACGGCCAGGGACTTGCCCCAGCGATAGGCCACCCTGACTTGCTCGCATCCCGGCCCGACGTCGATTCCGTCGGAGTACCCGTAGCGTGCAGCGGCGCCTTGGCCGCGCGCAGCGGCCGGAGCCGGAGGGGGGCGTTCCGCGTGCCCGTATCCCTTCAGGTTGATGCGCAAAGAGTTCATCGTCGGGTCGCGCCGGCCGGCCACGTTGATGACGTAGCGGTGCGGCAGGCGGGCGACCAACTCGGTGTGCGAGCGGTCGAAGTCGCCCCCGTCGCGGTGCTCCGTCCAGTGGTAGGTGACCTCGATGGGCCGGAAGGCGTCGTCGCGGGGCTTGTGATGGACGCGGACGAGAAGGTCCTGAATCCCCGGCATGTTGTACGTGGCGGCCCCCGCGCTACAGAAGAACACCGCGCGGAAGAAGGCCTGCCGGGCGCCGGCGGGAACCTCGCTGCCGCTCAGGATGCGCCGGACCTGACTGTCGAACGGAAAGCCGCCGCCGCTCAGCCGCTCGAACTCGTTGAACTCCTTCCCGTCCCAGGAATGCAGGAGGGATACGTACGACTTCGGCGAGCGGACCGTGCCGACCACGCAGTAGGCGACGTCGGTGATGTCGGTGGGGACGCCCAGGCGCCAGGTGACCGAGCACGGCGTGCCGTTGACGGCGGCGCCCAGCGTGGCCTTGTAGATGCCGTCGGGCTTCTCGTCGCTCGCGACGTCCTTCTGGCCGGCGGCGGTCTGCTTGTAGGCCCCTGCGTGGAGGGCGGGCCAGAACTCCACCGTCTCGGCCTGCTCATCGGCGCGGAGAAGGACCTGGTTTGTCCCCCGCGCCAGCAGCGGCAGCGTGCGGCGGTTCAGTTGGGTGACGGTGGTCACCTTGAGCGTGTCGAGGCCCGCGCCCTGGTTGTCGGCGGCCGCGAGCATCTCGAACTTTATCCAGCACTGCGTAAACCCGGCCACGGCTTCGCGGAGCGCCAGGTCGATCTTCCCCGGCGGCGTGCCATGCTTTTGCGCCGCAGGGGAAGCAGGGTCATTTCGCTGGGGCCCTGTGCTCTCGGCCGGCCAGACGGGCATCCACCGGATGCCGGCATCGGGCGAGACGAGTATGCGCAGGGCGTCGGCCTCGGTCTTGCGCCGGAAGGCGGCCTCGATGCGCATGGACGTGATGACGTTGGCCGCAGAGACCTGGAACGTGACCTGCGCGGGTGCGCCGGCCTCGGCGGGGTGGATGTTCGGGCCGCCTGTCCCCGCCGACGAGGCGACCGCCGCCGAATCGTAGAAGAGTTTGCGGCAGTCGCGGTCGGCCAGGTCCGGCTCGAAGACCCACACGCCGCTCGCGCGGATGTTGTTCAGGCCGTGCTGGTCGTCGGGGTCGGAGCCGTTGGCGAGGGGGCGGAAGTAGTCGGGGTCGTCCGCCGCCGTGTCTCCGCCCTTCCGGGCGTTGTCCAGCGGCCGCCAGTAGCGCGTATAAGACTCGCAGGGCCTGACGTTCAGTACGCAGCGATGGCCCCAGCGGGCGTTCTGGCAGTACTGGTCCGCGGAGAACCCGTCGGTGTAGGACGACGCCCCGGCGTCCAGCGTCCGCGCGTAGCCGACCGGGTTGTCGGCGGCCGTCCGCCAGCCCGTGGGGCCGGGGTGCGAGACGCACTGCGGGGCGCCGTGGTAATAGTAGTAGTGGCCGGGCTCGGCCTTGCCGCCGGAAAGTTCGCAGGCGTGCGCCTCCTTGATCTCCTGGCAGCCGGCCACCTGGCCGTCGTGGTTGTAGCAGAAGAAACTCATGGAGGAATCGAAGAGGTGCCACGTCTTGCCGCCGTCCCAGGAGACCTCGCTGACCGTGTGGTCGCCCAACTGCACGTATCGCGCCCGGTAGCCCAGTTGGAGCCACGAGCATATGTTCAGAGAGGAGATGATGCCGCAGTTCATCGCCCCGTACGAGTTGTAGTGGAGGATGGGGTCCCAGATGTGCCGCCCGTGCTCGACGGCGCAACTGGTCTGCCTTCGGCTGCGCCGGCCCCATCTCCATACGGCGATGCACTTGTCCTGGGGCGTCTGCCAGGCGCCCGTGGATGATTCGACGAAGGACGCCAGGTCGGTGTAATCGGGCGCGTTGTCCGTCACCAGGTGCAGGTTGTACACCGCGCCGCCGCCGTCGCGGCTGAGGCGCGTCGGCGACTGCGCTTCGGCCGCCGCGCCCGGCAGGGCAATCGCTGTGCACAGGACCAGCAGGCGCGAACTGAACGTCATGGCCGTCCTTTCTCCGCTCACCCCCCTTTTGGCCGGTGCACAACCGCGCGGGCCTGGGGTTAAACACGTGCAGGCGGCGCCGGGGTACTCGGAAAGGAAACCGCCATGCCCGGGGACCGCATCCTTGCCGGCCGTGAAAAACTCGGGCGCCGTCCGCCACGGCCGGGCAAGCCGGCCGTGCCACACACCGTGGCCTTGACGAGCGTCCTGGCGGCGGCGTGGCTGCCGGCCGCGGCGTGCCTTGTGCCGGCGTTTGCTTCGGCTGCGCACGCCGCCGCCCTGGCGGAGGGGGGCGGCGCGGCGGTCTTCGACAAGTATCGGCTCGACCCGGCGCCCGCGCCGCTGGCGAAGGTGCGCGGCACGCGCCCGCGCCTCTACCTGACGGCCGAGTCGGCCGCGCGGCTGCGCGAGGCGATTCGCGGCACACACGCGAATCTGTGGGAAGAAGTCCGCGGGCGCGCCGACGGCTACGCCAGGCGCGGCCCGCCCGCGTACATCCTGCACGACCGCTCCAGCGGCGACGAGCAACTCTGGCAGCGCGAGGTCGGGGGCGCCATGCCCACGCTCGCGATGGCCTGGCTGCTGACGGGCGACCGCAAGTACCTCGACGCCTCCCGCGCCTGGGCCCTGGCGTCGTGCGGATACCCGACGTGGGGCCTGGGGCGCATCGACGGCATGGACCTGGCGGCGGGCCATCAACTTTTCGGCCTGGCCCTCGTGTACGACTGGTGCCACGCGGACCTGGGCGACGACGCCCGCCGGACCATCCGCGACACGTTCGCCCGGCGCGCGGGCGCCATGTTCGAGGCCGCCGCCACGGGCAAGGCGTGGTGGCACCGTTCGTATCTTCAGAACCACCTGTGGGTCAATATTACCGGCCTGGCTGCCGCCGGGCTGGCCGTCTTCGACGAGGTCGCGGGGGCCGACCGCTGGGTCGGCCTGCCGCTGGAGAAGTACCGCCAGACGATGGCGTCGCTGGGTCCCGACGGCGCCAGTCACGAGGGCGTCGGATACTGGGAGTACGGCGCCGAGTACATGCTCAAGTTCATGCACCTGGCGCGCGACCGGCTCGGCGTGAACCTCTACGATTCTCCCTGGTGGCGCAACACGGCCGCCTATGCACTGTATCTTACCCTGCCGCGCGAGGCCTGGACGCCACGGGGCTCGATCGTCGATATCGCCGACTGCCCGCGTTCTCACTGGTACGGGCCGGACCACATCCTGCGGCGCCTTGCGGCCGAGTACCGCGACCCTTACGCGCAGTGGCTGGCGAAGGAGGTGGACGCGGCCGATGTCGCCGCGGCCGGCGCCCCGTGGCTGAACCTCGTCTGGTACGACCCGTCGGTTGAGGCGAAGCCGCCGGCGGGCCTCCCGACGCTTCGCCACTTCGAGGACATGGGCCTGGTGAGCGCCCGCTCCGGATGGTCGGGGCGGGACGCGCTGGTGGTCTTCAAGTGCGGCCCGTTCATCGGCCACGAGGCCGCCGCGAGGTTCGCGTACGACCCCGGCGGCGGGCACGTACACCCCGACGCGAATCATTTCGTCCTCTTCGGAGGAGGCGAGTGGCTGGTTCGCGACGACGGCTACCGCGCCAAGCGCACCGACCAGCACAACACGCTCGTGGTGGGCGGGCGTGGGCAACTGGGCGAGGGAAGCATGTGGTTCCGCGGCAGCGAGTGCCTGCGCGAGAAGGCGAGGCCGCGGATCATCGGCGCCGTCTCAGGCGCGGCGCTCGATTCCATCGCGGGCGACGCCACCGAGGCGTATCCGCCCGACCTCGGCCTGAAACGGTTCGTCCGGCACCTGGTGTTCCTCAAGCCGGACGTGCTCCTCGTGCTGGACGACGTGGCCCTCGGGTCGGAGGCCGACCTGGAACTGCGGTTCCACCCGGAGTCGAAGCGGGCGTCGCGCGAAGGTGCGGCCGTCGTGCTCCGAGGCGAGAAGGCCGCGCTGCGAGCCGAGGCGCTCACGCCGGACGGCGTGACCCTGTCGGCCGAGGACGTGCCCGCCGCCGGCCGCCGCGACGAGAAGGGCGAGACGATGTTCGCCGTCCGCCTGCGGAAACGGGCCGCGCTGTGGCAGAACGCCGTGGCGCTTTCCTGGGCCGCCGCGGGGATGGAACCGCCCCGCGTCACCCGCCGCGCCGACGGGGCCGCGTGGGCGTTTTCCGCCGGCGGGCGCACCGTCGTCTTTGACTGGCGGACCGGAAAGGCCGGGATGCGGTAGCGCTGCCTCGCGCCGTCGCCATAGCGGCTATGGCGCGTCGGCGAGTCTCCGCCCCGGGGGCGGCCACGTTGAGACCAGCAAGCCGGAAGGCTGCATGCACGTCCGCAATTTGGGCGTGAGGAGCGCCGGATGACTGGCCGGATGATTCGTCCGCGGCCGGGCCACGGCCCGCCCAGCCGCACCGGCGGGCCAGGGTGGGTGCTTGCGGCGCTCTGCCTCGGCGCCTCGGCGAGCGGCGCGATTGCCGCAACGTACTACGCCTCGCCCGACGGGCAGGCCGACGGGCGAGCGCCCGAGAAGCCCCTGGCCGTGGCCCGCTTCTGGGCCGCGGCGAAGCCGGGCGACACGCTGGTGCTGCTTGACGGCACGTACCGCGGCGCAGAGTCGATGATTGCTCCGCCGCCGGGCCTGTTCGGCATCTCCGCGCGGCAGCCCCGCGACGCCTGGTTCGAGAACTGCGCGGCCATCGTGGAGGACGGGGCGGCGCCGGCCCGGCCGTTCAGCCTGCGTAACGCCGACGGGCGCGGCTTGACGGCCGTCGGCGGGTCGGATATCGTCATCAAGGGCGGAGAAGTCGGCAACGTGCTGCGTGCCGCGGGCGACGCCGGCCGCGCGGCGTGGAAGGCCATGCTCCAGCCCAGGCCGCCGCAGGAAGGCGCCCACATCTACTACCGCTACGAGAACGGCAAGTTGACCGACAAGCCGCTGTGGCCGTGGCCGATGAATGAACGCATCAAGGAACTTATCGGCCTCGACGTGACGGCCACGGTCTTCGGCCTGGGAGGGCCCTGAAACCACAGCGCAACTTGCGCATTGGCGCCGAAGGCGAGGACAGACATGAGCCGCATACTTCGTCAATCCGTTCTGTTTGCCGCGCGCCGGCGCCATGGCGGCTTTGGCGCGTCGGCGACCGGCCTCATCCTGTGTTGCCTGTTGGCGGCGTGCGCTTCTGCGGCCGACGCCCCGAAGGTGGATGGCCGGCCGTATCTCGATGCCGCCCGCAAGTTCGCCGACGCGGTGCTCCAGCACGGGCGGGACACGTACGGACCCCAGAAGACGCCCCTTTTCGTCGACGGCCTGCACGCCGAGTCGCTCCAGCCCGTCCGCTGGCAGTGTCGCGGCGAAACGTGGGTCCTGTCCAATTTCGCCAGCCAGCAGCCGCTCATCCGCCTGCTGGACGGCCTGACGGGCCTCACCGGCGAAGAGAAGTACCGCAAGGCCGCCGAAGACGCCGCACGGTATGCCCTGGAGCGCCTCGTGACCCCCAACGGCCTCCTCTACTGGGGCGGCCACATGGCCTGGGACCTCGATGCGGAGAAGCCCGTCGGCCAGTACGCCGACGTGCACGAGATGAAGGGCCACCAGCCGCACTACGTGCTGATGCACCGCGTTAATCCGGCGGCGACGCGCAAGGTGATGGAAACGGTGTGGGCATCGCACGTCCTGGACTGGCCGCTCCTCGACTACAACCGCCACGGAAGCGTCAAGAAGCCGTGCCGGCCGCAGTGGGACCACGAGTTCCGCGAGGCGGCGGAAGTGCCGTTTCCGACGGCCGGCGGCAACCTGTCGTTCTGCAACGTGACCCCGTCGTTCATCCACGCCGGCGTGAATCTCGCCGTCCTGGACAACGACCAGGGCGCGCTCGCCTGGACGCACCGCCTGGCACTCCGCTGGCAGCAGGGGCGCGACCCGAAGACGGGCCTCTGCGGCGGCCAACTCAGTTACCGCAAGGATGACCGCGCCCGGGACGCCCTGGGGCACGTCCATCCGGCCATCAACGAGGCGAAGATCGTTGCAAGTTACCACCAGGTAAGCCGATACCATCATCTGCCGCTGGTCCAGATGCAGGCGGCCGATACGCTCTCGGCCGCGGGCGGCAAATGCGCCGAGGTCGGCCGCGACCTCCTCCGCTGGGCGCTGGAGGACCTCAAGGTGTACGCCCGCGCCTGCTATGACCCCAAGAGCGGTAAGTTCATCGCCATGATGACCGACGGCACGCCGCTCGCGTGGCAGGAGGCCAAGACGGGCTACTACGAGCCTGCATCGTTTGCCCCGCGCAGCCCGGACGGAATGATTTTCTGGGCGTATTGCCGGGCGTATCGCCTGACGGGCGACGCGGAGTGCCGGCGGATGGTCGGCGAGTTGGGCCGCAGGCTCGACCTGGGCGACCTCGACCGCCCGGCCGATCAGAGCCGCGACCGCCAGGGAGCGGCGCCGTATCAGAGCCGTGACCGTGAGGGAGCGGCGCCGTCCGAGGCCGGCGGCAAAGAGACGGCCGTCACGACCGCCGACTGGCGGCTGATTTACGGCCTGCTGGAACTCGCGGACGCTTCGGGCATGGCCGACGTGCGGCCGGCGATGCTGCGGCTGGCCTGCCGCGTGGCCGACAACCTCCTGAAGATGCAGTCGCGGTCGGGCCTTTTCCCCCGCAGCGGGCGCGAGTGGGCGCAGACGGGCGATGAGGTCCCGCTTGCCCTTGCCCACCTGGCCGCAGCGATTCAGGGCCGGCGCGACCGCCTCCCGCCCGCCGCCTTCGACACACGCTTCTTCCACTGCGAGTTCCACGGCCCGCTGGAAGAGCACCAGAAGAAGCGGGGCGATGCGCGCACGTACGACCATTACGTGTTCTACGGCGGCGGTTGACGGTCGCCGGTAACGGTGCGGCAGTCTCTCAAGCCCTGAACCGAAGCGGAGGAGACGACATGGCCCGAGCACTCGTCAGTGGCATCCTGCTGGCGTCGCTCTGGCCGGCAGGGGTCTTTGCTGCCGCACGCCCGGCCGCCGAGGATGCGGCATCCGCGCTGAACCAGCCGCCGGCCCGCGGCACGCCTGCCGCGGCGGGGGGCGTCTGGAAGACGCGCCTTGCCCTCAAAGACGGGCGCTGGTATCTGAACGGCGCAATCACCTACCCCGGCGCCCCGGCCGAGGGCCTGCTGATGAACGTCCGCGTGGTGAACTCGACCTTCGAGGACCGCAACGACGCCACGCGGCCGGCGGGCTTCGACGCAGACAAGAACACCGACGCCTTCATCGCCCGGATTCCCGACTACGCCGCCCAGGGCGTCCGCTGCTTTACGCTGTGCCTCCAGGGCGGCATGCCGGGCTACGAGGAAGCCCTGAACTCGGCGTTCGAGCCCGACGGTTCTCTGCGCCCGGCCTACCTGGCGCGTGTGCGGCGGGTCATCGAAGCGGCCGATGCCGCCGGCGCTGCTATCATCCTCGGATGCTACTACCAGCGCCAGGACCAGGTCCTTCGGGACGAGGCGGCCGTGAGAGCGGGCGTCGCCAACGCTGCCCGGTGGGTCCGCCAGTGCGGGTTCGCCCACGTGGCCCTGGAGATCGCCAACGAGTACCCCCACGGGGGCTTCGACCACAGAATCCTCAAGACGCCGCAGGGCGTGGCCGAACTCATCCGGCACGCGCGGCAGGCGGCCCCCGGGCTGCTCGTCTCGGCCAGCGGACTCGGCGGCGGCCAGTGCCACAAGGAGGTCTGCCAGGCCGCAGACTTCATCCTCATCCACTTCAACAGTACGCCCGTCGAGCGTATCCCTGAACGGGTCCAGGCCCTGAAGGTCTACGGCAAGGCCATCGTCTGCAACGAGGACGACAAGTCCGGCCGCGAGGGCGCCCGCGCCGCCGAGGCCGCCGTCCGCAGCGGATGCTCGTGGGGACTCATGCTCAACACCCTCAACCAGTACGTCCCCTTCGAGTTCAAGGGCCACCAGGACGACCCCCTCATCTACGCTGCGCTCAAGCAGTTGACCCTCGGCCGGCAGGCGGGTCGGCCGCCGATTGCTTCAGCCCCCGGCACCGCCGGGGGATGATCGGGCCGCACCATGCATCCCCACGCGGTGCGTGGGGCTTGTTTCAACCATGCTCCGCATCCGCGCCATGACCGCCCAGGACGTGCCGCTCGGCATGCGCCCTGCGGCGTACGACCATGCTTTCGCAAGCGCCGCGGAAAGCATGGCACCCCCGGGCCGAACCGGCGAACCACGCGTGCTACAGTTGGGTTTAAGGGAGTATGACCAAGACAGCATTTATTTTTTCGGTTGTTCCCCTGGCGGCCCTGGCCGCAGCCGCGGCAGCCGGGGCGGCGACAAGCCCTTTTGAGGGCCCCGCCGCCCCGCCGCCCGAGAGCCAGGTTGACAAACTGGTTTTCGGCAGGTTGCAGCGCCTGGGCATCCAGCCGGCCAATCTCTGCTCGGACGCCGTGTTCGTTCGCCGCGCATACCTGGACGTTATCGGCACGCTGCCCACCGCCGAGGAGGCGCGGGCGTTTCTGTCGGACCATGACCCGACCAAGCGCCGGGCCTTGATTGACCGCCTGCTGGCGCGGGAGGAGTTCGCGGATTACTGGGCGATGAAGTGGAGCGACCTGTTGCGGGTCAAGGCGGAGTTCCCCATCAATCTGTGGCCGAACGCGGCACAGGCGTATCACCGCTGGATTCGGGCGTCCATCAAGGAGAACAAGCCGTACGACCGGTTCGTCCGCGAGATGCTCACGGAGAGCGGCAGCAACTTCCGCGTGCCGCCGGTCAACTTCTACCGCGCCATCCAGAGCAGGGAACCGCAGGCCATTGCGCAAGCCGTGGCCTTGACGTTCATGGGTACGCGGGCCGAGAAATGGCCCAAGGACCAGTTGTCGGACATGGCGGCCTTCTTCTCGCGGGTCGGCTACAAGGCCACCGCGGAATGGAAGGAGGAAATCGTCCTCTTGGATCCCGGCAAGACTCTCGCGCCGCAGGCCGGCCCCGCGGCGCAAGCCTCGCCGAAGTTCCCGGATGGAACCCCGGCCCGGCTCGACCCGCAGCGGGACCCGCGGGAGGTCTTTGCCGATTGGCTGGTCGATCCGAAGAATCCCTGGTTCGCGCGCAACATCGTGAACCGCATCTGGTCGTGGCTGCTGGGTCGCGGCATAATCCACGAGCCGGACGACATCCGGCCGAACAACCCGCCGAGCAATCCTGAACTCCTGGCGTGGTTGGAGAAGGAACTGATCTCATCGCGCTACGACCTGAAGCACATCTACCGGCTGATACTGAACTCTGACGTTTACCGCCTGTCTTCAATTCCGCGAAGCAATAAGGCCGAGGCGGCGGCCAATTTCGCCTTTTACCCGCTCCGCCGGCTTGAGGCAGAGGTTCTGATAGACGCTATCTGCCAGGTTACCGGAACGAGCGAGAATTACAGCAGCGCAATCCCCGAGCCTTTTGCATTCGTGCCGCAGACGGTGCGTTCCATTGCGCTGCCCGACGGCAGCATCACGAGTTCCTTCCTGGAACTTTTCGGCCGTCCGCCGCGCGACACGGGCCTTGAGTCGGAGCGCAGCAACCGCTTCACGGCGGCCCAGCGGCTGCACCTGTTGAACTCCAGCCACGTCCAGCGCAAGATTGAGCAGAGTTCCGAACTTCGCGGCCTCATGCAGTATAAAACCCGGCCGCGTGAGGCCGCCGACGCGCTTTACCTGACGATTCTCTCGCGCTATCCTACGGACGAAGAGTTGAAGGTCGTGGCGGCATACGCTCTGTCGGGCGCCAAGGACGGCGGCGGCTTCTCCGGCGGCGGGGGCCTTCCGGGCGGCGGCGCTTTCCGCGGAGGTGGGTTCCCCGGCGGAGGTTTTCCGGGCGGCGGCTTTGCCGGCGGGGCAAGGCGCACGCCTCTTGCCGATGTTGCGTGGGCGCTGGTCAATAGCACGGAGTTTCTCTACCGGCACTGACGGTGCATGGCGAGGTGCAAACATGAGTGCAAGAGAGAATGCGGGCGGCATGTTGGGGCCGGAAGGCCTGCGCATGTCCAGGCGTGATGCGATGCGGCACGGTCTTGCCGGCGCGGCCGGCCTCCTGCTGGCCGACCGCCTCGCGGCAGGCGCCGCGGCCGCCACGCAGCCGGCCGCGGCTTTGCCGGGGCAAAGCCCCGCCGCGCCCAGGGCAAGGGCGGTCATCCAAATCTGGTTGTGGGGCGGCCCGGCGCACCTCGACACGTTCGACCCGAAGCCGGACGCAGGGCGCGATTACTGCGGCGACCTGGCCAGGCCGATTCCGACAAACGTGCCAGGCATCATCATCGGCGAACTCCTGCCCCTGCTGGCGAAACAGGCCGACAAGTATTCCATCATCCGCAGCATGACGCACGGCATAAACGCGCACGAGACCGCCGCCTACATGGTGCAGACCGGACGGCCGCCCGGCGGCCGCGACGTGTTCCCGAGCGTCGGGGCCGTCGTCTCGCTCTTCAAGGGCTACGGCACCGGGTACGCCGGGCTGATTCCGCCCTATATCGTGCTCACCGAGCCGCAAGGGCGGTTCTCAGAGGCGGGGTTCCTGGGGTCGCGCTACAAGCCTTTTGCCACCGGCGGCGACCCGGCCAGGACCCCCTTCGCCGTGGAAGGCATCGTTGCCCAGGGCATCACCGAAAAGCAGCAGCAGGACCGCCGCGAGTTGCTCCACGGCCTGAACACGCTTGGGCGAGCCATGAAAGGCGATGCCCAGTTGGCTTCCCTGGAGCAGGCCGAGAAGCAGGCGTACGACCTGATCCTGGGCGACGCAGGCAAGATCTTCGACCTGGCGCAGGAGAAGGATGAACTAAGGGAAGCCTACGGCCGAAGCACCCTCGGGCAGTCCTGCCTCATGGCGCGGCGGCTGGTCGAAAAAGGCGTCCCGTACGTCACCATCAACTCCAAGGGCTGGGATACCCACAAGCAGCATTTTCAGGCCATGCGCCGCAGACTGCCCGAACTGGACAGGGGCCTGGCGACCCTGCTCCAGGACTTGTCCGACAGGGGGCTGCTCCAGAGCACCATCATCTGGTGTTGCGGCGAATTCGGCAGAACTCCCAGGATACAGTGGGAACCGCCCTGGAGCGGGGGGCGCGGCCATTATGGCAAGGTCTTCTCGGCCGTAGTCGCCGGCGGCGGGTTCAAGGGCGGCTGCGTGGTCGGCGCATCCGATGCCAGAGGCGAGGAGGTGAAGGAGCGGCCCGTGTATCCGTGCGACCTCATAGCCAGCATGTACGAACTGATGGGCATCGATCCGGACGCGAGGTTGCCCCATCCGCAGGGCCTGGAAGTCCGCGCGACGCCCGCCGCCTCGGAGGGCGTGAAAACGGGCGGACGCCTGAGCGAGATCATGTAGGCGGGGCGCCTCATCCGGCCCCCGCCGGAGAACCGACCGATGATGCTGCGGTTTGAAATGCGCGCCAGGCCGCCAGTCGGCGCCATGATGACTGCGCTGGCGGGGTGTCTCGTCGGCGCTGCCGTGGGCCTTTCCGCCGAACCGCGCGGGGCGCCGCCGAGCGCCTCCGACGACACCGACGGCTACCTCCGCTACGTGCATCCGACTGTGCGCGAGCCGTTCCCCGACCTCATCAACCTGGCTGTGCCCCCCCAACTGGAGAGCCGGGACTCAGCCGCCCTGGGGTATGTGGACGTGACCAAGGGGCCTTTTCGGGCCGATGCGAAGGGCAAAGAGGATTCGACGCGTGCGATTCAGGACGCCGTCAATTTCGCGCGCGACCACCAGATGGCGTGCTTTTTCCCTCCGGGCACGTATCGGATCTCCGACACCCTGGTCTGCGTCCAGCAACTGTACCGGCGGAGCAACGGGCGCGTGCTGGGCGGGAACCGGTTCCCGAACCTGCTCGTCGGTTCGCGCGCCGGCGCGGAGCGCCCGCGATTGCTGCTGGCGCCGCGGTCGCCCGGTTTTGGCGACCCGCAGCAGCCGAAGTTCGTCGTCCACTTCTGGGCGCGGGGTTACCTGAATCCGACCACAGCCGGGCGCGTGACCGACGGCCTCGGGCCCCAGGTCGAGCAGCCCAACATCTCGATGAACCAGATGCTCGTGAACCTGGACATCGTCATCGGGGAGGGCAATCCCGGCGCCGTCGGTCTGCGGCATCAGGCCGCGGAAGGCTCGGCCGCCCAGGACTGCACGATCGACGCGACGCACGGCCTGACGGGCCTCCAGGGCGGCATCGGCTCCGGCGGCGGCAGCGCGGGCGTGACCATCATCGGCGGGCGCGTCGGACTGGACTTCACCGGCTACCTGTCGGGCACGCAGCCTACGCCTGTCATCACCGGTTTCACGCTGCGAGGGCAGACCGAGGCCGCCATCCGCAGCACGAGCCGGCAGACCCTCGTGGCGGCGGGCCTGAAAATCGTCGCCGACCGCACGGCGGGACCGCTCATCCAGGTGGGCACGAGCATGGCTGCCAACCACGGAGAACTCACCCTCGTGGACGGCGAGATCGTCTTTACCGGCGCGGCGCTGGCCCAACCGGAGCGCGTGGTGCTGGCGTCAGGACGCGGGGTCTACCTGCACAATGTCTTCGTGCGCGGCGCGACGAAGATAGCCGTTGACGCCGAGCAGAAGGTGGTTCTGCCCGGCAACCCCGATGGCTGGCTCCGCGTCCGCCAGTACGCACACACGTGCCGTCCGCGGTCGAACCAGGGCCATGAGTATCGCTATCCGGTCTATGTGGATGGGCACTGTGTCGAGGAAGTGCGCGACGCCCAGCGGGATCAGGCCCCGCCGGCGGATCTCCAGGCGCGGCATCTGTGGCCGGCGCCGTTCCCCGGATGCGAGTCCCCGGGCGCGGCCAACGTGCGGGCGGCGCCTTACCAGGCCAAGGGGGACGGCCGTGCCGACGACACCGCCTCGCTCCAGCGCGCGATTGACCAGAGTGAAATCGTCTTCCTTCCCAAGGGCTGCTACCGCCTGACGCGCACGCTGGAACTGAAACCGCACACCAAACTCATCGGGGCCGGGCAGCATCTCTCGTTCCTGCTGGCGACCGGCGAGGGGGCGTTTGCCGACGCCCGGAACCCCGCGCCCCTGGTGCGCACGGCGCTCGCGGCGGACGCCGACACGGTGCTGGCCTTTCTCGGGCTTCTCGTGCCGACCGACGTGCCCGGGGTCCAGGCCTTGCACTGGCGCTGCGGCGGGCGCTCGGTGTTCCGCGCGGTCGAAGTCTCGAAGCAGGCCACCCATGGGTTTGCACCACGCCCCGCCGGGGCGGGCGGGCCCGCGCAGCCGCCCAAGGGCCCGCCGGTGCTCGTCACGGGGCACGGCGGCGGCAACTGGTACAACTACCGCGGCGCCCGCCTCCTGGTGGACGGCGCCCAGGGTCCGCTGCGCTTCTACCAATTCAGCCCGCAGCAGGTGACCAGCGAACTGCGCGGATCGCGGGACATCGCCATTTTCGGCACGAAATACGAAGGCAACCACCCGATGCTGGTGGTGAGCGACTGTGATCGCATCTGCCTTTTCGGACACGGCGGGAATGCCAAGGGGCTGCCCGGCGGTGCGCTGTTTGTCTTCGAGCGCACGCCCAGTTTCCTCTTCGCCAACGGCGTGGACGGCCCGACGAAGATCGGCTCTCGCTCGCTCAGCCATCCCGAGGGCAGCACCGACCCTCGCGAGTGGCACATGCTCATCGAGCGATTGGCCGACGGAAAGGAGTTCAGGCTCCCGCCGCTCGAGCGCCCGGTGCTCTACCGGCGCGGCGCTGCGTCGGCGGAGGAGACAAGCCCTGCGACTTCCGACGGCGGCGGAGGTGTGCCGAAATGACGACGATGAATCTGTCCTGGTGGCGGGCGGCTGCGGCGCTGGCGGCTTTTCTGGCGGGCGTCCCGGCCGCCCGGGCCCAGCCATTCACACCGCGGATCGGCTACGTCTATCCCGCCGGCGGCCGGCAGGGCGCCGCGCTCCAGGTTACGGTCGGCGGCCAGTATTTGAGTGGTGCTAATAATGTGTATATCTCTGGTACAGGCGTCAAGTCATCCGTGGTCGAGTACGCAAGGCCGCTTACGCCGGGAGAGGCCAACAACCTGAGGGAAGAACTGACCGAACTTCTGAAGAAGCCCAAGGACGCCGAGACCTTCAAGGGAATCGCCGAAATCAGGCGGAAACTGGCCACCTTCAACCGCAATATCACCCCTGCCATCGCCGAGATCGTGACCGTCGAGGTTACCGTGGCCCCGGATGCCGAGCCGGGGCGGCGCGAGTTGAGGCTTATGACGCCCGCCGGGTTGTCGAACCCGCGCGTCTTCTGCGTCGGCCAACTGCCGGAGTTCTCCGAGAAGGCGACGACGAGCATCACGCCGCCCGCCGACCCCCGCCAGGCCGCCTTCCGCAGGGAACCGGCTGCCGCCCCGCCCGACCCCGATATGAACGTCACGCTGCCGACCGTCCTGAACGGCCAGATCATACCCGGCGATGTTGACCGGTATCGCTTCCAGGCGGGCAAGGGCCAACGGCTCGTCGTCGCCGCCGGGGCGCGGGAACTCATCCCGTATCTTCCCGACGCCGTGCCCGGCTGGTTCCAGGCCGCGATGACGCTTTACGACGCCCAGGGGAAGGAAGTGGCTTATAACGACGACTTCCGCTTCCATCCCGACCCGGTTCTCTGTTACGAGATACCGGCGGACGGCCAGTATGTTCTGGAGATCCAGGACGCCATCTACCGCGGCCGCGAGGATTTCGTCTATCGCATCGCCGTGGGCGAACTGCCGCTGGTAACGAGCATCTTCCCGCTGGGCGGCAGGGCCGGCACTCAAACCGCCGTCGAGGTGAAGGGCTGGAATCTGCCGGTGGCCGGCCTCACGCAGGATAACAAAGACCGGGCGCCGGGAACTTATGCGATTTCGGTGCGCAAGGGCGACCTTGTCAGCAACAGCGAGCCCTTTGCGGTGGACACGCTTCCGGAATGCCTGGAGAAGGAGCCGAACAACCTGCCCGCGGGCGCGCAGCCGGTCACGCTTCCGCTCATCGTCAACGGGCGCATCGACCAGCCGGGCGACTGGGACGTCTTCCGCCTCGAAGGCCGCGCCGGCGACGAGATCGTCGCGGAAGTTCATGCCCGCCGCCTCGATTCCCCGCTGGATTCCGTGCTCAAACTCTCCGACGCCGCCGGCCGTCAACTGGCGTTCAACGATGACCATGAGGACAAGGGATCGGGGCTGAACACGCACCACGCGGATTCCCTGCTCACCGCCGTCCTGCCCGCCGGCGGAACCTGCTATCTTCACCTCGGCGATGCCCAGCGCAAGGGCGGCGCGGAGTATGCCTACCGCTTGCGCATCAGCCCGCCCCGGCCGGACTTCCAACTGCGGGTCGTGCCGTCCAGCATCAACGTGCGCGGCATCGCGACCGTTCCCCTCACCGTGTATGCCCTCCGGAAGGACGGGTTTGCCGATAAGATCGCGCTGGCCTTGAAGGACGCGCCGGCGGGATTCACGCTGGACGGGGCACAGGTGCCGGCCGGCCAGGACCAGGTCCGGATCACGCTGACGGTCCCGCCGACGCCGACGAAAGAACCCCTCAGCCTGGCCATGGAAGGCCGCGCGTTTATCCAGGCACAGGAGGTTGTCCGGCCGGCCGCCCCGGCGGAAGACATGATGCAGGCGTTCGCCTACCGGCACCTGGTTGGCGCGGAGGAACTGAAAGTGGCCGTGTCCGGGCGCTACCTGTCAAAGAGCACGGTCAGAATCCTCGGCCCCGCCCCCGTCTGCATCCCTGCCGGCAAGACGGCACGGATTCAGGTGAGCGTGCCTCCGGTCACGCCCTTCGGCAGACTCGAATTCGAGTTGAGCGAGCCGCCCGATGGAATCGCCATCCAGAAGGCGGCGCCGGACGGCGCGCTGACCCAGATCGTGCTTGAGAGCGATGCCGCCAAAGTGAAGCCCGGCCTCAAAGGAAACCTCATCGTCAATGCCTTTGCCCTGAGAAGTCAGGCCCCGCCTCCGGGAAAAACGCAGGCAAATCAGCGGCGCATGCTGGTGGGCACCTTGCCGGCCATGCCCTTCGAAATCGTCGCTCCCTGACGGCAGTTCAAGGTTGAAAGCCAACAACGGCAAGTGACGGGTGGCAAGTGACATGGTTCAAACAAGCCCCACGCACCGCGTGGGGATGGATGGTGCGGGCCGATCATCCCCCGGCGGTGCCGGGGGCTTTGAACCATGACCAACTTTGAACCTTGAACCTGCAACTTACGGTGCGACCATGCTCCGCATCCGCGCCATGACCGCCCAGGACGTGCCGCTCGGCATGCGCCTGAAGGACCTGGCGGGGTGGAACCAGACGGAAGCCGACTGGCGCCGCCTGCTGGTCCTTGAGCCGGCAGGGTGTTTCGTGGCAGAGTGGGACGGCCGGCCCGTGGCGACCACGTGTGTGTCGGTTTTCCCCCCGGTCGGCTGGGTCTCGATGGTGCTGGTCGACCCGCCGGTGCGCGGCCGCGGCATCGCGACGCGGCTGATGGAGCACGGGCTGGCGTACCTGGATGGCCGCGGCGTCCCCACGGTGCGGCTGGATGCCACGGCCCTGGGGCGTCCGGTTTACGAGAGGCTGGGCTTCGCGGCTGAATACGAGGTTGCGCGGTGGGAAGGGTTTGCCGGCGGCGGCCCCGCCCCCGCGGGCGAAAGCATGCCTTCCGCGGCCCACAACCATGCCTCCCGAGCGGCGCCAGTCAGAGCCGCGACCGTGAGGGAGCGGTGTAGTTGCGCTAGGCACCACCCCGGCATCGCCCCCGTCGGCGCGGGCGATGCGGCGGCGGTTGCGGCGCTCGACGCGGCGGCCACGGGGGCGGACCGCTCCCGCCTCCTCGACCTGCTTCGCCAGGAGCAGCCCGACGCGATGAAGGCCCTGACGCGCGCCCCGCCGGACGTATGGCGGGCCGCGGCGGGCGAAAGCACGCCCTCCGCCGCACTCGGGGGGTACTCGTGGGTCCGCCCAGGGTCGCGGGCCATGCAGATCGGGCCGGTGGCGGCCCTCGATGATGAGAGCGGCCGGGCGCTGGCCGACGCCGCCCTTTGCGCCTGCGCCGGCCGCACGGTCTTTGTGGACATTCCGGTCCCGAACCTGGCGGCGATGCTGTGGGCCGAGTCGCGGGGCCTGCGCGTCCAGCGGCGATTCACACGCATGCGCCGCGGGCGGCCCGCCCCTGATCAGCCTCTGCGTATCTGGGCCGGGTTCGGGCCGGAGAAAGGCTGAACCTGTTGCCCACGCAGGCGCACCACATCGGCGGATGGCGCGGCCCGAACGCCGCCGCGCCGCATTGCGGGCCCGGGCAAGACGCGGGCTGCCGGTCCCGGCGGCCGGGAGCGGCGGCGCTGGAATGAACCGGTCGTCCGGCGAAGGCGGGAAGATCGTCTTGGGCGAGCAGTGAGGCAGTTCATGGGCAGGGTCTTGCGGTCGAGCCGCGGCCGCGCCGCCATGCCACGGCCGCGGGCCGTGCAGACGGGTGTCATGCTTTCCGGGCGGCGCGAAAGCATGGCGCCCATAAGGAGACCGTCATGCGCACGGGCCGAACGTTCTGGCTGGGAATCTCTGCAACAATCGTCCTCACCGGGGCGGCCGTGGCCGCAGACGAGGGATCGCTTTGGCCTGCGCCGGTGCCGGGCTTCAAGGCGGTCCAGCCCGGCGAGCATCCGCGCCTGCTTTTTCGCAAGGGCGACATTGCGGCCCTTCGCGAGCGGGCGAAGACGCCCGAGGGCCAGGCCATCCTCAAGCGCCTGCGCCTGTGCCTGAACGGAAGCGACGGCGAGTCGATGCCCGCGAAGTTCGGCGTCAAGGGGCCGGTCGATAAGGACGGCGCCGGGCCGCTCGAAACGGCACCGCCGGGCGTTTTCACGTTCTCGCACGCCGCGGGTTTCGGCATGCTCTACGTCCTTACGGGCGACAAGAAGTACGCCGACCTCGGCAGGGAGTGCATGGAGAAGGCCCTCGAGGGTTACCGGGACCGCGACCAGCGTTATTCGTTCAAGGCGCCGTACGGGGCCCTTCGGGCCGGGCCGTCGCTCGGCTGGACGGTCCTGGGCTACGACCTCTGCTACGACGGCTGGGACGACGCGTACCGGAGGAAGATCGCCGAGATAATCCAGAACTACAACGAGGCGAAGTGGATGAGCCTGGAGGAACTCGTGCGCGGGGCCCGCCAGCACCCCGGCAGCAATCACTGGGGGATGCAGGTGGGCGGCGGGGCGATGGCGGTGCTGGCCATCATGAACGACCCCGGCGTGGACATGAAGAAACTGGGGCCGCTCCTGGAGACAAGCGAGAAGTCCATGACCCGCAACATGACGGAGGGCTTCGGCGACGGCGGGTTCTTCGCCGAGGGCGACGGCACGGGCTCGATGTCCTCGCACATCGTGTTCCTCTCGGCGCTCCAGGCCTGGAAGGTGGCGGCCGGCAGGGATTTCTATACGCCGCGGCCCAACGCCCAGTGGATGGCGCTGAAGTGGTTCTTCCTGACCGTGCCGAAGGGCGGCGCCATGGACTTCCCCAAGCGCGGGGCGTACGACCATAACATCTGGGCGAGGAACGACATCAGCGGCGGCTGCTATTTCGGCATCGGTTTCGGCGTGGCCACGGAGGTTCAGAAGCAGGCCGTCCTCTGGTTCTACAACCACTGCGGCTTAAAGCAAGTAGATGAAAAGAACAATACGCCTTTCGACACGCCGACCCCCTACCCGCACCTGGCCATCGTCTCCTTCGTGAACTGGCCGTTCGGCACCGAGGAACGAAACCCCGGCGACATCATCCCGCACGCCTACCGCGACACCAGGTGGGGCTTCTATGCGTGGCGCAACCGCTGGCAGGACGCCGACGACGTCGTCATCTCAATCCTCACCAAGACATCCAAGGGCAACTACAGCGCGAAGGGCGAGAAGTCGCTGACCGTCTGGGGCCTTGGGAAGAAGGCGACCTGGGGGACCGTCAGCGGCGGATTCACGGGCGACTATAAGCCCGCCCAGGACGGCTCGACCGTTCTTACGACCGGCGACGGCTCCTCGCTGGCCATCGACTTCTCGCGAGCCAGCGGCGCCGACGCCATGCTCGTCATGACCGGCCCGGGCGCGCCGAACGACAACGCGGCGGACGCGGGCGGGACGAAGGCGAGTTTTCTCTTTCTTGCCAAGGGCGAGGCCCCGAGGCCGGTTGTCCAGGGCGGCAAGGTCGCCGTCGGCCGGCAGACGGTCGGCGTGGAGAACGGGAAGATCGTCCTGGGCGTCTTCGGCCTGTAGAAACGCGGAATAGGGAATGAAGAACGCAGAATGCACGGACCGGGAGCGCCTGCGCTCATGGTGATATTCTGCATTCTACATTCTGCGCTCTTCATTGCCCCTGCGGCGCCGGCGGCGGCGCGCGAGATGGCGCTGGAACTGCGGGCGGCGGCGCCAGGTCGGGCGTCCTGGCGATCTTCCGCAGTTCAGGCTTACGCACGCCGAATTGGTCCATGGGGAAGTTCCTGAAGCCGATGGAGAGCGCCGGCGAGCCTTCCTTCACCCGATAGTCTCCCCTGGCCGGATCGATGAAAAGCGGGGCGCCGGCGATGGAGTGCGCATCGCAGCCGAACTTCTGGAACGCCCTGGCGTCGGGTTCGCCGGCATTGAAGAAATTGCGGTCGATGGTCCTGCCCCACTTCCCCTTCGGCATTCTCGTGGGCCGGTAGGGACCCGAGAAGATATTATGATAGATTTCGTCCCGGCTGTCGGCGTACCAGCAGTGCAGGCCCGCGGAATCGCCGATGACGATGTTGTTGAACACCTTGCGGTAGAATCCCTCGCGCAACTTCAGGGCGCTGAAAAGCATCAGGTTGTTGGAGATTTCATAATTGCTGGAGCCGTCATCCAGGTCCACGGCCCAGCCGTGATCGCATCGCCAGCGGTTGTTGTGGATGCGGATGGGTTTGACCACGTCGAGGAGCGGCAGGTTCGGATCGGCCGCCACCTGCCTGTCGCCTTCTTCGATGGCGGTCGTCCAGTAACGGTCGCGGCCCCAGGAATTGAAACTGCCGTGATCGCCGGTTTCGAGGACGGTATCGAAGACGTCGCAGAACTCGATCAGGTGGCCGCCCCAATTGCCCTCGCTGATGTTGATGCCGGCGCGGGGCACCTCGTAGATGGAACAATGCCGCACGGTGATGTCCTGGGACATGGAGATCTGGACCGGCGCCGTCTGCTTCTCGTCCCGCCCGGTGCGGGTGATCAGGCAGTCTTCCACCAGGCAGTCGGCGGGGAAGTTGTCGGTCAAGGGGCCGGGCGTGCGGTCGAGCGTCTTGTAGTTCTGCGGGCCGTAGCGGAAGAGCGGGCTGCGGACGGCCTTGGGATCGCCGACAAAGGCGACGCCGCCTGCGCCGCTGTTCTCGATCAAGCAGCCGCGCACGGCGATCCGCCGGTTCCAGTTGCTGACGAAAATCGTGTTGCCGCCGACCTGGTCGAAGGTGCAGTCGGCCACCGTGCAGTCCGCCGCGCCGTTGAAAAGCACCGCGCCGCCGCGATAGATGGTCCAGTCGCTGCGGTTCAGCGGTTCCTTGTTCTCCATGAAGGTGCGGGCGGCGTGGCGGAAGGTGAGGCCGCGCAGTTCAACGAATTGGACCGGCTTTTCCTTGCTGCCCTGGAATTCGACGAGGTGCGCCAGGAGCACGATTTCGACCGTGGCCGTCGCCAGGTCGCACCCTGGCTCGGGGATGAAGTGCAGTACGCCGGCCTTGGCGTCGTGAAACCACTCGCCGGGGGCGTCGAGTTCCTCGCGGATATTCTCAACGAAGCGGTAAACGGGATGCATGGGCGAGGGCCGGTTGTTCTGCCAGCCGCCTTCCAGGTCGAGGCTGCCGTCGGCCTTGCGGCCCTTGATGAGCCAGTGCATGTCGCCCCAGAGCGCCCTGTGCATGGAATGGACGTAGCCGCCGGCGGGGTTCTGCCAGCGGGCGATGCGCTCCTTGGCCAGGGCATCTTCCGCGGGATCGGGTCCGCCGCCCGAATCTCGCTTGTCCCTCAGGTCCCAGCGGTCAAACACGTTCTTCCGTGCAGTACGATTGGGATAGCGCGCCATGCATTGGCGCTTGCCGTTGATCCAGAGTTGGTCAATAGTCAATCCGGCCGGCGTCTGCGCTTCCATCGCCCGGTCGTTGCCGGGTTTCCAGGCCAGTTCCAGTTTGCGGCCGCCGCTGAGTGCGGGCGTTTCCCCCGGCGCGGCCGCGATGACCAGCGGCGCGCCTTTGGCGCCGGAGATCTCGGGGCCCAGAACCAGCGTCTCCGGCAGATAGTAAACGCCTCCGCGCAGCACGACGTTGGTCGGCCCTGCCTTCCTGGCCTTCGCGTCGCGGACGCCGTCCAGCGCGCGGGCGAGGGTCGCCAGCGGCCTGTCGCTCGTGCCGGGGTTCCGGTCGCTGCCGCCGGGGGCGACGAATATGTCCGCCGCCCGCGCGTCGCCCGGCGGGATGAACAAGGACAGCATGATTGCCGCCAGGAACCGGCTACTCATATTATGTATTATGATGGCTCTTTCCTGCTTGACGCCGCGTTCGACTGTCGTCATGGTCTGAACTCTCCTTTACTCATTTGCCCGGCCGGGGGCCGGCCGGCGCTCGCGCAGTCCCGGCCGCCGGCGCCTCCAGGGCCGAGATAAGGTTGTGGATATAGAAACAATCCCCGCGCCGGAAGCCCGGCACGTCCAGGTACTTCGCCAGTTCCTCGCGCGGCTGCTTGAGGATCCACGCCTTCGCCTGGAACAGCGCGAAGCAGTCGTGCAGGTTCTGGACGGTGGCCTCCTGAAGGCACCCCTCGTACCGCGAGACGAACCAGTACGGCCCCACGCGGTCGTACTCGTCGAGCGCTTCGCTCACCTTGGCCCGCGTATGGTCGTGCAGGTACTGCCCCAGTTCCGGGGTGAGGAAGATGAAGTTCCGCGAGACGTTGATGCGGTTGGCGTGGCTGTTGGGCTGGGCCTTGTTGTAGGAGCCCTTGGGCTGGAACGGCGTGTCCTTGCTGAAGTTCTCGGTCCGCCACGCCAGCAGTCTGTCCAGCGTGCCCCGGACCTCGGCGGTCTGAGGCTGCCCGGCCAGTTTCTCGAGTTCCAGGTACCCCACGTGCCCGGCGATGCAGGCGTTGATCTCGTACGGGTACAGGGGCCAGTCGGACTCCGGCGGCAGGGGGGGCAGCCTGCCCTTGACCGCGGCGTACGTCTCCTGCGCTCCGCCGAACTCCCGGGCATACTCCCAGAGAACGTAGAACGTAAGCGGCGGCACCTGCCCGCGCCAGGGAAAGGACCTGCCGCCCTGCATCCCGGCGGGATAGTTGGCGCGGGCCGCATCCACCTCCGGAGGGTACAGGAAGTAGTCGCGCGAGGCCCCGTCCTTCCAGCCGATCGTGCTCACGGCGGCGGGCGGGTAGGCGGCGTACTCCTTCCGGATGAACTCCCGCAGCGGCGCCCGCAGGTCCTCCGGCACGTGCGGCAGCGCCCGCAGGAGCACCCACAGGTTCTCAGCGGGGTTCTCGAAGTAGTCGCTCAGGCTCTGGTACCGCCGGGGTGCGTGCCCGAACTGCGAGGCGTTAAAGTACCCGATGTGCAGGTGCCCGGCCGCAAGCCACTTGCGGACCTCGTCGGCCAGCAGTTGCTTCAGGTCGGCCTCGCTCAGGGCGACCGGCGTATCGCGCGGGGGCGCCTGAGTGTCGGCGCGCGGCAGCCTTTTCGCGCCGCCCTCCGGGCCGAAGCAGATGACGGCGTTAGAGCGGTGGATGTACAGGCGCCCCTGGTACGGGATGAACGGGTTCTGGTCATTCGTCTGATTGTGGTAGATGCCGTTGGTGGAGCCGTAGTAGCCCCACAGGCGGTTGCCGGTGCCGTCCTGGTCGCCCACGCCGAACCACATCTCGTCGTAGCCCGGGCAGACCTGGTAGAGGTGATAGCCGGGGAATATCTGGCCCTCGCGCGAGCGGTCGCGGGCGTCGGCGAGCAAGGGCTTCGACAGATCGATCCAGCCGGATTCGCGGTCGCCGCAGAGGCTCCAGTAAAGATACCGGCCTCCGCCCGATGCGATGTGCGGCTCGTCGGTCGCCCCGTAGTCCATCGTGATGCGGCTGACGAAGGGTGCGGCGAACTTCCAGCCCGAGATGTGCGAGCGGGCGCCGAAGTGCCCGGCGTAGTGGTTGTGCCGGTAGAGGACGTTGTCGAACCCGGAGACGATCGGCGGCGGCGCGATGCCGTTCTTGCTCCCCGTCCAGAGGAACGGCGCCCGCTCGGGCTTTCCGTCGCCGTCGAGGTCGGCCTCCCAGTCCTGGCCGGTTGCGGCCGCCAGGCAATACAGCATTCGCCGCCAGGGCTTCTGCCCGAAATACCGGCAGGCCTTCAGCATGTTGACGGTGAAGGTATCGCGGACCCAGTCGCCCGGCTCCGTGCCGGTGGCGCCCAGGAAATCGCGCTCGCCCAGCCCCGCGAAGACCTCCCGGACCTCCGCATCGTGGTAGTACCCGCCCCGCCTGGCCGACTCGCAGTCTTCCGAACCGGGCGACAGGCCGTTGCGGTAGTTGTGCCCCGTGACAAAGATGACCCTGTCCCGCCAGATTACGGGCCACCACGAGTGGAACCCGGCGCCGTAGAGTTTCTCGGTCTTCCACTTCTCCTTGCCGTCGGCCGCCCCCAGCGCGTACGCATGCATGTCCATCGAGGCGAAGTAGACCACGCCGTCCTTGCAGGCGGCCGAGTAGTTGATCGGCGCCTCCGTCGGGTACGTCCAGGCCAGCGTGCCTTGCTTGGGCGTGCCGTGGGCATGCACGGCGTAGAACGTCCCGTCGCGGTTGCCCAGCAGCACCAGGTTCTCGGCGACCAGCGGGCTGGTGCGGTAGCCCGCGTGGGCGCCGTCGAAGGTCCAGAGGCGCTTGCCCGTGGCCGCGTCGATGCAGTGGAGCCTGCGGTCGAAGCCGCCCGCGTAGAGCACGCCGTTGTGGTACGTGGGCGAGTGCCCCAGCGGCATCTCGGTGGGATAGACCCAGGCGGTCTCCCCGTCGGCGGCCGCGAGCGCGTACAGGCCGCGCGCAGTGGCGATGAAAACCTTCCCGTCGGCGGCGATGATCTGCACGTTCTGGCTGATGTACGGCTCGATGGCCCGATACCAGACGGGCCGCAGGCGCCCGGCCGCCTCCTCCGGCACCCAACTCGTGCGCTGCGGGTTGGCCCCGGCCATCGGCCAACCGCTTTCCGCGTTGACCGCCGACGCGTGCGCCAGCAGCACCAGAACGGCCAGCAAGCCGGGAACCGACTCGCCGGTAAGCAACCGAATCGGCCGCTGCACCCGCCGCATAGCACCTGTTCCTTTCCGGCAGCCCCGTTGTGGCATTCTCGCACGGGGAAACCTGCGGCACAAGAAGACGCCCCGCGCAGGCGCCGGGAAACGGCAGGGAGAATATTCAATATTCAACATTCTCCTTGGCTTTTTCCGCCCCTGCGGCGGCGGCCACGGCTGGCACGGCGACATCTTCGGCGATATCCGCCGCGGCCTGGAGTGGATGGTGAACCCCTCTCCGCCTGCGGCGCAACCGGGCAAACGCGCGGCACAGCAGTGAGCGGCGGAACCCGAAGTGGCATAGTGACAAAGTGACGGAGTGAAAGGCCCGCGGCCGAGGCTTGCCGTGCCGTTTGCCGTTCACTCCGCACTCCGCACCGGGGCGCAATCCGCAATCGCCCCTCACCCCGCCTGGATCTTCGCCAGCAGGTCGGAGTCGATGTCGAAGTTGGAGTGCACCTTCTGGACGTCGTCGTGTCCCTCCAGGGCCTCCATGAGCGAGAGGACCTTGCGGGCGTCGGACTCGGAGAGGGTGACGAACGACCGGGGGCGCTGGAGGAGTTCGGCGCGGGCCACGGGGACGCCGGCTTCGCCGAGGGCCTTCTTGACGCCCTCGAGGGCCTCGGGGGACGTGACGACCTCGAAGCCGTCGTCGGTCTCCGCTAGGTCGTCGGCCCCGGCCCCGAGGGCCACGTCCATCAATTTTTCTTCATCTTTAAATTCCGTCACGGTGATGCTGCCCTTCTTGGCGAACATCCAGGCGACGCAGTTGGGCTGGCCGAGGCGGCCGCCGTGGCGTTCCAGGACCTTGACGATCTCGGCGGAGGTGCGGTTGCGGTTGTCGGTGACGGTCTCGATGATGACGGCCACGCCGCCGGGCCCGTAGGCCTCGTAGACGGCCTCCTGGATTTGCTGGCCATCCAGTTCGCCGGCGCCCTTCCTGACGGCCCGCTCGATGGAATCCTTGGGCATGTTGACGGCGCGGGCCTCGTCCAGGGCGTAGCGGAGGGCGAGGTTCATGGTGGGGTCGGTCCCCTTGCGTGCCGCAAGCGTGAGGGCCTTGGCGCATTTCGAGAACGCCTGGCCGCGCTTCGCGTCGGCGGCGCCCTTCCTGCGCTTGATGGTCGCCCAGTGTGAATGGCCGGACATGGTCGTCTCCTCGTCAAAGGCAACCCCGAAGCCCGAAACCCGAATACCGAATCAAAAAGGAAACTGCAATCAAAAACACCCGCGTGCCGGGCGATTCTTCTTGGTCATTCGGGCTTGGTGTTTGATTCGGGTTCCGGCTTTCGGGTTTCGGGCTTCACAGTTGGCGCGGCCAGCGGCGCGACGGATGGCGGCTGGCCGGCCTGGGCGTGCTCGACTTTCTGGCGGACGCGAGCCAGGTCGGCGGCCTTCGATTCGCCGCGCGACTCAAGCAGCCTGGCGGCCGTCTGCCACGCCTGGGCGGCGTCGGCCGGGCGGCTGAGGCGCCAGTAGGCGTCGCCCAGGTGGTCCCACAGGACGGCGTCGTAGTCCGGGGCGGCCTGGGTGGCTTCCTGGAGCGTGCGGACGGCCTCGTCGAACCTGCCGCCTTTATACATCACCCAGGCCAGGCTGTCCAGAAAGGCGGGGCTCCGCGGCTGTGCCTGGAGGGCCTCGCGTATGAGTTGCTCGGCCCTGGCGAGGTTCACGCCGCGGTCGGCCCACATGTACCCCAGGTCGTTTTTCGACGGGGCGTGGTCGGGCCTGTTCTGGAGGATGCGCACGAGTTCCTGCTCGGCGGCGGCCGTGTCGCCGAGTTCGGAGCAGAGGCCCGCCAGAAGGTAGCGTATGTCGATGTTCTCCGGGTTGGCCGCAAGGATCGTCTTGAGTTCCGCGGCGGCGTCGGCGATGCGTTTCTGGGCGGCCAGGATGTAGGACAGGAGGAGTCGGACGTCGCCCGCCTCGGGCCGGTCCGAGAGAACGGCGCGGGCCAGGCGCTCGGCCTCCTGAAGGTTGCGCTGCTTGAATCGGACCTCGGCCAGCAGGGCCCGGGCGGGGATGCTCCCGGCGTCGATGGCCAGGGCCTGTGCCAGGGCCTGGTCGGCGGCCGCGAGGTCGCCCTTCTGGGCGTACACGGCCGCGAGTTGCACGTGGCCCTGTATCTCCTGGGGGAACCGCGCCAGGAGGCTCTTGAGTTCCTTCTCGGCCTCGTCGACCTGGCCGGTCTTGGCCAGGAGGTTGGCCAGGAGGAATCGCGTGGTCTTGTCGTCGGGCACGGCCTGGCGTGCGATGCGGTACTGGACCAGGGCCTCGGCGGGGCGGTCGAGGAACTCAAGGAGCATGCCCATCTTGCGGTGGAAGGCGGGGATGTCGAGGCCGGCCTTCTGGGCGGCCTCGTATGCGGCCAGTGCGTCGGCGTGGCGGCCGGCGTCAATCAGGAGGTCGGCCTTGCGCGAGTACGCGATGGCCGCCTTCGGCTGCCGCGAGAGGGCCTTGTCGTACAGCGCGATGGCCTCGTCTCGCCGCCGGAGCGTCTCGGCCAGCATGCCCACGAGGACGAACGCGCCGTAGCCTTTCTGGTCGTCGGCGACCAGGCGCTGGGCCTGGCGGTAGGCGGCGTCGCGGTCGGCCAGGCCCTCGATTATCTGGGCCCCGCGGACGAGGATGGCCGAGTCGGCGGTCGCCCCCGAGATGGCCACCGCAAGGGCCTCCAGGGCCTCGACGGGCCGGCCAGCCTGGACCTGGATTTCGGCGAGTTTGAGCGCGGCGGCCACGCTCGGGCCCTGCATCGGGTCGGCCCCGACGCTGAGGTCGCGGTACAGGCGAGCGGCATCGTCCTTGCGGCCGAAGGATTCGTAGAGGCCGGCCAGTTGGAAGGCGGCCATGCGGTTGTCGGGGTTGGCCTTGCGGCGGGCTTCCAGGTCCGGCAGGACGCCCTCCGGGTCGCCCTCGGCGCGGTACACCTCGGCCAGGCGCTGGTAGCCGTCGGAGGCGTCGGGGCGGACCTCGATGAGGCGGCGGGCGAGGTTCTTGGCGGCCGCGAAGTCCTTCTTCTGGATGTGCGCGTGGCACAGCAGGCCGAGGACTTCCGGGTTGTCGGGGCGGTCGGCCAGGATTTCCCTGAGGATGGCGACGGCCTTGTCGTTGTCGGCCCGCAGCAGGTAAAGGCGGCCAAGCGCTTCCTTCAACTGCAACTGGCCGCGGAAGACCATGAAGAGTTCCGGGTAGCGCTGGAAGAAGGGCTGCGGCTCGCTCAGTTGGGCCAGGAGGGCCTCGTAGTGCGCGATTGCGCCGTCCACGTCGCCGAGTTCCTGGCACACCTGGGCCAGGTGGTAGGCGCCGAGGATGAAGAAGGCGGTTCCCTTGGGTGCGCAGGCGGCCAGGCGCGCCAGGAGCGCCTGGGCCTTCTTCGGGTCGCCCGCCCCGCGGGCCACGCGGGCGCGGAAGTACAGCGCCGACGGGTCGTCGGGCGAGTGCTTCAGGGCCTCGTCGAGGGCCTTGACGGCCTCGGCCACGTTGCCCGAATCGTAGAGCGACAGGCCCAGGTACAGCCACACGCGGCCGACGGCCGGGGTGATGGCGGCGGCCTGGCGGAACTCCTGGACGGCCCGCACGTGCTCTCCTGCGGCGGCCAGAAGGCGCCCGCGGACGTAGTGCCGCAGCGATTGCGCCGTCGGGTCGGGTCCGGGCGGCTCGGGGACCCAGGTTTCCGGCGCGCAGTAGCGGGGGGCGGGCGCGGCCTCGCCTGGGGATGCAGGATCGCCCGCCGGCGGCCCTGCGCCGGCGGACGCAGGGGCGGCCTGCGGCGCGGCCGGCGCGCCGGCGA
>VGYT01000013.1 GCA_016872895.1 Planctomycetota bacterium
TCCATCGAGCGGCCGCTGACGGCCGACAGGTTGCGCGACGGGTCAGGAGACCCGCCGCGCGGCGGCTCTCCTGAGCCGCCGCGCCAAGATCGGGTTTTCTTCGACGGGTCCGTCCTGGTGCTGCGCATGGACGGCCGCGAAGAGCGCGTGGACCTGGCCGGGCGGGTGCAACTGCTGGGGCGGCACAACCTGTCGAACATTGCGGCGGCGGCGGCGGCGGCCGGTGTGCTGGGCGTGCCGCCACAGACAATCGCCGAGGCCGTGGCCGCGTTCCGCCCGCTGCCGCACAGGCTTCAGCCCGTGGGGCGGCTGGGCGGGGCGCTTTACGTGGACGACTCGAAGGCCACGACGCCGCTGGCGGCCAGGCGCTCGATGGAGGCGTTCCAGGAGCCGCTGGTGCTGGTGGCCGGCGGGCGCGATAAAGACATGGATATGAGTCCGATGATCGAGGCCGCCCGCCGCAGGGCCCGCGCCGCCGTCCTCATCGGCGAAATGGCCGGGCCCCTGGCGGCGGCCATCGGCCCCGGCGGTCCGCACGTCGAACTCGCCGCCGACATGGCCGACGCCGTCCGCTGCGCCGCCCGCATCGCGCGGCCCGGAGAGGTCGTCCTGCTGGCGCCCGGCTACACCAGTTACGACATGTTCGAGAACTACCAGGAGCGCGGCGAGGCGTTCCGACGGGCCGCCCTGGCCCTCGGCGCGGAGCCCGCGTAGCCGCGAGCCGCCGGCGCGGGGCCGTGCTTTCGCGGGCGCCCCGCCCCTGGCGGGCGAAAGCATGCCTCTCGCGCTCGCGGCGACCATGCTTTCGCAACGGCGCGAAAGCATGGCGCCCGCCGGGTGCATCGCGCCGCAACGGCCCTGGCGCGCCGGGACCGCAATCAACGCACGAGCGCGAAGGATACCGGCATGGACCTTGTGCGGCAATTCCGCGAGGCGGGCCACGGCGGCAGCCGGTGGCGCGCCACCACGTTCTGGTCGTGGAACGACCGGCTCGACCCGGAGGATGTCCGTCGGCAGGTCCGCGAGATGGCCCGCGGCGGGCTGGGCGGCGCCTTCCTGCACGCCCGCCGCGGACTGGCCACGGCCTACCTCGGCCCGCAATGGATGGAGGCCGTCCGGGCGGCCATCGACGAGGGCGCGCACACGGGCGTCCGGATGTGGCTGTACGATGAAGACTGTTGGCCGAGCGGCACGTGCTCCGGCCGCGTCTACACCGGCCGCGACGCCTTCCGCCAGAAGTACCTCATCTTCGAGGAGGTCAACCCCGCGAAGTGGGAGCCCGGCGAGAGCACCGTCGCGATGTTCGTGGCCGAGAAGGACTCGCGGGGCCGCTACGTCTCGTTCCGCCGCCTGCCCGAGCCGCGTGCCATCTACCGGCGGCCGCTGCGGAAGCATGAGGCCGCCGTCCATTTCGCCTGCCGCATGGGCGAGAACGTCGACGTCTTCTGCCGCGACGCCACCGAGGAGTTCCTCCGCCAGACGCACGAGGTTTACCGCGACGCCTTCGGCGGCGAGTTCGGGCGCGCCATCCCGGGCATCTTCACCGACGAGCCTCAGTACGCCGCCACCGGCCACCGCCTTCCTTGGTCGCTGGAACTGCCGAAGTATTTCCGCCGCGCGTGCCGCTACGAACTCCTGGACCGCCTGCCGGAACTGTTCTTCCCGGTGGGCCGGTGGCGCAAGACCCGCTTCGATTTCTTCCAGGCCGTGACACGGCTGTTCCTGCTGGCGTGGACGATGCCGGTGTACCAGTGGTGCGAGAGGCACGGCCTGGCGCTCACGGGCCACATGATGGCCGAGGACTCGATGCTCGCCCAGGTGCAGTGGACCGGCGCCGCCATGCCGCACTATGAATATATGCACATTCCAGGCATTGACTGCCTGGGCCGCGCGCCCGGCTTCGCCCCGCCAGGACGAAGGGCGGGCTGCGCCGGGGCGATGCCGGGCGGCCCCGTCCTGGTCAAGCAGGCCACGAGCGTGGCGGCCCAACTGGCCCGGCCGCGCACCCTGGGCGAAATGTTCGGGTGCTCCGGCTGGAACGCCTCGCTGGACGACCTGCGGCTGCTGGCCGAGTGGCAGTTCGCCCTGGGCCTGAACATGATCTGCACACACCTTTCGTCGCTCACGCTGCGCGGCGTGCGGAAGCGCGACTTCCCGCCCAGCCTCCACTACCACCAGCCCTGGTGGCCGCACTACTGCCACTGGAACGACTACATGTCGCGGCTGCTGTCGGTGCTGTCGGAGGGGACCGAGGCGGCCGACGTGCTCATCATCCACCCGATGTCCAGCGCGTGGGCCGAGTACAGCCCGCTGGACCACGCGCCCGTGGAGGAACTGGACCGGCGGCTGCGGGGACTCGTGGACTTCGTTCTGGGCGTCCACGCGGGCTTCCACTTCGGCGACGAACTCATCCTTGAACGCAAGGGCCGCGCGGTCCGGGGCCGCCTTGAGGTCGGCGCCTGCCGCTACCATTTGGTTATTGTGCCCGACGCCACGAACCTCCGCCGGAGCACCGTGCGCCTGCTTGCGCGGCTGAAGGAATCCGGCGGCCGCATCGTCTTTGCCGGCCGCGTGCCTGGGCTCGTGGACGGCGAACCGTCGGACGCGCCGGCCGCCCTGGCGAAGGGGTGCCTGCGTGCCGATCCTGCCGCGCCGTCCGGCCGCAGGGCCCTCCGTAGGGCCCTGGCGCCCGCGCTGGAGGTGCTTGATTTGCGCGGGCGCGACGCCGCCGCCGTCCTGGCCCACTGGCGCCGCGCGGAAGGCGACAACATCTACTTCTTCCTGAACACCGGGCCGCGCCGCGTCAAGACCGCCATCCGCCTGCCGCAGGAAGGCAAGGTCGTCATCCTGGACCCGGCGACGGGCGGCGGCCGCCAGGTCGAGCCGGACGTGCGCGCCCGCCGCGCCGTCCTGGCGCACACCTTCGGGCCGCGCGAAAGCCTCCTGGCGGTCCAGGTGCGGGAGACGGGGGAAATCCTGCTGCCGCCGCCGGGGGCGCCCTCGCGCCGCATGGTCCTCGGTGGCCGGTGGAACGTCCGCCGCCTCGACCCGAACGTCCTTGTCCTCGACGCCGCCGCCTGGCGCACCGAGGAGGGGACGTACTCGCGGCCGATGAACGTCCTGGACATCCAGCAGGACCTGATGCAGCGCGGCGCTAGAGGAGTCATCTTCCTGCGGCTGGAGTTCGATTGCGGACTGAAGGACCTCAAGGGCCGGCGCTTCGACCTCGTCCTCGAGCAGCCGCACGCCTGCGAAATGTGGTTCAACGGCATGCGTGCGCCGCTGGCCGACGGCGGCCCGTACTGCGACGGCGCATTCCGCCGCGTCGATATAACACCATACGTGCGTCCGGGGGCGAACGTCGTCGAACTGAAGCGGCCGTGGATGATCGAGGAGCGGCGGCGGGCGGTCCTCCTGGGCCGCGAGGGCGGCTGGGAGGCGCGCACCGCCGCGCCCGACGTCGAACTGGAGGCGATATACGTCATCGGCGATTTCGCCGTGACGTTCCCGCGCGGCAGCCGTCGGGCGGATCGCGGCTCGCGGTGGATGCTCGGCCGGCCCCGCATGGTCGAAGAGTCGCCGCGACTGGGGGCAGCCGACCTGGTGCGCGCGGGCTACCCGTTCTTCGTCGGACGCATGTGCCTCCAGCGCGACGTGACCATCCGCAGCGAGCCGTCGCCCGACGCGGTCCTGGAACTGCCGCCGCTGGCGGCCATCACCGCCGGCGTGCACGTCAACGGGACCGAGGCTGGCCTCGCCTGGAAATCGCCGCGCACCGTCCTGGTGGGCGGCCTGCTTCATCGCGGTCGGAACCGCATTGCCGTAACGCTGACCACCAGCCTGCGCAACATGCTCGGGCCGCATCATCACCCCGACGGCGAACTTTACTTCGTGACGCCCGGATCGTTTGCGTGCGAGAAGGGGTCGGCCGCCCGCCCGCCGGGCCGCCGCTGCCTGCCCCACGACTACAACGTGGTCGACTTCGGCCTCCAGGGCAGCGCGGTGCTGCGATACTGAAAAATGCGCCGCGCGGCAGGGGCGGGGATTCCGTCAAGTGGGCCGCAGCGGAAAGCCGATTGCACCCTTGAGAGCGGCGGAAGAGAGTCCGCTTTCCAGTGAAAACAGGCAAAGGGGGCGATTTTGGTATTCTTGACAGCCCCGGCCTCGCCGCTACAATAAATCGGCGTTGTCTGTCCCGAGAGCAACGGCAGAAGCGTCAGAGCCGCTCTCCGTGAGGGAGCGGTGCAGTTCGCTTTGGCGCGCGATGGCCGCGGCACCGCTCCCTTGCGGAGAGCGGCTCCGAAAAAAAGGACGGCGACGCCGCCGCTCGCAGGGCCGGATTCGGCTTGCCGAGCGGCTGACAAAGGAGCGAGGTGTGGGCATACAGCAGCCCGACGCACCCCAGGAAACTCAACCGCTCCGGCCCGTGCTTGAGCGGGTCGCGGCTGCGCTTGGCGCCGTGCTGGCCGCCGTCATCGCCGCGGGCTGCGCCCAGAACGAACTCGGCCGCTACAGCGGGTACTATCAGCCCATCGTCACCAATCCTCAGCGCGTTCGTAACGCCATCGTCAAGTCCGAGAACTACTGGATTCAGAAAGAGGTCGCCCCGGAAGAGCAGTTCCCCGGCCCGACGCCCGACGACCTGAAGGCCAGCGAGCAGGACTACATCCTGGGCCCCGGCGACCTGATTGACGTCACGGTTTTTGAATTGATGGCCCCCGGCCAGCCGTACTTCACGCGCGTCCGCATCAGCCAGTCGGGCCAGATAACGTTCCCCTACATCGGCTCCATCAAGTGCGCCGGCCTGACGACGCGCGGCCTGGAAGAGAAACTGTCGGACCTGCTCTCGCCCGATTACCTGGCCAGCCCGCAGGTCACCGTCTTCGTGACGGAGTACCGGAACCTGAACGTCTCGGTCCTGAACGGGGTCGCGCGCCCCGGCCTGTACCCGATGACGAAGCAGGACATGACGCTGCTTGAACTGGTGGCCATGGCGGGCGGCGTGATGCAACTGATCGAGGACTACGGGTACGTCATCCGCAAGTACGCGCCGGAAGAGGCGGACATGCTGGCGCTGGAGGCGGGCGTGCCGCCGCCGGAGGGTGAAGCGGTCCCGCCGGCCAAGACGCCGGCCGAGACAGCCCGGCCCCCGGGCGAGAAGGCGCCGGCCGCAGGCGAGAAGGCGCCGTCCGAGAAAGCCCCGGCCCCGCCCGAGAAAGCGCCGGCCGCGGGAGAAAAGGCCCCGCCCGAAAAAGCCCCCGCCGCGGGCGAACCGCCCCCGGCCGCGACCGGGGCGACGAAGGCCCCGCCGACGGCCGCCCCCGAACCCCCGAAGGCGCCCGAGAAGCCGGCGCCCGCGCCGGCCCCGGCCGACAGCGCGAAGGACGCGCGGGAACTCCTGGAGAAGATGGCGGCCGGCGAGTTGCCGGCCGTCCGGAAGATCGAGGCGGCGGAGGCCGCGGCCGCGCAGAAACCGGCCGCCGCCCAGCAGAAAAACGCCGCGGCCGAGGCCAAGTCGCCCCCGCCTCCGCCACCCGTCGCCAAGGATGAGAAGGAACTCACGCGCTGGATCTGGTCCGATGGCAAGTGGGTCGAGGTCAAGACCGAGGCGCCGCCCGCCCCGGCTAAGCCGCCCGAGGCCAAGCCGCCCGCCCCGGCCAAACCGCCCGAGGCCAAGCCGCCCGCCCCGGCCAAGCCGCCCGAGGCCAAGCCGCCCGCCCCGGCCAAGCCGCCCGAGGCCAAGCCGCCAGAGGAAGGCCCGGCCCTGGCCGTCAAGCCGCCGGAGGCCAAGCCCGCCGAACCGTCGCCGCCGCCCGCCGAACCGCCGCCCGGGACGGCCGTGGGCCAGTTGGAAGAGAAACTGCGGCGCCTGGGCGTCATCCACGGCGCCGGCCAGTTGCGCCGCATCATCCGTTTCGACGTGCGGGCCCTCCAGGCGGGCGACCCTACGCAGAACGTCGTCCTGCGGGACGGCGACGTGGTGACCATCCCGTCGCCGCTGATGGGCGACTTCTACATGGCGGGCGAGGTGGCGCGGCCGGGCGTGTACAGCCTCACGGGGCGGAAGATCACGCTGCTTCAGGCCGTGGCCGCCGCCGGCGGCCTGACGGCCGTGGCTGTTCCGTGGCGCACCGAGGTCGTCCGGCGCATCGCCGAGACCGAGGAAGAAATCATCTATGTCGATCTGATCCAGGTGGCGCGCGGCGAGGTCCCCGACTTCTACGTGCAGCCCGAGGACCTCATCCGGGTGGGCACCGACCAGGGCGCGATCTACAACGCGGTCATCCGCAACGCCTTCCGGGCCACGTACGGCGCCGGGTTCGTGTACGACATGAACTTCGCCGACTTCTACCCGTGGTCTTTCGCCCGCCACCCGCTGCTGAAGTAGCGTCTGTCAGGGCCGCGACCGTCAGGGAGCGGTGCAGTCCGCTTGGGTGCGCGATGGCCGCGGCACCGCTCCCCTACGGTCGCGGCTCCGAAAGAAAGGAACCGGATTGGCTGGCGTGCATGCCTCCAGGCCCGACACATCGCCTCCGGCGTTCGCCCCTTCCGCCCCCGCCTGGGACTGGAACCGCGTGCTCACGCCCCAGGTCGTCTTCCTGATGCTGCCACTGGTGGGCCTGGTGCTGTGGGCGTACTGGTACCCCCTGATGCGGTGGGAGGCCGTCTGGCGGCGGAGCAGCGCCTGGGGTCACGGGTACCTCATCCCGCTGCTTGCCGTGCTGATTGCGCACTGGCGGCTGAAGGAACTCAGGTCGCCGCCGCTCATGAAGCCGTGCGTCTGGGGCCTGGCCCTGCTGCTGGCGGGGCTGGTCGTCCGCATCTGGTCGCAGACGCTGATGTACGGGTTCCCGGGGGAACTGACGTTCCTTCCGGTGGTGGCGGGCGTGGTGCTGCTGGTCCTGGGATGGGAGATGCTGAAGGTTGTGTGGGTCTCGGTGGCGTACCTTGTGCTGATGATTCCGTGGGAGACGAAGTATTACGAGGGCATAGCGCTGCCGCTTCAGACGATGTCTGCGGCGGCGGCGGCAAGGTTTTTGGCCGCGCTGGGGTACGAGTACGTCCCGCCCGACCTCTCTCAGGCGTGGCTGCGCCTGCCGCACGGCCTGGACCGCTGGGTCTTGCGCGAGGGCAACGTCATGCACCTGGCCAGCGGTCCGCTGAACATCGCGGAGGCGTGCAGCGGTCTGCACCTGCTTTTCGCCTTCGTGGCGCTGGGCGTGATGATGGCGTACATGTACCGGCGGGCGTTGTGGGAGCGGCTGCTGATCATGGCGTCGAGCGTGCCGATTGCGATTTTCTGCAACTTCGTCCGCGTTACGCTGATGGCCCTGGCGAGCGACGGCCTGTTCTTCGAGCGCGGTGCCGCCGCCGCAGGCTCGCCCACATGGTCGGCGTACGTTCCCGGCTTCGCCTGGGGGTGGATTGAGGGGGCGGGCGTTCCGGAGAAACTGGCCGCCCTGCGCGAGATCGTCCTGAATCCCGAGAGTTATCCGCACCAGGCTTTTGGGTTCCTCATGCTGGGGCTGGCGTTCCTGCTGATGTCGCTTGAGTTGCGCCTGATTGATTCGCTGCTGGTGGAAGAGGAGAAGCCGAAGGAGGGCGGCGCGGCGCCGTCGGGCGCCGGCGCTTAGCCGCGAGCCGGCGGCGAGCGCGTGTTTAGCCGCGGCCGGCACGGCCGCGGCCGTCGCCGTACCGGCGACGGCTGAACAACGGCAGCGGCGCCGCGCGTGTTTAGCCGCGGCCGGCACGGCCGCGGCCGTCGCCGTACCGGCGACGGCTAAAACAACGGCAGCGGCGAGCGCGTGTTTAGCCGCGGCCGGCACGGCCGCGGCCGTCGCCGTACCGGCGACGGCTAAACAACGGCAGCGGCACCGCAAGAGTCGGTAACTCGCATGCAGGATGGACTGAACAACAAGACCAGCCGCGCGGCGGCGCTGGCGGCCGCATCGCTGCTCCTGGCGGCCGCGGTCCTGGGGGTGATGTGGCTGCCGCGCCTGTACGCCCGGGGCGACAGGATGCGGGAGGAACTGGAGGCGTCCCAGCCGCTTTCCGCCCTTGCGCAGGATCTGGCGCAGAGCCTGGCGCGGAACGGGCGGACGATCCTGTTTGACTGGGTCGGCGCGGCGTCGGCGGCGACCGGCGCGGTCCTGCTGGCCGTGGCGGTGCGGCGGCGGGACGCCCCGGCGTGGGTCGTCGTGGCGGCGGCCCCCGTGGCGGGCGCGCTCTTGTGTGCCGCGCCTGAGGCCGTTTCGCGTGCGGCCGTGCCCGTCTTGCGGCTGGGCGTTGCGGCGGCGGCGGCCGTCGGCTGGCTCGTATCCGCCCGGATGCTTTCCGGGCGCCTTCAGTACGGCGTTGGGTGCGCATGCCTGGCTGCGGCGGCGCTGTTCTTCACGTGGTGGGAGCCGCCGCCGCCCCGGCCGGTCCCGATTGCGCGTCCGCTGGCCATGCTCCGGGATGAGTTGCTCGGCAAACTGCCCGGCTGGACAGGCGAGGTGCGCAAACTCGACCCGGCCACGGAAGCCACCCTCGGGGCCGACGAGTACCTGAACCTGAATCTGGCGGCACCGGGAGGCGCGCCGGCCGTTCTGGTATTCGTCACGTACAACGCCAACGCCATGTCGCAGGTTCCCCACGTGCCGTGGGTCTGCATGGTGGAGGGCGGCTACAAACTGGTTGAAATCCGGCAGGATGGGGTGATCACCGGTTCCGTGCCGGGGCGCGAAATTCAGGCGAACGTCATACTGTTTGAGAAAGGTTCCGGCCGCGAGCGGGCCCGCGCCCTGATGATGCAGTACTTCCGGGTGGGGGAAGAGTACACGTGGAACCGCCAGATCGCGCGGTTCCTGGCCACGTCGGGGAGCCTTCGCGGCAGTTTCCTGTCGCAGACGCAGGTGAGCATCTGGCTGCCCCCCGGCGACGCGCAGGACCCGCTCGAAAAATCCAGCGCCGCCTACCGCACCGGCCTGCTCATCCTGGACGTGCTGGTGCCGCTGCTGGAGCGCGAGTACTACCCGGACCTGGGGGGACAAGCACCAAGCCCGAAGCCCGAAGCCCGAATCAAACGCCAAACTTCAAACAGCAATTGGCTTCTTGCCGTTTGCTGTTTCATTCGGGATTCGGGTTTCGGGTTCAGGCGTTTCCGGCGCTTGCGGCGGCCGGGTTTCGGGCTTCCGCCTTGCCGCCGGCGCACCCGGGTGCCATTGCATGGGCGAAGGAGGCTGATTCAGCATGGCTAGACGTTTGAATACAAGGCTGCTCGTGCGGCTGCTGCTGTTCGTGGGCGTGCCGGTGGCGGCCCTGGCCATCGTGGCCGCAAGCGGGTGGCTCTCAGGCGGCGACCCGCAGAAGTACGTCGAGCAGGCCCGCGCCCTGGCCGACCAGGGCGACTGGGCCGCCGCGTGGATCGCCGTCCGAAGCGCAGTCAAGGCCGGCGCCGGGAAGGACCCCGACGTGCAGATGCTCGTGGCCCGCATTGCGCTTCGCCTTACGCCGCCGGCCGTGCGCCCGGCCCTGGAGGCCTACCGTGCCGCGGTGGCCCTGAAGCCCGACCTCGTGGATGCCCAGCAGGAGATCGTCCAACTGTACCTCGGCCTGCGCTACTGGAAAGAGGCCCGCAGCGAGGTGGACCGGCTTATCCAGATGAACCCCTCCTTCGGCAAGGCTTACCTCTGGGGCGCCGTGGCCGAGATGAGCATGGCGGAGGCCGAGCCGACTCTCGGCCGCAAGACCCCCTTCTACGAGGCCGCCGTCGCCCGGTGCCAGGCCGGCATCGAGAAGGCGCCCGGCCAACTGGACCTCTATCGCCTCCTGGCCACGGCGCATGAGCGGCTGGGCCAGAGCGACAAGGCCGGCGAGACCCTGGACTCATGCCTGGCCGCGAATCCGAAGGATGCCGAGGCGTACATCCTGAAGGCGGGCCGCCTACTGGCGCTCGGCAAGGACGCCGAGGCCGAGGCCGTACTTCAGAAGGGCATCCAGGAGTCCGGCGAGGGAGCGCGCCTCTACCTGGCCCTCTCGGACGTGGCCTTGCGCCGGAAGAAACTCCAGGAGGCCCGCGACCTCCTGGCGAAGGCCCTCGCGATCGACCCGAAGAACGAGGCGGCGTACCTGCGCCTTTCGAGCATGCACCGGGGCGAAGGCGACCGCGAGAAGGCCCTGGCGGTCATCGTCCAGGGCCTGGAGCAGTTGCCCGACTCCAAGGCCCTCCGCGCGGACCAGGCCGACATCCTCCTGGAGCAGGGGGCGCTCGCGAAGGCCGACTCATGCGTGAACGCCCTGGCCAAGGAAACGCCAGATGCGGCAGTGGTGTTCTATCTTCGCGGCAAGCGCGCCATTCTGAACATGCAGTCCAGGCAGGCCATCGTTTACCTGGAGCAGGCGCGCGACAGGCAGCCCACGCCGCAGACGCGCCTTCTGCTGGCCCGGGCGTACTTCCTGGCCGACGAACTGGGAGCGGCCCAGGGCGAACTGGACGCGCTGCTGCGCGAACAGCCGGGCCTCGCCTCGGGCTGGCGGACGCTTGCCGAGGTCCAGTTCCGCCTGCACGATTACGAGAAGGCCGCCCGCAGCGCGGCCAAGGCCCTCGACGCCAACCCGGACGACACGGCGATGAGACTCCTGGTGACGCAGACGATGATGCTCCGCAACCGGCCGGCCGACGCGCTGAAGGAGGCACAGGCTGCCGCCCAGCGCGACAAGGACAACCCCGACCCTTACCTCCTGATGGCCGACATCTACCAGGAGATGAAGCGCCCCGCCGACGTCGAGGCCATGTACCGCCGCGCGATGGCCACTGGCAAGCAGGGCATGCGCGTCGCCACGCGCTTCGTCCGCTACCTGAAGGACACAGGCCAGCAGGATAAACTCAAGGCATTCACCGAGGAGGCCCGCAAGAGCCTCGGCGAGGAAGAGGTCATAGAACTGGTGGGCGGGCCGGAGGAGGTCGAGCGCGTCCTGACGGCCCGCGCCGAAAAGCAGGACGCCTCGCCCGCCACCATCCTGGCCCTGGCACGCCTCTATTCGTACACCGACCGGCCAGAACAGGCAAAGGAGGCGCTCCAGAAAGCCATGACTGCGGCCAAGCCCGGTGCGCCCGAGTGGCGACAGGCATGGCAGCAACTTTTCATGCTGGAACTCATGACCGATTCCTACGACAAGGCAGCCGCGCTCGTCGACCAACTCCGGAAGGCCGAACCCGACGCCCTGGAGGTCCTCTTCGCCGAGCCGCTCCTCTCGTTGAGCCAGTCGAAGTTGGACCAGGCCCTGACGCAACTGCGGGCCCTGTGCCAGACGCACAAGTCGGCGTCGCAGGCCCATTTCATCCTGGGTCAGGTCCTGGCCCGGATGCGCCAGTGGGACGAGGCCGTCGCCGCCATCAGCCGCACCCTGGAACTCAGGCCGCAACTTGTCCCCGCGCGCCTTCTGTTGGGCCGCATCCACCTGGCCCAGGGCAACTACGCGGCCGTGCTCACCGAGGCCGGCGAGGCGCTGAAGTACGATCCGCGCCTGGTCTCGGCGATGGAACTGAAGGCCACCGCCCACGCCGGCCTTGGCGCCTGGGACCAGGCCGCCGCCGCACGAGAGGAAATCGCCAAGATCGTCCCGAAGAACGGCCAGAACCTCCTCGCCCTGGGGGCCCTCGCGATCCAGCGACACCAGCCGGAGAAGGCCGAGGAGTACTTCCTGCGGGCCCTCGGCCTGGCGCCCGATAACGTTGCCCTCGTGCGCACCCTGGCGAACTTCTACGCCGAGACCAGCCGCACCGCCCAGGGCCAGAAGGTCATCGACGACTACGTCGCCCGCCACAAGGATGAGAGCAGGGCCTACGTCCTTCGCGGCGAGTTCGCCGCAGCCACGGCCGGACCCGCTGAGGCCGAAAAGCACTTCCGCAAGGCCGCCGAACTGGCCCCCAACGACGCGGCGCCCCTCGTGGCCCTGGCCGACCGCTACGGCCAGGCCGGCGAGTGGGAAAAGGCCGAGGCCGTCTATGTCCAGGCCATCCAGCGCGCCCCCAAGGACATGACCGCCAAGCGCCGCCTGGCCGACGTCTACATGCTCCAGGGCAAACTCCGCGAGGCCAAGGCCGCCGCCGACGAGGTGCTCCAGGCCGACCCGAAGGACGCCGGCGCACTGGTCATCGCCGGCCGCATCGCATCCAAGCAGGACAAGGCCGATGAGGCCCGCCGCTGCATGGAGGCCGCCCTGGCAATCGACCCGGATTATGGCGAGGCCAAGGTCCGCCTTGCGGAACTCTACGCCGGCCCCGAACCGCTCAAGGCCCTCGATATCCTGACCGGCATCGACCCGTCGGATGCCTCGTTCGAGAAGGCGATGCTCCTGCGCAGCGACATCAACACCCGCCGCGTCCTGCTGGCCGAGGCCATCCTGGACCTGCGGCGCCTCCTGGACTTCCGCCCGAACAGCGTCCCCGGCCGCCTTGCCCTGGCCGCCAAGTACCTGGCCATGCGCGAACCGGCGCGGGCCGGCGAGATACTCCAGCAACTGTCGCGCGAGCGCCTCGACAAGGACCCCGGCATCCTCGCGGCCCTGGCCGACGCCCAGGTGTTCCAGCAGCGCCACGCCGACGCCCTGGCCAACTACGAAAAGGCCCGGGCCCTGCGGCCGGAGTTCGCCGAGGCCCTCGTCGGCGAGGCGCGGTGCCTGGTGGCCATGAACCGCGCCGCCGACGCCGTTACGCGCGTCCACGCCGCCATGAACCAGTTCCCCAACGAAGTCTGGCCGCGAATGGCCCTCGTCGCCATCCACATGCGCACCGCCCAGCCCGCCAAGGCGTTCGAGGTCATCCGCACCGGCCTCGTCCGCCGCCCCGACTGGGAGCAGGGTTACGTCATGCTGGCCGACCTGCTGGTGCAGGACAAGAAATCGGCCGACGCCCGCCAGGTCCTGGCCACCGGCCTGGCGAACATGCCGGCGAGCGTGCCCATCCGCGCGGCCGTCGCCACGCTGGAGGTCAACGAGAACCGCTCCGAGGCCGCCCGCAGGATCCTCCAGTCCATGGCCGATGAGTTCCAGGCCCTCTACAGCCGCACCCCGGAGAAACTCGACCGCCTCCGCCCCTACATGGGACCCATTCGCGTTTACAGCCTCGCGCTGTATAATCTCGGCCAGACCGACGAGGCCGTCAAATGGGGCATGATGCTCTGGTCGCTGGACCCGACCGACATCGCCAACGCGAACAACATGGCCTGGATCCTTGCCACCGCGTACAAGGACTACGCCCGCGCCACCGAAATGATTCAACAGTGTATGCGCCTCCTGCCGAACCATCCCCAGGTGCTCGACACGGCCGGCTGGATCGCATTCCTCAGCGGCCGCCACCAGGAGGCCGCCGACAACCTCCTGGCAAGCATCAAGTACGGCGACAACCCGGAGGCCCGCTACCACCTGGGCCGGGTGTACGAGGCCCGACAGCGCCCCGACGAGGCGCGGGGCGAGTACCAGAAAGCGCTCGACATGGGCTTGGCCGGCAAGGACCGCGAGGATGCCCTCAGGCGGCTGGGCCCGAAAGGCAAATGAAAAGGCAAACCAGAAACCCGACCGCCTGTCTGCGTCGCGCACGCGACAGGCAGGCCGCAAGCGGCGGAAACGCCTGAACCCGAAAGCCAAATGAAACGGCAAACCCGAAACCCGAATCGCCCGAATCAAACTGCAAACGGCAAGAAGCCAATTGCTGTTTGTAGTTTGCCGTTTGATTCGGGCGATTCGGGTTTCGGGCTTCGGGCTTCCGGTTTCGGGCTTCGCGATTCGGGCGATTCGAGTTTCGCTCCTTCGGGTTTGAGTGTTCAACTGCCGTGAAAGGACGGTGCCCATGTCGCAGCAGCCGATGCCGGTTCCCACGCCGCCGATGGGGGGCCTCGCCCCGGCGGACGTGTGGCGGATCATCAAGCGGCGCCTCTGGCTCATCATCGCCTGCTTCGTCGTCCTCGGCCTGGGCGGCTCGGGCGGCCTGGTGGCCTGGTTCGTCTGGGCGCCCCTCTACACCGCCGAGGGCATCATCGAGGTCGAGCCGGGACAGGCCCAGATGCCCGTCCTCACGGGCGCCGTTCAGCCCGAAGTGCCCATCGGCCTCCTGGGGCCCTACATCGAGGCACAGGTGCTGGCCATCAGGAACTACCGCGTCCTCCAGGCAGCCCTGAAGGAACTCGAAGGCAAGCAGTTCGCCTACACCGGCGGCGGCGACGTACGCGACCTGGCCGAGGACCTCGATGCACGCTACATCCCGAACACGCAGAACATCTACGTCGCCCTGCGCGGCTGGGACCGCAGGGAAGTCACCGACATCGTCACCCAGGTCCTCACCCAGTACACCGCCCAGTTGGTCGAAGACCGCAAGCAGGCGGATGCCGACCGCCAGCGCGAACTCAGGCAGGAACGCGACGACCTCCGCAACCAACTGGAGGCCCTCGGCCGCCGCCTCGCCAGTCTGCGCGATGAATCCGCCATCATCGTCATCGACGAGCGCGCGAGCGAGCAACTCGCCCGCCTCACCACCCTGGCCCGACAACTGGCCGACGCCCAGTACAAACTTGCCGAGGCCAAGGCCGCCTGGGACCAGTTCCAGAAACTCCGCGACCAGGCCGAAGCGGGCAAGGACATGACCCCCGTCCTCATGGTTTATCCCAAGGTCATGGAGGACATGCGCAGGGACGCCGGCATCAATGCCGCCACCGAGTTGGTCTCGCGGCTTGCACAGGATCTTCAGGGCCTCAGGGCACGGTTCGGACCCAAGAACGAGATCGTCCTGCGCACCGAGACCGCCCTTCAGACCGCACAGAACGAACTCCAGGCCAAGCAATCGGATATCCTCGGACAACTGTTTCAGCAGACCGCCGCCACCCTCAAGAGCGATTACGACCGCGCACGCGAAGCCGAGGCCGACCTGCTGAGCCGCGTCTCCGAGGCCCGCACCGCCGCCCTCGGCGTCGCTAAACTCACCGCCGACTACCGCGCACGCGAGCAGGAGTACAACCGCGTCCAGACGCTCCTGAACACCGTCACCGACGGCCTGGAACGCATGCGCATCGCCGCCGCCCTGTTTCGCCCGAACATCCGCGTCACCCGCTGGCCCCTGCTGCCCATTGAACCGAGCGAGCCGCGACTCCACCTCTACATCCCCGCCGTTCTCGTCTTCAGCCTCATGGTGGGCCTCGGCCTGGGCCTTCTCGTGGAGGTCGCAGATACGCGACTGCGCACCCCCAGCGAGGTCGCCCGCCACGTCGGCGCGCCCCTCCTGGGCAGCATCCCGGACCTCTCCGAAGACGAGCGCCTCGCCATGGACACCAACCTCGTTCTCGTCAGCCAGACCGTGCCGCACTCCCTCCTGGCCGAGGCGTTCCGCCAGACCCGCACCAACATGCTGTTCGCGTCCGACCGTCCTGTCCGCAGCCTCCTGGTCACCAGTCCCAGCCCGGGCGACGGCAAGACCACCGTGGCGGCGAACCTCGCCCTGACGATGGCTCGCGGCGGGAACCGCGTCTTGCTCATCGAAGCCAACTTCCGCCGACCATGCCTCGCCCGCGCCCTGGACATCCCCGAGGCACTCGGCCTCTCCAACGTCCTGGTGGGCCTGGCCGAGTTCCAGGATGCCGTTCAGGCCACCAAGATACAGAACCTCGACGTGCTGGTCTGCGGCGCTCTGCCCCCCAGCCCCGCCGAACTCCTCGGCTCGCGCGCCATGCGCACCCTCATCCAGCGCGAGGTCGAGCGATACGACCAGGTCATCATCGACGGCGCGCCCATCCTCGTCGTCGCGGACAACTACCTCCTGGCCGAGGCCGTCGACGGCGTCGTCATGGTCCTTCGGGCCGGCGGCAACACCCGCGGCCTCGCCCAGCGGGCCGTCCGACAGGTCCGCACCTTCCGCGCCCGGCTACTCGGCGCCGTCCTGAACCGCGTCCGGGCCACCAAGGGCGGCTACTTCCGCCAGGCATACCAGGCCTACTACGACTACTCCGGCGCGGCCGGCCCGGCCGCTCTGCCGGCAACGGCGCGGGGCGCGGCCCGGACATCCTCGTCCACCGCCGTCGCCGACCCGCCGCAGGGCGGAACCTGACAACAAACCCGAAGCCCGACCGCCGCAAGCGGCGGAAACGCCAAACCCGAAAGCCAAATGAAACGGCAAACCCGAAACCCGACCGCCGCAAGCGGCGGAAACGCCAAACCCGAAACCCGAATCCCGAATCAAACTCCAGACGGCAAAAAGCCAATTGCTGTTTGCAGTTTGCCGTTTGATTCGGGCGATTCGGGCTTCGGGCTTCGGGTTTGGGGTTGAGGCGATGTGCCGATGTCCCACGTGCCATCACACTCTCCCTCTGCCCCGACCCCGATTGCCCGCGGCATCTCCGGGTTGTTTCAGGCCGTCCTGTGGCTCGCCCTGCTCCTGGCGGCCGTGGTGTTCGGCCACCTGCATCGCTACGGGACGTTTGACCTCCTCGTCGTGGTCTCGACGCTCCTGGCGTTCTGGGTCGTAGCGTCGCTCGTCGTCTCGCCGCTCCTGTACGTGCGCAGCCCCGTCAACCTTCTGGCGTGGGGGCTGGCGGGCCTGGTGCTCCTTCAGTTCCTGCCGCTGCCGCTTGCCGGCCGGTGGGCGCCCGCCCCGTCGCTGGGACCTTCCGAGGCTGTCCTTGTGGCGGCGCAGGAGGGCCACGGTTCCCTTGCTGTCGCCAGGACGCTTGGCATCGGCCGGTACAGTCTGCGGCCGGTGGCGACTGTGGGCGTGTTCATGCTCGCCGCCTCGGCGGCGTGCCTTTATTGGCTGGTCGCCTCGTCGCTGGCCGGGCGAAAGAAGGTCCGCCGCGCTACCTGGGCCGTCGCCCTCGGCCTGACCGTCCTCGCGGCTTACGTGGATCTGGCGGCGCTGGCCCCCGCCCGGCAGGAGGAAGCGGGCATCTTCCGGCCCCCCGGGCCCATCCTGGTGCTCGGTGGCGACAGCCTCGTTCCGGCGATGCTTGCGGCCCTGCCGCTCGTCCTGGCGGCGGCGCTTCGACTCCTCGGCGGCACCCTGCGGCGCCGCCCTTCCCGGCGCCACGCCCGGTGGGGCTGGCTCGCCCGGGCCGCCTCCGTCTGGGGCTTCATCGGTCTGGCGATGGTGGGCCTCGTCGCCGCCGCCATCGGCATGAGCAACGTTCCCTGGCGGCTTGCCCTGGCGTGCGTCCTGCTGGCGGGCGGATTCGTGCTCGTCGGCTTCGCGACCACCGGCCCCACCCGCCGCATGCGCCGCCGTGCCACTTGGCTTGCCGTCGGCGCACTTGTCTGGGTGCTGGCGGCGCTGGTGGCGGGTTTTCTCGTCGGCCCGGAGCACCAGGCGGCCGGCGCGGCCGACGCAAGCCTTGAGGCGCTTGCCGCCGCGCTGGCCGGCTGGCGGGCCGCCTTCGGCGTCGGCGCAGGCGCCGTCTCGCCAGGCGAGGTCTTCGGCGCTGCCGGCTGGCCCGGTGCGCCCGGCCTCGACGTGGATACCAGCGGCTACACGCTGGTGCGCGCCGAACTCGGATGGGTCGGCTGGGTGCTCCTGCTGGCGGGCGCCGTGGCGGCCGTCGTTTTTCTGGCCCGCGCCTGGTATCGCTGCCGGAGCCCCTGGCCGCGAACCATGATGCGCGTCGGCGTGGGGGCCGTGGCCGCCAACCTCCTGTACTTCCGGTTCGACGCCTCGGCCCTCCTGGCGCCGAACCTCCTGGCCCTTGCCGCCGTCCTGGGCATCGTTACCGCCTGGGCCGCCCACGGCGCAGCCTGGCGCGGGCGTGCACGCGCAGCGGCGGGCGGCCCGCCTGGGGGCGGGCTGTCTGCCGGCGATGCTTCGCCGGCCCTCCCAGGGCGGGCCCACGCAACGGCGGCGTGGGCATGCCGCCCTCCCAGGTTCGCGGCCGCACACTGGCCTTTCGTCCTCGGCGCGATGGGCCTTCTGGCGGCGTTCTCAACGGCCGAGGCCGACATGATTAGCGGCGAGCGCGGCCCGGACGTCAGCGACAAGGTCCTGCACTTCGGGGCGTTCGCCGTCCTGAACCTCCTGGTGTGCTACGCGCTTGCCCCCGCGCCGGCCGGCCGATGGCCGGCCCTGCGCGTCATCGCCGCCACGCTCCTTGTCTCGGGCATGACCGTTGCGGTGGAGTACGCGCAGCGATACTTCACGGCCGGGCGCTCGTTTGAAGTGTCCGACATGGCCGCCGGCATCCTCGGCGCCGCCGCGACGGGCGCCTGGTGGTACGCCGTCCGCCGCAGCCACGCCTGCGAAGACTGGCCCGAGGCCGACGCCCTGCCCGCGGCGGGCGATTCCGAGCCGCGACCGTAAGGGCGCGGTGTAGTATCAGAGCCGCGACCGTAAGGGCGCGGTGCCTTCGCCGGACACCACGGCACCGCTCCCTTACGGTCGCGGCTCTGAACGCTCTTCGGCGGGTTAGCGGAGCCGGTCGTGAAACGCACGTGGTGAAAGGATTGGAATCCCGCGGAACGTCTTGAGCGTCAGCAAATCGTGGTCGCCCGTGACCAGGCAGTCCGCCCCGGCGGCCAGGGCTGTGCCCAGCACGGCCAGGTCGGACCGGTCGCGGCAGGCACTGGGCCGGACCTTGGTGGGCGTAACGACAGTGGCATTCTCGCGCAGGAAGGAGAGTATCGCGTCGACCTGTCTGGGCGGCGTCTTGAACTTGCCTCTCAGGTGGCGGTGGAGTTCCCCGAGGACGCACTCCGACAGGACGATTTCGTGAGACGCCAGGCACGCCGCGAAGGCCGCCTCGCACAGGCCGCGCGTGGCGAAGGCCGCCAAGAGCACGTTGGTGTCGAGGACGACCTTCACGAAATGGCCTCGAAAACGTCCTCGTCCGCGAGGAACCCCTGGGCCTCGGCAAACGGCAGGGTCTTGCGGCGGAGCCTCCGGAATCGCTGCGCAGCGATGTACCGGCGCAGGGAGTCCCGCACGACGTCGCTCGCGCGCCGCTGTTCCTGCTCGCAGAGGGCGTCCAGTTCCTTGCGGAGCGTCTTCGGGATGCGGACTGTCAGGTTGCTCATAGTGCACTACATTGTAGTGCTTTGGCCGGGAAAGTCAAATCTTCTCCGCCACCAGGTGGAGCGCGGGTGTGAGCGCGGGTATGCCTGCTCCTGAGTGCCGCATCGAGCCGGCGCCCGCAGCCTCATGGCGGCCTTCGTGGCGGCCCGCCACTACGCCCTCCGGCCCATCCTGCCCCATGAGAACCGCAGGGCCGGCCTCATGGCGGCATCATGGTCGGCCGCCGGCCTTGCCCGCCGCGCGTTTTCCGACCTCCGCCGCCCTCATGGATTACGCGGATACGCCCGGACGTGGTGCAACGCGGAGCATTCCCGCGTTCACGGATTACGAGTCGGGGGGAGGGGATTCGCGGCGGCCGTCAGGCCCGCGCTGTACGCCGGCGCAGGTATCCGGCCAGGCCCAGCGCGCCCAGCACCAGGCCGCACGCGGTAACAGGGGTAACAGGCTCAGGGATGACCGCCTCCTGCGACTGGCCCCACGTCAGCACCGACAGGCCGTCAATGTCCTTCGCGTTGCACTGTAGAAGGTCCTGCGAGAAGAAAATCTTGGCCTCGTCCGTCGCGCGGTCGTACATGACGACGTCGCCGTCGTGAAACGTCAGCATGTCGGGCGGCGCCCCCAGGCGGGCAGGGTCGTCGTTCGTTGAAAGCAGCAGGCTGCCGCCGAACATCGACACGCCGTCCACGTTGATGGCGTCGGGGCCGACGAACGCCCCGGCGCTTGTGCGGAAAAGGGTGCTCGCGAAGTAGATGGACGCGTGATCGTTCACGGGGTCGTACTCAACGATACTGCCCGCGCGGATGACCAGCAGGTTGGTGCCCAATTTCTCCTGGCTGGTCGTGGAGAGCAGCAGGTGACCGTTGTCCATCAGGTGGATGGCGTCCACGTTCGCAGCGGCGCCGCGAGCGCCGCCGGATGCCCGGAAAATGCTGCTGGAGCCGGAGCCGGCAAGGAAGATGCTGGCCGTGTCGCTCGCCATGTCAAAAAGCACGATGTCGCCGTTCTCGAACTTCAAGGGGGTGGCGCCGAGCCGGGCCGTACCGTCGGTCGAGAGCAGGATACGCCCGTCGGCGTACACGTAGAGGCCGTCAATGTTCGCTGCGGCCCCCGTCGTCCCATCGCTCTTGCGGAAGTAGTCCTTGCCCGTGAAAAAGAGCGAGGCCGTCCCCGACTCCATCTTGTACGCGACGATGTCGCCTCTCTCAAAGGTAACGCCCGCCAGCGTAACCGGGCTTGTGTCGCGGGTCGTCAGGTACAGGGTCGTCGTGGCCTGCACCTGGCCGAGGCCCAAGAGAAGCACCGCACACGCCGCCACGCCCATCCCTACACAGCGCATCATGGAACTGCTCCTTCGTAGTTACCGCCTTGCCCCCCTCGCAAGCGCCCTTGCGCAACAAATAAGGCAGCCGCCAGGGCTCACTCTGCCCTGATGGCCGCCTCAGCCTCCCGCCCCGCTGCCGCGGGGCGCAAGGTCAGACTCTCTACACTCTGCGCGCCGGCTCTACCCCTCATGACCCCTCTACCCCTCATGACCCCTCTACCCCTCTCTACAAGCTTTCAGGGTACATTATAGCACCTGCCCGGACCAAAAAGCAAGAAAAAACCGGCGTGAAGCATCGGGAATTCCTGGCGGAGGGCCGCCGGGCAGCCGACCTCGGCCGCAGCCGTTTGCTGGCGCGATTTGCCCGACGCCGATTCCCGAACTTCGATTCCCGATTCCCGCTCTTGACGGCCGGGCCTTTGCTCGCCGCTTGCCGCTTGCTGCTTGCTGCTTGAGATGTCGTTCTCGCTGCGCACTCCGCACCTCGAGTTCCGTACTAAAAGCCTATCCGAAAAACCGCGGGTTAGGCATATATGCAACCAAAGCCCGCTGTTGGGCTTTGGTTGGCATGTCAATCTGGCCACGAAACCCACGGAGTGCACGGACTTTCTTGAGGCAAAAGCAACGGCGCGTTTGCCTCAATAAGTATGCCTAACCCGCGGTTTTTCGGATAGGCCCTGGACACTGCCCTTGCCCATCTTGCCCATCTTCCCCATCCTCCAGTCGCCGAAAACCGTCCGCGCGGCCTCGCCGGGCCTCGTGAAAAAGTTATCCACAAAGAAGTATATATAACTGCCAATATGACAGGCCGCCAAAAACGATCAAAAAGCGCAAAATCGGACCCTGTTCCGGTCAAAAACGTTCAAAAACGTTCAAAAAGCGCGCGATTTTGCCTTACCTATCTTAACATTTCGGCCCTCCACCCCCTCTGGCGCTAGCGCCAGGGCCGTTTTGCCCCTCCGGAAGGGGTCAAAATGGGCATTTTCGGGGCGCGCCGGCGCGGTCAAAAAGTTATCCACGGGTACGGGCGAAGGCGGGAGGCGGGAGGCGGGAATCGTAGTTCGGGAATCGGCAACGGCAAAAGGGCAACGGCGCGGTTAGCCGGCCGCCGTGGCGGCCGCGCGCCTTCCGCGCGGCGCCTGGAACTTGGAACTGCCGTTGTGGTCGCGGCTACCCGGCGCCGCCGGCATCTTTTCTGCTGCGGCGGGGGCGGCGGAGGGCGCGGGCGGTTTTCTCGCCGAAAAGGGCCTTCCGACGCAACAGGTGGTGGTAGTGCTGGGCGAAGCGGTGGGCCTCGTCGCGGACCGCCTGGAGCACCTTCAGGCCCGGGTCGGTCCGCGCGAGGCGCAGCGGCTGCTTTTCCGCGAGGCCCAGCACGTAAACGCCCTCTTCGCGCTTGGCGAGGGAGGCCACGAGCGGCGGTGCACCCGCGGGTTCGCCCTGCCGCAGGCGGGCCTCGGCGACGGCCGCCGCCGCGGCGCGGAGTTGCCCCGGGCCGCCGTCCACAAGCACCAGGTCGGGCATGACCGACAGTTCGTCGGCCAGCCGCCGCAGCCGCCGCAGGACCACCTCGCGGATCATGGCCACGTCGTCCTGCCCGCGGACAGAGCGGATGCGGAACCGGCGGTATCCGGGCTTGAAGGGCCGGCCGTCGAGGAACGTTACGATCGCCCCGACGGCCTCGCGCGGCCCCAGGTTGGCGACGTCCACCCCCTCGATGCTGCGGATGGGCCGGGGCGACCTCAGGTGTGCGGCCAGGGCGGCGAGGCCCTCGGCCGGGTCGAACGTCGGGGCGAAGACCTCCGGCTGGAGGTTCTCGTCCAGGCGTCCGCGGCGGCCGAGGGCTTCGATGGCTCGCAACTGGTCGCGCACGCGGCCGGCCTCCTCGAACCTGAGGTTCCCGGCAAGGTCCTTCATTTCGGCCGCCAGTTCGCGGACGACCTCGGCCCGGCTGCCCTCGATGAACCGCATCAGGCGCGTGACGGCCTTGCGGTAGGCCGGCCGGTCGATGTGCCCCGCGCACGGGGCCGTGCAGCGGTGGATGGAATACAGGATGCACGGCCGGAAGTACCGCCGGCCGGGGTCATCCTCGCGGATGTCCAGCCGGCAGGTCCGGAAGCGGAAAATCCGCTGGAGTTCCCCCACGGCCGTCCGCAGCCCCGCCGCGCTCGTGAACGGGCCGTAAAGTTTCGTGCCGCGGGCCGCCGGCGTCCGCGTGAAGTACACGCCCGGGAACTGCTCGCCCGTGGTGACCTCCAGATAGGGGAACGTCTTGTCGTCGGTCAGGCGGACGTTGTACCTGGGGTGGACGTCCTTGATGAGGCGGGCTTCCGTAAGAAGGGCGTCCACCTCGCTCTCGGCCGGCAGGAACTCAAGGTCGGCCACCTCGGCCAGCATCTGCTCCTTGCGGGGGCCCAGGTCCGCCGAGGGCTGGAAGTACTGGCCCACGCGGCTGCGGAGGCTCAGGGCCTTGCCGACGTAGATGACCCGCCCGGCGGCGTCCTTCATCAGGTACACGCCGGGCGACGGCGGAAACGAGCGGATTTTCTCCTGCAACGCCTCGTGTTCCATCTTCGCCTCAGCCGCGCCGCCTTGTGCGCGGCGGGTCTCCCGACTCGCCGCGAGGCATGCGCACACCGCCCCCCCGGACCGCTCATCCTCAACGATACCCGGGCAGCGCGGGGGAATTCAACCGCCCCTTACAGCCGCACGCCCACGTAGATGCCCACGTACAGGCCCAGCAGGAGCACCGCCAGGCCGCTCATCAGGGCGTAGAACCGCTGCGAAAACACGAACCGCGCCCACGCGAAGTAGCCCATCAGCAGCGCCAGCGCCGCCAGGCCCAGCGTCCAGTCCCAGGCCGTGCGCGGCTCGCGCCAGACGGCCGGCCCGAACGTGGGCGAGACGGCCAGCGCCGCCGCGAACCCCATCCCCACCACGCCCAGGATCACCGAGCACGCCCGCGCAGGGGCCGCCAACTGGAAAATCTCCTTCCGTATGGGATGCAGCGACTTGCCGACGGCCAGCCACGCAAACGCCGAGGCCGTGAGGATGATCGCGTTGATGGCCAGCCGCCCAGCGTCCCACAGCGTCGGGTGCGCCAGGTTGTGCCAGACGGCCAGCGTTGTGAACGTGACCATGAACACCGCCGGGTACAGCATCTCGCCCCGCAGCCAGACGAACGACCACAGGAGGAAGACGGCGGCCATCGCCGCCAGCATGACGAGCGCGGCCGGGGTGCTCAGGCGGAACGCCGCCAGCACCGCCCCCGTGAAGCACGAGATCACCGCCAGCGTGAAGATCGTCGTCGAGGCCCGCCGCTCCTCCCGGTACAGGGCGCACGTCCGCGACAAGAGCGCCATGAACTTCGCCTCGTACAGGTACACCAGCAGGTGCGACGAGCCGTACCCGGCCACCGCACAAATAAGGTACGTATATAGGTCGCCCGTGTGCCGGAAGAGGCCCGCGTAAAGGATCGCGGCAATGCCGAAGCAGTAGAACAGGAACGTCCGCGCCGTGTGCCGCACCAGCCACATCGACAGGAGCCACGCCAGCAGCACCGCCAGCCACCCCGCCAGGCCCCACCCCGGCCCGAGCAGGGCCAGCGTGCCGCTCCGGCCCTCCGACAGGAACTGCGCGTACGCCCGCGCCTGCTGCACCGACAGGTACACGGCCAGCGCCAGCGTCGTGGCCATGCCGAAGACCGTCAGCGGCACAGACTGCCGCCGCGCAGTCCGGTCCGAGGCCGTGCGCTTAAGTACCTCCCGCAGCACGAGCGCCGCCACCAGCCACCCCACCGACGCCGCCGCCGACGCCTGGATGAGCCGCTGGTGCCACAAGACCGCCGGCGTCCCCGGTCCGAGGTGCGCAAGCGCCCCCAGGCCGCCCGTCGCCAGTCCTGCCACGAGGTAGTTCACCCAGGCCGGCGCCCGGTGCGCGTGCGCCAGGGCCAACACGCCCGCGGCTATCAGCAGGTCCACGCCCAGGTACTTGGCGGTCGTGCCGAAGGGCTCGACGCCCAGTGCGCCCAGGGCCATCGCCGCCGCTGCGAGGTAGAGCGCCCGCGGGAATCCGTCCCACGGGGCCGCCCGCAGCATCGGCCTCAGGATCGCCGCCAGCAGCGCCGCGCCCGTCGCCGTGACCAGGAGCACGGGCGGATAGCGGCCCCAGTAGCCGCCGGCGCCCTGGCCGCCCAGGACCGCCAGCGCCGCCACCGCCGCGAGGGCCGCCCCTAGCGCCGAGAAGCCGAACAGGTCCGGCTGCCTCAGCCCTGCGGCCGACACCAGCAGCACCGCCCACCATGCCCCCAGCGCCCACGCCGTGTGCCACGACGTGCCGTGCCAGACGGCCATGAACCCGGCCGCCATCGCGGCCATGCTGGCGGCCACGAGCGGCACAATCAGAAGGCCCTGCCGGTACCACCGCACGTTGAGTTCCTGCCGGGGCACAAGGGCCAGGACGCCGGCCGCCGCCACCATCAGAAGCGACACGCCCGCCGCCGCCGAGGTCACCCAGGCCGCCGCCGGGGCCGTCGCCACGTACGCGGGCACTTCCAGCCCCAGCCCGCCCGACACGAAGTCGCGCACGCCGAGCACCGCCGTCACCGCCGCCGCCAGGATGGCCAGGTACACCAGCAGTTCCGCGCGGAATCGCCAGACCGTGGCGATGAACACGGCCGCCAGCGGCGCCTCGACCGCAAGCGTGATGCTCGGCTGATACGCGGCACGCACGAACGCCGACCCCATCAGCGTAATGCCCGCCAACAGGGCGCTGGAGCGCCGCCACGGCCGCGTCGTTGCGCGACGCCTCAGCGCGCTGCCCACGTAGCACGCGGCGCCCACGGCCGCGATGACCTCCGTCCCCAGCGTGCTCGTCAGCAGGTACGTGCGGAAAGACATGGGCGGACGCACGGCCAGGTAGGCCGCGCACAGGGCCGCCCACGCGCCCGCCACTGCGGCCAGGAACCGCAGCGCGACGGCCGCCGACTTTATCCGCCGCCCCAGGAGCCACAGCCCGCCGGCCGCAAGCGCACCAGCGGCCGCCCCCAGCGGCGCAAACAGCGTCGGCTCGATGAAGGCCGGCATGACGGGCGTCACCTTCCCTCCGGGACGTGAAGCGCTCCAGGACCGCATCGTAAGAGGCCCCGAGCGAAGCGTCTAGCCAAAAAACCCCCGCAAGAATTCGGTTGCAATGGCAAGGGTGAATTCTACAATGCGCGGCGTGGCAGGCGGGGCGCGCCGGTGCGCGGCGTGGCGCGGGCCGGAAGCGCCTCGGGCCGGGAGGGCGCACGATTCTGGCTGCGCGCAGCATCTGTGGCGTCGGGATCGGCCTGCTGGTGGTCGCTGCCCTGGCGGGGGCGGGGCTGGTCGCGGCCGGCCGGTGGGACGCCGCCGCCGCGGCCGAGGCCCGCGCGGGCGCCGCCGGCGGCCAGGGCGTCGTCGTCTCCGCGACGCCGCTCGGCGACAACGAGGTTGTTATATGCCTTGTCGATACGTCGCGCGAACGCCTGGCGGTGTACGTGGCCGATGCGCGGCGGAGCCGGCTGCGGCTCCTTGCGGTGCGCGACCTCTCGGCCGACTGGGCGCTGTCGGACTACAACAACGACCCGCCGCTGCCGAAAGACATCCGGGCCCGCGCCGAACGGGGCGGCCAAGGCGCACGCCCGCCGTCGCCCGCCGAGGACGCGGGCCGCGGCGGGCCGCCGGCCCCCCCCCGGTGAACCCGGGGCGCCGCGCCGGGCTGCGGTCGTATAATCAAGGGGAGGCCGCACGGGGCGGCCCGTTCTGAATCAGGAGGTTCTGCCGTGGACCTGATCAGTCTTGAGGAAGCGAAGAAACTGCTGGGCAAGACCGAGGCTGAACTCGAAGAGATGCGCAAGAAGGGCGACCTGCGCGCGTTCAAGGACGGCCCATCCTGGAAGTTCCGCAAGGAAGACATCGACCGCCTGGCCGGCGCGGCCGCCGCAGAGAAACCCGCCGAGGGCGAGGCCAAGGCCGCAGGCGACACCCTGATGAGCATCGACGCAGACATCCTCTTCGCCGAAGAGGAGGAGGTCCCCGCCGACAGCGCCGCAGAAACCTGGATCGCCGCCGACACCGAGGGCGTGTTCCCCAAAGGCCAGGGCGGCGAGCAGGCCCGCGGCGTGGCCGAGGCCATGGCCGCGCCGGAAACCGAGCCGGCGCCCCTGGCCCTCAGCCCGGAGACCGATGAGTCCAGCCTCGGGGCCGTCCTCAGCGAAGAGGAACTGGCCGGCGCAGAGGGCGGCGAAGAGGCCGCCATCGCCGTTGACACCGAGAGCGGATCGGCCGTGGTCGTCCCCGGCTCGGGCACGAGCGGCACGGCGGCCGTCCCCAGCCGGACGCGGATCGTTACGCTGGTCGAGCCCCCCGCGCACCACGCGGAGTTCACCTTTATGCTGGGCATCGCCGCCGTGATGCTCGCGGTGGCGACGCTGGGGGTCATGTCGGTCATGGCCGGCTCGGTGCCGAACTTCCTGCTCTCGATCGGCAGCGAATCGACGCCGCTTATCATCTTGGCCTCGGGCGTCGTGCTGGTGCTGGCCGCGGCCGGCATCGGCTACATTCTCCAGAAGCAGCGTGCGGCCCGCGAGGCCGTCGGCGGGTAGGAGCCGGCAAGCGCCCGGAGCCGGTATTGACGGGTGCCATGCTTTCGCGCTTCTGCGAAAGCATGGTCGTGTGGCGCCCGAACGCATGCTTTCGCGCTTCTGCGAGAGCATGGCGCCGAGAGATGAACTTACAACTCAGCCGCTCGTATTCCTGACCCAGGAAAGGAGAGCAGCATGCATCGGGTTGCGGTGGCCATGATGGTGACCGTCGTGGGGCTGTCGGCCTTCATGTCGGTCGGGTGCGTGGACGAGAAGAAGTATAACGCCCTCCTCATGATGAACCGGGGGCAGGAAAAAACCATCCAGGAGAAAGACGCCCAACTTGCAGGGCTGAACGAGCGGGTGGCGGCCATGACGGCCCGCTCCGGCGACGTCAACCGCCTCCTGGCCGAAAAGGACGACCTCATCGCCGCACTCAGGCAGGAACGCGACGCCACCCGACGCGCGTTCGACGAACTGACGAAGGCCTACGGCGACCTCGCGAAGCGCGCGCCCGTCGTCAGCGGCGTGGGCATCCCCGAGAAGGTGGCCATCGAAATCCAGGCCCTGGCCGAGCAGTACCCGGACGTCTTCGATTTCGACGCCGCCACCGGCCGCCTGCGATTCAAGGCCGACCTGACGTTCGACAGCGGCTCGGAGACCGTCAAGCCCGACGCCCAGGCCGCGCTGACGAAACTCGGCGCCATCCTCACCGGCGACGCGGCCAAGATGCTCCGCATCAGCATCTTCGGCCATACGGACAACGACCCGGTCAAGAAGCCGCCCACGATTGCGCGCCTCAAGGAACTCGGCAAGGCGGCCACCAACCAGGGCCTCAGCGAGGCCCGCGCCGAGGCGGTCGCGGCTGTCCTTAAGGCCGCCGGCGTCGCCGCCGGCCGCATCACCACCAGGGGCGTCGGCGAGTCGCAGCCCATCGCGCCGAACACCACCCCCGACGGAAAAGCCAGGAACCGCCGCGTGGAAATCTTCCTGTCTTCGTAACACTGCGGCGCGAACTCGACCCCCGGCTTACGCCGGGGGCTAGTCAGTGAGCGACGCGACGCCGACCCCCCCGCTTGTGCCGGGGGCTAATCAACGAGCGGCCCGGCGCCGTCCAGTCCGAGCGCCTGCGCAAGCGGCGGCCAGGCCTCCTGCACGTCGAACTGACGGCTTGACGCCCGCACCAGCGGCACCTCTACGCCGCCCACGCGCGCGGTCATAATCGGCGCCATGCCGCCGGCGTCCGCCGGCCCCTCGAACCGCGCGCGGTTCCCGGTCACGCGCACGCGCAGGCAAAGGCCGGTGAACTCCAGCGGCCCGCCGCCGGCGGTCGCCCCGGCCTTCAGGCCCGCCGGGAGCGTCTCCAGCCACTCAAGCAGCGCGGGGCTGATCTGGCCGCCGCCTGAGTCGAGCCTCAACTCCAGTTCCGCCGGCCCGTGCGCGGGGCGGTCGCAGGAAAGTAAGAGCGCCGCCCGCCCCGTCATCGGGCCGCCCGGCATGCTGCGCGTCCACGGCTCAAGGTCGAGGTCGCGCAGGGCGGCCCGCAGGTGCGCGGGCCTGGCGGGGTCGGCCGGCTCGTACTCGGCCTCCAGGTCGAGCGCCCCGGCAATCGCCGCATCCGCCCTCGGCTCGCCCGCGGCCGTCCGGCCGAGCGCGAGGCTGACAATGTCGGCCTTCACGTACTCCAGCACGCCGCGCTCCGACGCCGGGTTGAGGCGCATCACCGCCAGTTTCCGCAGGAGCGTGTCTTCGCCGCGGCCCAGGAGCGCGGCGTTCTTTGTCTCTGGCCGGACGAGCGTGACCGTGTACGCGGTCATGTTCGAGAGGGCGACGGCCTGGATGCTCGTGCGCAGCATCCGCCCGCCCACGTCCAGCCGCACGTCCAGCCGCTCCACCACGAGCGACGCCAGGCCCGGCGCGCCTGCCGGCTGAACGAGCCGCTGGTTCAGGGCCGCCAGGGTCTCAAGCGGGGCGGGACCTTCCAGCGCCAGTATCCCGCGAGCCGCGCGGACGTGGCAGCCGTAGGCGTTCGACTCGGCCTTGATGTCTTCCATGCGCAGGGCCAGGCGCCCGCCGCCGGCGGTCCACGCCAGGTCAACCGCCCCGGCGACGGCCGATGCCGGCCCCGTGGGCCGCAGGGCCGTCACCACGGCCCGGCACCGCAGGCGCGATTCCAGTTCCGCCGCCGCGGCCCGAGCGTGCCCGCGGACCCGCAGCCCCCACGCGGTCATCGCGACGGCGATCGCGGCGGCTGCGACCGGCAGCACGGCGGCCACGGCCCAGCGCAGGTGTTTTTTTCGCAGATACATTTGTGCATGAACCGCCGGCCGGGAAATGCGCCGCCGGCGAACGCCCCGCCCTGGTTGGCCCCCCGCCAGGCGGAGGGCGACGCTGCGCCGCCGCCCGTCGCCGTACCGGCGACGGCTGAACGACGGTGCTCCTGCGCCGCCGACCCCCGGCTTACGCCGGGGGCTGGTCAACGAGCGCCGCGCGTGCGCGGGCGGGGCGACAGCCATCCGCAATCACGACAAGTCCTGTGCCGCGCGGCGCCAGGCCTCGTAGGCGGCCTTCATCTGGCGGAGCGAATCGCCGCCGAACTTGCGGACCATCGCCCCGGCCAGTTCCGTCGCCACGACGGCCTCCACGATGACGCTCGCGGCCGGGGCGGCGCACACGTCGCTCCGCTCGAAAGCGGCCTCCTCGGGCCGGCGCGTCCGCAGGTCCACCGAGGGCAGGGGCCGGGCGAGGGTCGATATCGGCTTCATCGCGGCCCGCAGCACCACCGGCTGGCCGTTCGTCATGCCGCCCTCAAGGCCCCCCGCGTTGTTCGTCGGCCGCACGAAGCCCAGGCCCGGCGAGTCGCCGAGCGCCGCATCGTAAAGAATCGGGTCGTGCACCTGGCTGCCCGGGCGCTCTGCGGCGGCGAAGCCCAGGCCGAGTTCCACCCCCTTGACGGCCTGGATGCTCATCACCGCCTGCGCCAGCCGCCCGTCGAGTTTCTCGATCCACTGCGTGTGGCGCCCGAGGCCGGGCGGCAGGCCCGCCGCTACGCACTCGATGATGCCGCCCAGGGTGTCGCCGGCGTCGCGGGCCCGGTCGATGGCGGCCTTCATGGCGGCGTCGGCCCGCGGGTCGGGCGAGTACAGGTCGCTTGCGTCTCGGCGGCGTCGGCGATCCGCCAGGTCGGCCGGCACTTCGGCGGCCGCCGGCCCGATGCGCACAACGTACGCCAGGACCTCGGCGCCGAACTCGGCCAGCAGGGCCTTGGCGAGGGCCCCTGCGGCCACGCGGCCGGCCGTCTCGCGGGCGCTGGCGCGCTCCAGGATGCTGCGCACGTCGGCGTCGAGAAACCCCAGCGCGCCCGCCAGGTCGGCGTGGCCGGGCCGCGGACGGAAGACCGGCTCGGCCTGGTCAAGGCGGGCGTCGCGGTTGCGGACCACCAGGACCACGGGGCCGGGCAGGGTGCGGCCGCGGCGGACGCCCGCGAGAATTTCGGCGCGGTCGCGCTCGATCTGCTGGCGCCCGCCGCGGCCGTAACCGCCCTGGCGGCGGGCAAGGTCGGCGTCGATGCGTGCGATGTCCACCGGCAGGCCCGCCGGCAGGCCCTCGATGAGGGCCACGACGGCCGGGCCGTGAGACTCGCCCGCCGTGCGAACGGTAAGGTCGGACATGGGATGGACGCCCTTGTCGCAGATAGCCGCGGCTTTGCAGCCGCGGCTCGATTGCCCTTACGCGAAGCGGTTGCCCGTCAGCCGCTCGTACGCCTCCACGTACTTGGCGCGAGTCCTGGCCACGATGTCGTCCGGCAGGTCCGGTCCGGGCGGCGTGCGGTTCCACCAGGCGAGCGTGTCGAGCCAGTTGCGGAGGAACTGCTTGTCGAAACTGGGCTGGTCGCGGCCGGGCTGGTACGTGTCGGCGGGCCAGAAACGCGACGAGTCGGGCGTGAGCACTTCATCGACGAGAATGATTTCGCCGTCGGCCTCGCCCCACTCGAACTTCGTATCGGCGATTATTATGCCGCGCGTGCGGGCGTACTCGGCGGCCTTCCGGTAGATCGCCAGGCTGCGGTCGCGCAGGGTCGCGGCCGCCTGGCGACCGATGATCTCGCAGGCCCGCGCGAACGAAATGTTCTCGTCGTGGCCCGTCTCCGCCTTCGTGGCCGGGGTGAAAATGGGCTGCGGCAGGGGGTCGCTTTGCCGCAGGCCCGCCGGCAGCGGGACGCCGCACACCGTGCCGCCCGCCTGGTACTCCTTCCAGCCGGACCCCGCCAGGTACCCGCGGACGACGCACTCGACGGGGAAGACCCTGGCCTTGCGGCAGAGCATGGTGCGGCCCCGGAGGGCGTCGGCGTGGGCGCGGACTGCGGGCGGCATGAGGCCGACGTCGGCGGTTACCAGGTGGTTCGGCGTCAGGTCCGCCAGGAAGTCGAACCACCACAGGCTGAGGGCCGTCAGCAGGCGCCCCTTGTCGGGGATGGGCGTCGGCATGACCACGTCGTAGGCGCTGATGCGGTCGGTGGCGACCAGGAGCAGCCGGTCGCCCAGGTCGTACACGTCGCGGACCTTGCCGCGGCGCAGCGGCCAGTCCAGGTGCGTCTCGCGGACGGCGACGGCCATGCGTTTGCTCCGGTGTTGTGCGCACCTTTTTAGCCCGCGTGCGCCGAGGCCGTCAAGTCTATTCGCCCGCGCGTTTACCAGTCGGCGTTCTTTTTGATTGAGGCCCCGCTGGCCGCCCTTATAATCACCGTTCTGAAATCGCGACCGGCGGCCGCACGCCGCCACCGGGAACCACCGACGTGCTGACATTCCGTGTGCTCATCGACGGCAAGTCGCCCGCGGCGCTCGACCTGGACGCCATGTACCTGACGAGCCAGGAGGGCCAGCCCATCCGCGCGCGGCTCCAGTACGCGGCCGAAACGGGCCTGCTGTTCTGCGACCGGCGGAGCCAGGGGCTGGGGTCGCTGAACATCCCCTGGCCGGTGCGCACGGGCGCGTGCGTGATGCTTCGGACGGCCCTGCTGCCGGACCGCGAGGAGCCGTACCTGCTGACGCTGGAACTGGCCCGCGGGCGCATAGCCGACGTGTGGCGCAAGCGCGACGAGTGGGGGTACATGTACGGCGGCCCGTCGGAGGCGGTCGAGAAGGGCCTGCGCGAGGTCAAGCGGCTGCTCGCGCAGGCGCAGACGGTCCAGGACTCTGCGCGCGTGTCCGGCGACCTGGCGGAGGAGGCGCTGGCCCGCGCGGTCGCCCTGGGCGAGCAATTGGCCCTGGAAGACGCCGGCCACGGCCTGTCCTTGAGGCGGCGGCGGGGCGAACTCGGCAGGGTCGACGTCGGCTGCCACTGGGAGGTCTCCGACCGCCACGAGCGGGCCCAGCAGCGCTTCGGCGCCGCCTTCAACTGCGCCACGGTGCCCCTGGTGTGGCGCGCGATAGAGCCGCGAGAGCACGAGTATGAATGGAAATGGCACGATGACTGGATACAGTGGCTCGAGGCCAAGGGCGTCGCCATCTGCGGCGGGTCGCTCGTGCGGTTCACCCCCGCCCACCTCCCCGACTGGATTTACGTCTGGGAGAACGACTTCGAGACCGTGCGGGACCTGGTGTTCGACCACATCGAGCAGTGCGTGCGGCGGTACCGCGGCCGCGTGGACTCGTGGGAGGCCGCCACGGGCCTCCACGTGGAGAACTGCCTGGGCTTCTCGCTCGACCGCCTCATCGAGGTCACGAGGGTCTGCTGCCACGCCGTCAAGCGCACCGACGCGGCGGCGCAGGTCGTCCTGGACCTGGTGCAGCCCTGGGGCGAATACTACGCCCTGAACCAGCACTCAATATGGCCGTATCATTATGCGGAAATGTGTATCAACGCCGGGGCCGTCTTCGACGCCGTCGGGCTCCAGGTGCTCCTGGGCGCCGCGGCGCCGGGCTGCCACGTGCGCGACCTCATGGAAATCTCGGACCTGCTGGACCGCTTCGGCGCACTCGGCAAGCCCCTCCACCTGACGGCCGTGGGCGTGCCGTCGGGCGGCGCGGCCGACCCGGCGGCAGCCCTCGGCGGCGCCGCGCACAAGCCCGGCGCGGGCGGCGCCTGGAACAAGCCCTGGGACGAGACCGTCCAGGCCGAGTGGCTCGCCGGCTTCTACCGCGTCGCCGTGTCGAAGCCCTTCGTCCACGCCGTCTCGTGGCGGGACTTCGCGGACCACCAGCCCCACGAACTGCCCCACGGCGGCCTTCTCAGGAAGGACCTGCACCCCAAGATCGCCTACCAGCGCCTGATGGCCCTGCGGCAGGAGATCTGGCCCCAGGCCGCCGGGGCCGACGAATCGAACGTCCTGTTTCCCGACACGTAGTTCTTGCAGGCCGGGATGGAGCCCGTCGGCGGCGTGCGCGATCCGGGGCCTATCGCGCCGCGCAAGCGCGGCGGCTAAACCGCGCAAGCGCGGCGGCTAAGAAGCTGTTTCACAGCCCTCCGGTCACTTGCCGGAGGCGGTTGAAGCAAATGATGCTGGCGGCCAGATCGTGAAACGCCTGAAAATGTTTGCCCCAACGCTCGTAACAAAACTTGATGCGTCGGAA
>VGYT01000014.1 GCA_016872895.1 Planctomycetota bacterium
CGCAGGCCGCCGGAGTACGCCCTTCAGCCCAAGGAACGCATGGGCGACCTTAAGGCACTGGCCGACTACGTCCACGGGCTGGGCCTGAAACTGGGCATCTATTCCACGCCCTGGAAGACCTCGTACGCGGGCTTCGCGGGCGGGTCGGCCGACACCGACGACGGCCGCGTGACGGAGAAGGGCCACGCCTTCGGGGCCGTCTCGTTCGCGGCGGCCGACGCCCGCCGGTTCGCGGCCTGGGGCGTGGATTACCTCAAGTACGACTGGAAGCCCAACGATGTGGAGCACGCCCGCGAGATGGCCGAGGCCCTGCGCGACTGCGGCCGCGACATCGTCTTCAGCCTTTCCAACTCGGCCCCCTTTGAACTGGCGGCCACGTGGGCGGAACTCGCCAACTCGTGGCGCACCACGGGCGACATCACCGACACGTGGGAGTCCGTCTCCGGCATCGGCTTCTCGCAGGACAAGTGGCGGCCGCTGGCCGGGCCGGGCCGGTGGAACGACCCCGACATGCTGGTCGTGGGCCGCGTCGGCTGGGGGCCGAGCCTTCGCCCGACTCTCCTCACGCCGAACGAGCAGTACGCGCACATCTCGCTGTGGTGCCTCCTGGCCGCGCCGCTCCTTCTGGGCTGCGACCTCCAGAATCTCGACGCCTTCACGCTGAACCTTGTAACGAATGATGAAGTGTTGGAGGTGAACCAGGACCCGCTGGGCCGCCAGGCCGGCCGCGCGGCTGCCGAGGGGCCGACGCAGGTCTTGGCCAAGCCGATGGAAGACGGTTCCCTGGCCGTGGGCCTCTTTAACCTCGCGGATGAGCCGCGCGCCGTGGTCGCCCGCTGGTCGGACCTCGGCCTTCGCAGCCCCCACCGCGTGCGCGACCTGTGGCGGCAGAGGGATCTGGGCGTCTTCGACGGCGCGCTGGAGGCCCGCGTGCTGGCGCACGGCGTTGTTCTCGTTCGCATCTTTCCCAGAAACAAGTCCGAATAACGAAGCCCGAATGACGAACGAGAGGGCAATGATGAAGGGCGAAGGGCGGCCGCGCCGCGTCTTGTCATTGCCGTTTCGTCATTGATTCGTCATTCGGGCTTCGTCATTCGTCATTTCGGCCCGCGTCTGCCCGCTTGACGCATCCGCCCGCGGCCCCGTAGCATGGGGTTTGTCGTTGAACGGATGAACCATGCGCAGCCTCATCGCCATCCCGGTCTTCAACGAAGAGAAGCACCTGGAGCGGGTCTTGGCGGAGATGGTCCGCTATTCGCCGGAAATCCTGGCGATAGACGACGGCTCGACCGACCACAGCGCCGAAATCCTCGACGCCCACCCGTTCGTCGAGGTGCACCACCACGACGCGAACGAGGGGTACGGGAAGAGCCTCATCGACGCCTTTGCCATCGCCATCCACCGGCGGTTCGACTGGGTCATCACGCTGGACGCCGACGAGCAGCACGACCCGGCGGCCATCGACCTCTTTCTGGCCGAGGCCGCCAGGGGCGACGTCGACGTGGTCTCCGGCTCGCGCTATCTGCCGGATAGTTTGCGGACATCGCCCGTGCCGGAGGAGCGCCGCAGCGTTAACGTTGTCATCAGCGCCATCCTGGCGCGCGTGACGCCGTACCGGCTGACCGACGCCTTCTGCGGCTTCAAGGCCTACCGCGTGGCGGCCCTCGGGCGGCTGCACTTGACGGAGCGGGGCTACGCCATGCCGCTGGAGTTCTGGGTGCAGGCCGCGCGGCAGGGCCTCCGGGTGCGGGAGGTGCCGGTGCGACTGGCGTATGTCGATCCGTCGCGCACGTTTCGCGGCGGGCTGGACGACCCGCGCGTCCGCCTGCGGCACTACCTTGCGGTGATGGACCGGGAACTGGCCGCGTGGGAGGCCGAGAATGCACACGGGGGCGGGGTGCGCGGCGGGTCCGGAGACCCGCCGCGCAAAGCTGGCGCGCAGGGGGGCGGCCCGTGAGTCCCATCGAGCGTGAGTACTTCCGCGTGCCGCGGCAGGACGGCGGCGTTTACACTCGTCCGGCCGCGGCCGACCTGGCGGCGCTGGTGGAGCGCAACCGCCTCCTGCTGGCCTCGTATGCGTTCGACCTGGCAGGGCGGCCGGTGCAGGAGTTCCGCGCGGCCGCACGGGCCGAACTCGCCGGCCTTGCCCGTCGCACAACCAAGCGGTGGGGCCTCGCGGCCGCCGCCTGGCGCAAGGACGCGCCGCTTATCGTCACAGGCCACCAGCCGCAGCCCTTCCATCCCGGCGTGTGGATGAAGAACTTCCTCGCGGGGCGCCTGGCGCAGGCCGTCGGCGGCGCGGCCGTGAACCTCGTCGTGGATAACGACGCGGCGCACGGGCACGTGCTGCGGTTTCCGGAGCGTGCTGCGGCCGGCAGCGGAACCGACGAGATACGCTTGTCCGAGGTGGCGCTCGCGCCGCCCGCCGGCGGCGCCGCGTTCGAGGAGGAGCCGTCCGAGCGCCTGCGCGCCGCGGCGTTTGACGAGGCCCTGCGCCACGTGCCGCCGCCATGCGCCGACCCGCTTCGCCGGTGGGCTGCCGCCATTGAAGCGGCAGCGCCCGCGGCCGCGAGCCTCGGCGAAGCGCTCAGCATAGCCCGCCGCCGCGTCGAGGAGGAGTCGGGCCTGCGGAACCTGGAACTTCCCGTCTCGGCCCTGGCCGATACCGAGTCGTTCCGCTTCTTCGTCGCTTGGATGCTGGACGGGCACGAGTCCGTTCATGCCGCCTACAACGGGGCGCTCGCCGAGTACCGCCGCGCCTACCGCGAGCGCAGCGCTGCACAGCCGGTGCCGGACCTGGGGCGCGACGGCCGTCGCGTGGAACTGCCGCTGTGGATTTGGCGCGCGGGCGGCCGGCGGCGGCGGATGTGGGTCGAGGCGCAAGGCGATCCCGAGCCCCGCGCACGCGCCTCGCAAGCGGCGCGGCCGGCCGCGATGGTGTTGCTGGCCGATGGCGAGGCCGTCGCCACGTTCAGCGCGGCCGAAGTCGGCGATGCGCGGGTCCTGGCGGCGCGCCTTGCCGGGTTGCGCCGGGCCGGCTGGAGAATCCGTCCGCGGGCCCTGGCGATGACGCTCTTTGCCCGTCTGGCCCTGGGCGACGTGTTCGTCCACGGCCTCGGCGGGGCGCTGTACGACAAGGTCGCGGATGCGATGTTTGAGCGTCTCTGGGGCGTCCGGCCGCCGGAAACCACCCTGGCCTCGTGCACGGTCCACCTGCCGCTTGAGGCTTACCCTGCAACGCCGGGTGACCTGGAGCGCGCCCGGCGGCGGGTCCGCGACTGGCGGTTCAATCCCGACCGGCTTCTGCCGGAGCCCGCGCGCGGGCGGCCGGAGTTTGGGGCCCTTGCGGGCGAGAAGGGGCGGCTCATTGCGCAGATGCCGGCCCTCCGGCGCGATGAGCGGCACAGGGCGTACTTGCGCACCCACGAAATCAACGCGGTTCTGGCTGCGCTGGACCCCTCCGGGCCGCCTGCCGCCCGGGCGGATTTGGAGCGCATCGTGCGATGGCTGCGTTACAATGCCGTCCTCCGGAACCGCGAGTACGCGGTATGGCTGTATCCGCCCGAGGAACTGGCGGCCTTCTACGTCGGAGCCGCGACCGTAAGGGAGCGGTGACTCTGTGCCGAGCGACGGCTCCGCTTCCTTACGGTCGCGGCTCGGATACCCGCCGCGTTGACGGGGCTTATGACGCTCTAAACGCGCGCACATTCTGGCGCGGTGGGTCGGGAGACCTACCGCGCAAAGTGGGAGACCCACCGCGCACAGTGCCGAGTTGCGTTGTGGTACCACCGGGGGCCGTGCCTTCAGTGGAGAGGCGCCGATGATTCAACTCGCTTTCAGCACGAACGCCTACACGAAGTTCACGCTGCCGGAGGCGTGCGACCGCATCGCGGCCGCCGGCTACCGGGCGGTGGAGGTCCTGGCCGATTCGCCGCATGCCTGGCCGCCGGAGTACTCGGAACATCAGGCGCGGCGTCTTAGGGAGCGGCTTGATTCGTTGGGCTTGCGCTGCGTGGCCGTCAACGGCAACACGGCGATGGGCTACTTCCGGCCCCTGCCGCAGGCGCTCACGTTTGAACCTAGTTTGATTTCTCCCAGCGAGGTCCACCGCCAGGACCGGCTGCGCATCATTCGCCGGGTGATGGCCCTGGCGAACGTCCTGGGCGCCCCCGTGGTGACCGTCACGGGAGGCCGGCCGGGCGACCTGGAGGCGCTGGGGCTGCCCGTGGGCCCGCCGGACGTGCTGCGCCGGCGGCTCCTGGGCGGCCTGGAGGAAGTGGTCCGCATGGCCGACCTGGCGGGCGTCGAGGTGGCGCTGGAGCCGGAGCCGGGCCAGTTCCTAGAGACCACGGCCGACCTGGCGGCGCTGCTGGACGAGGTGGACCACCCGCGTCTCGGCGCGAACCTCGACGTGGGCCACGCCCGCTGCGCGGGCGACGACCCGGCGGAATCGGCCCGAGTTCTCGGCCGGCGCCTCAAGCACCTCCACCTGGAAGACATCCAGGGCCGCCGCCATTACCATCTGATTCCCGGCCTGGGCGAGATCGATTTCGCCGCCATCCGGCGCGCCTTGGACGACATCGGCTACGCGGGCGCCGCGGCGGTGGAACTGTACACCTACGCCGACGAGCCCGATCGCGCGGCCGCTGAGAGCCTCACAGTTCTCCGGCCCTTGTTTCCTGAGTAGAATGCCCTGACATCGCCGATAGTCTGTGTGGTGCGGAATGCCCTTCGACTGGGTTCGGACAACCAGGACGGAGTTGGTGCGCCCGCTTTCGGCGGGGGCCGCGCTGTTGGTCTTGACGCTGGCGGCCTACGTGCCGGCGATGCGCGGCGGGTTCGTCTGGGATGACGACGCGCTGCTGACCGACAACCGTAACATCCGCAGCCTTGAAGGCCTCGGCCGCTCGTGGATTGACCCTCGGGCCAACCTCGACTACTACCCGCTGACGTACACCTCGTGGTGGCTGGAGTACCGGCTGTGGGGCCTGTGGCCGGCTGGGTATCACGCGGACAACGTGCTGCTGCACGCGGCGGTCGCGGTGCTGGCGTGGCGGATTCTTCGGCGGCTGGCGGTGCCGGGGGCGTGGCTGGCGGCGGCGGTGTTCGCGGTGCATCCGCTGAACGTGCAGTCGGTGGCGTGGGTGGCGGAGCGGAAGAACGTGCTGTCGGGGGTTTTCGCCCTGCTTGCGGCGTGGTGCTTCGTGCGGTCGGTCGAGGCGGCGGACGAGGGCGGCGGCCGACGCGGCGCAAGTTTCTACGGCCTGTCGCTGGCGGCGTACGCGGCGGCGATGCTTGCCAAGCCGATGACGATGGCGCTGGCGGCGGCGCTGCCGCTCTTGGCATGGTGGAAGCGCGGGCGCCCGACGTGGCGCGATGCGGCGGCCGCGGCGGCGTATCTTGCGCTGGCGGCGCCGATGGCGGCAGTGACGATCTGGGTGCAGTACCGCCATGTGGGGGCTTCCGGAGAGGCTTTCGGCTACGCGCCGGCGGAGCGCGTGCTCATCGCCGGGCGGGCGCTGTGGTTCTACGCCGGCAAACTCGCCTGGCCGCAGGACTTGTGCTTTGTGTACCCGAAGTGGCAGGTGGACGCGGGGGACTGGCGGCAGTACCTGTTTCCGGCGGGGGCGGCGGGCGTGGTGGCGGCGCTGGCCCTGGCGAGGCGCCGGCTGGGCCCGGGGCCGCTCGTCGGGGTCCTTTTTTTCGTCGTGATGCTTTCGCCCGCGCTGGGGTTCGTAAACGTGTACTGGTATGCGTATTATTATGTGGCCAGCCACATGCCGTACCTGGCGGCGCTGGGCCTCGTGGCCGTGGGGGCGGGGGCCGCGGCGCGTGCGGCCGCGAGGATGCCGCCGTGGGGCCGCCGCGCGGCTGCCGTCGCGGCGGCGGGCGTCCTGACGATCCTGGCGGCGATCTCGTGGCACGGCGGCGGCGCCTACGAGGACGCCGAGACGCTCTGGCGGCACACCCTCGCCAGCAACCCCGACGCCTGGATCGCCCACAACAACCTGGGCAACATCCTCCAAGACCGCGGCGAGGCCGACCAGGCGCTGGCGCACTACCGCGAGACGCTGCGTCTGGCGCCCGATTTCGCCCCGGCCCACGCGAACCTGGCGGTTATTCTCATCGGGAAGGACCGCCTGGACGAGGCCGCCTACCACTGCCGCGAGGCCCTGCGCGTGCGGCCGGACCTGACTCGCGCCCGGACGAACCTCGGGAGCATCCTGGCGGCCCAGGGCCGGGCGGAAGATGCCATCGGGGAGTTCCTCGCGGCCCTCCGGGCCGATCCTTCGGACCTGCCGGCGATGGGCAACCTGGCCGAGGTTCTCAGGATCGTCGGCCGGAGCGACGAGGCCGCTCACTGGTACCGCGCCTGCGCCGATGCCGCCAGGCGCCAGGGGCGCCAGGACATGGCAGCCCGCTGCGAAGAGCGCCTCGCGGACCTGCGGCGCTCGCCGGCGGGAGCGCCTGCGGCGACGCCCGCGCCGGGCGGCGGCCGGCCTCCGGGCGGAGGGCCGTGACCGTGCGCCAGAATTTCAACTTGGGCCTGGCGATTCTGCTGGCGGCGGTCACCGTGGCCGTGTACTGGCCGGTGGGCGGCTTCGAGTTCACCATCTACGATGACCCCAGCGACGTGTACGAGAACCCCTACGTGCTCGGCGGCCTGACGTGGCACGGCATCGCCTGGGCCTTGACGGCCACGGAAGACGCCAACTGGATGCCCCTGACTCGCCTCTCGCACATGGCCGTTGCACACGTTGCTGGAATGAGCGCCGGCCGGCACCACCAGGTGAACCTGGCGCTGCACGTGGCCAACGTGGTGCTGCTCTTTCTGGTCCTCGCGTGGATGACGGGGGCCCGCTGGCCGAGCGCGGCCGTGGCGGCCCTGTTCGCGCTGCACCCGCTGCACGTGGAGTCGGTGGCGTGGGTCACGGAGCGCAAGGACGTGCTGAGCACGCTTTTCTGGATTCTCACGATGGGGGCGTACGCCTGGTACGCGCGGAGGCCGAGCGTGGTCCGATACGCGGCGGTTTTCGGCCTGCTGGCGCTGGGCCTGATGGCCAAGCCGATGCTTGTGACGCTGCCGCTGGTGCTGCTGCTGCTGGACTTCTGGCCGCTGGGCCGGCTGACGGGGAATGCGGAATGCGGAATGCGGAGTGGGGGGTTGACGGCAAAGGCTGAACGGTCTGCTTTTTCACTCCGGACTGCGCATTCCGCACTCCGCGTTGTACTGGAGAAAGTGCCCCTGCTGGCCCTCGCGGCGGCGGCGAGCGTGCTGACCTATGTCACCCAGCAGGCCGGCGGCGCGATGCGCTTCGGCCACGCGATTTCCTTCTCGTCGCGGGTCTCCAGCGCCCTGGTGGCGTACGTGGCATACCTCGGTCAGACGGTCTGGCCGCAGGGCCTGACGGTTTACTACCCGTACGTGGCGGACCGGCCCGTGTGGCAGCCGGTTGCCGCGGCGGTATTCCTGACGGTTGTTACGGTGGTGGTCGTAGTGGCGGCGCGGAGGGTCGCGCTTGGGTACCTGGCCGTGGGATGGTTCTGGTACGTTGGCACGCTCGTGCCGGTCATCGGCCTGGTGCAGGTGGGGCGCCAGTGGATAGCCGACCGGTACACGTACGTGCCGCTGATCGGGGTATTCCTGATGGTGTCGTGGGGGGCGTGGGAGGCGTGCCATGCTTTTGCGCCGCTGCGGAAGCATGGCCGTTTCCTGCTTGCCGTGGGATCGGCGGCCGTGCTGGCGGCGCTGGCGGTCGCGGCCCGCATCCAGGCGAGATACTGGGCCGACAACGAGACGCTCTTCCACCGCAACCTGGCGGTGATCCGGGGGAGCGCCCTGGCGCACTTTCACCTGGGGGCGGGCATGCTGGGCGAAGGGCGGTTCTCCGAGGCCGCCACCCATCTGGCCGAGGCGATCCGCCTGGACCCCGCCGACTTGGCCTCCTACAGCGGCCTGGGCTACGTCCTGCACATGCAGGGGCGCCTGGATGAAGCGGTGGCGGTGTACCGCCAGGCCCTGAGCCTGAAGCCCGATGATGCGATGACGTACAGCAACCTCGGCGTCATCCTGGAGGCCCAGGGCCGCCGCGACGAGGCCATGGCCCACTACCGCGAGGCGGTGCGGCTTGACCCGGACAACGCGGGGGGCCATGATAACCTGGCGGGCCTGCTGCTGAGTTTCGGACGGCTGGACGAGGCCATTGCCCACTACCGCCGGGCCGCAACGCTTCGGCCGGACAGGGCCGACGTGCATCGCAGTCTGGGCGTGGCCCTGCTGCGAAAGGGCGACTTCGGGGGGGCCGTCGGCCCTCTGGCGGAGGTGGTGCGTCTCCGGCCGGACGACGCCAAGGCGCACAACAACTTGGGGTTCGCCCTGGTTTCCGCCGGCCGCGCGGAAGAGGGCATCGCCTGCTTCCGCGAGGCAGTGCGGATGGACGCTTTCCTTCCCGACGCGCAGAAGAACCTCGGATGGGTCCTGGCCGCACAGGGCAGGACGGCCGAGGCTGCGCCTCACCTTGCCGAGGCGCTGCGCCTGCGTCCGGACTGGGGTGACATGGCTGACCAACTGGCCCGCATCCGCGCGGCGGACCCGGACGCGGCGCTCAGGAACGGGGCCGAGGCGGTGGCGCTGGCCGAGCGGGCCTGCGCCCTTACGGGCCGGCAGAACCCCGCCTATCTGGACACGCTGGCGGCGGCGTACGCCGAGGCGGGGCGGTTCGCCGACGCCGTGGCCGCGGCGCGGGAGGCCTCGGCGCTGGCCGCCCGGCAGGGGCAGCGCGACCTGGCGGCCCGCATCGACGCCCGCCGCCTGGCCTACGAGGCGGGCCGGCCAGTCCGGCGCGGCGCCGAGCCGCCGGCGCCAACATCAGAGCCGCGACCGTAAGGGAGCGGCGCCTTGGGGCGGCGTGCGCAACTGCACCGCTCCCTTACGGTCGCGGCTCTGGAAGGATGACCGTGCGACTCGATCTGGCCATCATCGGCTTTCTCGTCCTGGCGGCCGCGGCCGCGTACGGGGGGGTCGCGCTCGCGGAGTTCATCAACCTGGATGACAATACATACATATATGATAATCCTGTTGTGCAGCAGGGCCTCTCGGCTCGGGGTGCGGCGTGGGCCTTCACCACGCTGCACGAGGCGAACTGGCACCCCCTGACGTGGCTGTCTCACATGGCGGACTGCCAGTTGTTCGGTCTCTGGGCGGGGGGGCATCACCTGGTGAACCTTTGCCTGCACGCGGCCAACGGCGTGCTCGTGTATCTGTTGCTCGCGCGGATGACGGCGCGGCGGTGGCCGAGCGCCTTCGTGGCGGCCCTGTTCGCCCTGCATCCCCTGCACGTCGAGTCTGTAGCGTGGGTGGCCGAGCGCAAGGACGTCCTGAGCACGTTCCTGGGGCTTCTGGCGCTCCTCTCGTACGCCTGGTACGCGGCGCGGCCGTCGTTGGGGCGGTACGCGGCGGTTTTCATCTTGCTGGCGCTGGGCCTGATGGCCAAGCCGATGCTGGTGACGCTGCCTTTTGTCATGCTGCTTCTGGACTTCTGGCCGCTTGGGCGGCTGACGCGGAATGCGGAGTGCGGAGTGCGGAATGCGGAGTTGACGCCAAAGGCGCAGCGGTTCGGGTTCTCACTCCGCACTCCGCACTCCGCACTCCGCATTGCACTTGAGAAGGTGCCGCTGTTGGTGCTTGCAGCGGCATCGTCGGTGATCACGTACGCGGCCCAGGCGGAGGGCGGGGCGGTTCTCTCCACGGAGACCCTTCCGTTGGCCGGACGCCTCGCCAGCGTGCCGACGGCGTACGTGACGTACCTCGCAAAGACGCTCTGGCCGGGCGGCCTGTGCGTATTCTACCCGTATGTCATTGACCGTCCGCTGTGGCAGCCGCTGGCGTCGGGCGCTGCGCTTGTTGCGGCTACGGCGCTGGTAATATGGGCGGCGCGGCGGAGGGCGCTTGGGTATCTGGCGGTGGGTTGGTTCTGGTACCTGGGCATGCTCGTGCCGGTCATCGGCTTTGTGCAGGTAGGGCGGCAGTCGATGGCCGACCGGTACACGTACATGCCGCTCGTGGGGATATTCATCCTTGTTGCCTGGGGTGCGGCCGACGTGGCACGGCCTGCTTGGGAGGGGTGCCATGCTTTCGCGCTGCTCGGAAAGCATGGCCGTTTCCTGCTTGGCGTAGGGCGGCACCGGCTGAAGGTGCTTTCGGCCTTGGCTGCGGCGGCCCTGGCGGCCTGCCTGATATTGACGTGGCGCCAGGTGGGTTACTGGGCGGACAGCGAGACGCTGTATCGCCACGCGCTGGAGGTGGTGGCCGACAACGCCGTGGCCCACGGGAACCTCGGAGCGGCTCTGGCTGCGCGCGGCCGCCTGGACGATGCTATTTACCACTTCAGGGAGGCGCTGCGCATATGGCCCGAGTCGGCGGATCCGCATGAGAACCTCGGGATGGCCCTTTCGCTGAAGGGGCGGCCGGAGGAGGGCCTGCCGCACCTCGAGAAGGCGGTCGCCTTGCGGCCCCGGCGGGCCGTGGCTCGTTCCAGGCTCGGGGCCGCGCTGTTCCAACTTGGCCGCAACCAGGAAGCGGCCGGGGAACTGCGTGAGGCCCTTCGCCTGCGGCCGGACATGGTCGACGCCCACGCCAACCTGTCCGCCGTCCTGATTGCGCAGGGCAAGATGGACGAGGCCGTCTATCACTGCCGCGAGGCGCTTCGTCTGCGTCCCGAGCAGCCGATTCCGCACAACAACTGGGGCCTTGCGCTGATGGAACTGGGGCGGCCGGCCGAGGCACTGCCCCATCTGGAGGAGGCCCTTCGCCTGAGGCCCGACTACGCCGACGCGCGCGGAAACGCAGGCGTCTGCCTGGCCCGCCTGGGGCGCAGCCGGGAGGCGGCGGGGCGCCTTCGCGAGGCCCTCCGGCTGAAGCCCGATTTCCTGTCGGCCCTGGACGAACTGGCCGGCATCTGCGCGACGGACCCTGATGCGGCGCTCCGGAACGGGGCAGAAGCGGTGGCGCTGGCCGAGCGGGCCTGTGCCTTGACAGGCCGGCAGGTCCCGGTATATCTCGACACGCTGGCGGCGGCGTACGCCGAGGCCGGACGGTTCGCCGAAGCGGTGGCCGCGGCGCAGGAGGCCTGGGCGCTGGCGGTCGCGCAGGGGCAGCGCGACCTTGCGGCCCGGATTGATGCCCGGCGCCTGGCCTACGAGGCGGGCCGGCCGGTCCGTCGCGGCACAGGGCCGCCGGCGTCTGCGGCGCCTGCGGCGTCTTTGCCGCGCACTGGAAACGACCTGTGACAACTCTACGCGACCTGGGAATCGTGGGGTTTCTGGTCCTGGCCTGCGCGGCGGCGTACTGGCCGGTCGGCCGCTACGAGTTCGTCAACTTCGACGACGATGTTTATGTGTCTGATAACTGGCAAGTGCAGCAGGGCCTGACGGCGGAGGGGGCGCGATGGGCCTTCACCACGTTTCACGAAGCGAACTGGCATCCGCTGACGTGGCTGTCGCACATGCTGGACTGCCAACTCTTCGGCCTGTGGGCGGGCGGGCACCACCTGGTGAACGTGGCCCTTCACGCGGCAAACAGCGTGCTGATTTTTCTTGTGCTCAGGCGGATGACCGCGCGGCAGTGGCCGAGCGCCTTCGTGGCGGCCCTGTTTGCGCTGCATCCGCTGCACGTTGAGTCGGTGGCGTGGGTGGCGGAGCGCAAGGACGTCCTGAGCACCTTCTTCGGCCTGCTGGCGCTTCTGGCGTACGCGTGGTACGCGGAGCGGCCGTCGGTGTGGCGGTACGCGGCCGTGTTCATCTTCCTGGCGTTGGGGCTGATGGCCAAGCCGATGCTGGTGACGCTGCCCTTTGTCATGCTGCTTCTTGACTGGTGGCCGCTGGGGCGGCTGACGGGAAATGCAGGTGAAGAATGCGGAGTGCGGAATGCGGGGTTGACGGCGAAGGCGCGGCGGTTTGGTTTTTCACTCCGCACTCCGCATTCCGCACTCCGCGTTGGACTTGAGAAGTTGCCGCTCCTGGTGCTGGCGGCGTCGTCGTCGGTGGTTACATACGTGGCCCAGTCGCATGGCGGGGCGATGGCGGGCGTGGAGGCGTGCCCTCTGCCGCTCCGTTTCGCCAACGCCTTGGTTGCCTATGTTGCCTACCTGGGCAAGACGTTCTGGCCGAGCGGCTTGTCGGCGTTCTATCCGTATGTGAGTGAGCGGCCGCTGTGGCAGCCGGTGGCGGCGGGAGCATTCCTGGTGGCCGTGACGGCGCTAGCCCTCCTGGCCGCGAGACGCCGAACGGCACCGCTCCCTGACGGTCGCGGCTCTGATACGGCGCGGCGTCGGCCGTATCTGGCCGTGGGATGGTTCTGGTACTTGGGAACGTTGGTGCCGGTCATCGGCCTGGTGCAGGTGGGAGAGCAGTCGATGGCCGACCGGTACACCTACGTTCCGCTGGTGGGCGTATTCATCATGGCGGCCTGGGGCGCGGCGGACCTGGCGAGGGGCTGGCGCCACGGACGGAAGGCGGCGGCGCTGGCGAGCGTGGCGGCCGTGGCGGTCTGCCTGACGCTCACGTGGCGGCAGGTCGGCTACTGGGCCGACAGCGAGGTGTTATTCCGCCACATGTTGCGAGTTACACCCGAAAACGCATTGGCTGCAAACAACCTCGGTGTTGCGCTGGGCGACTGCGGCCAGTTGGAAGATTCGGCGTCCTGGCTGCGCGAGGCGCTGCGGATGCGGCCCCATTATCCCGACGCACACGACAATCTTGGCGCGGTCCTGGCCCGCATGGACCGGTTGGACGAGGCCCTGGGGCATATGCGCGAGGCGGTCCGCCTGAGGCCCGACCGGCCCCGCGCCCTGTCGAATCTCGGCGGGGGGCTGTACCGCCTGGGCAGGAACCAGGAGGCGGTCGAGGTGCTGCGGCGCGCCCTGCGTTTGAACCCGTGGCAGCCGGCCGCTCACACGAACCTTGCCGCCGCACTGATCGTCCTGGGCATGCCGCAGGAGGCCGTCGAACACTGTCGCGAGGCGGTCCGCCTGAAACCGGAGTGGGCTGACCCGCAGTACAACTGGGGCCTGGCCCTGATGGTCCAGGAGCGTTGGACGGAAGCCGCCGACCATCTGCACGAAGCCATCCGCCTGCGCCCTGGTTTCTTTGAGGCCCTGACGAGTCTGGCAGTGTGCTGGGTCCACCGCGGCGGCGCCGCGCAGGCGGTCGTGTATCTCAGGGAGGCGCTGCGGCACAAGCCGGATTTCGTGCCTGCCCTCGACCAATTGGCGCAGATTCGGGCGACGGACCCCGACCCGGCCCTGCGCAACGGGGCCGAGGCCGTGGCCCTGGCCGAGCGGGCCTGCGCACTGACGGCCCGGCGGCAGCCCGGCTGCCTTGCCACGCTGGCCGCAGCGTACGCCGAGGCCGGCCGATTCGCCGAGGCCGTGGCCGCGGCGCGGGAAGCGTCGGCCCTGGCATCTGCGGTGGGCCGCGGCGATCTGGCCGCCCGCGTTGATGCTCACCGGCAGGCCTACGAGGCTGGCCGGCCCGTTCGCCAGGGAACCGAGTCGGTGGTGTCCCCGGCGACGCCCGCTTTGCGAGGCGGGTCTGCCGACCCGTGAGGAGTGCGGAGTGCGACGCGACCTTGCCATTATTGCGCTGCTTACCATGGCCGTGGGCGCCGTCTATTGGCCGGTCAGCAGTTTTGAGTTCTTGAACTTCGACGACGGCGGCTACGTCCGGGACAACTGGAACGTCCGGCCGGGACTTACGGCCAAGGGCATCCTCTGGGCGTTCACCACGGTCCACATAGGCAACTGGCATCCGCTGACGTGGCTGTCGCACATGGCGGACTGCCAGTTGTTCGGACTCTGGGCGGGCGGGCACCACCTGGTGAACGTGGCCCTGCACGCGGCCAACAGCGTGCTGGTGTACCTGGTGCTCGCGCGCATGACGTCGCGCCCGTGGCCGAGCGCCTTCGTGGCGGCCCTGTTTGCGCTGCATCCGCTGCACGTGGAGTCGGTGGCGTGGATCGCCGAGCGCAAGGACGTCCTTAGCACGTTCTTCGGCCTGCTGGCACTGCTGGCGTACGCATGGCACGCTGAGCGGCCGTCGCGCCTGCGTTACGCCGCGGTCTTCGCCCTGCTGGCCCTGGGCCTGATGGCCAAGCCGATGCTGGTGACCCTGCCGCTGGTAATGCTCCTCTTGGACTACTGGCCGCTGGGGCGGTTGACGGCGGTTCCAGGTTCCAGGTTCGGGGCTCCAGGTTCTCGTTTCTCGTTTCCCGTTTCCCGTTTCCCGATTCCCGCCTCTCGTCTGTTGTCCTTGGTGCTGGAGAAGTTGCCGCTCCTTGTGCTGGCGGCGGCATCTTCGGTGCTGACGTATGCGGCCCAGGCGGAGGGCGGGGCCGTCGTCCCGCGCGAGTCGTGCCCGCTCGATGCGCGCGTGGCCAACGCCCTGGTCGCGTACGTCTTGTACCTGTCGAAAGCGTTCTGGCCGAGCGGCCTGGCGGTCTTCTATCCGTACAAGGCGTGGCCGCTCTGGCAGGCCGCTGCGACCGGAGCATTCCTGGCGGCCGTGACGGCGCTAGCCCTCCTGGCCGCGAGACGCCGAACGGCACCGCTCCCTGACGGTCGCGGCTCTGATACGGCACCGTACCTGCCCGTCGGATGGTTCTGGTACCTGGGGACGCTTATGCCGGTCATCGGGTTGGTCCAGGTGGGCGAGCAGGCCATGGCCGACCGGTACACGTATCTGCCGCTCGTCGGCGTGTTCGTGGCGGTGACGTGGCTGGCGGCCGACCTGACGGCAGGCTGGCGTCACCGCATGAAAATCCTTGTGCCGCTGGCTGCGGCGGCTATCGCGGCATGCATGATGCTCACGTGGCGCCAGGTGGGTTACTGGGCCGACAGCGAGACGCTCTTCCGCCGCGCGGCTGACGCGGTTCCCGGCAATTACCTGGCTTACGGCAACCTGGGGTCGGCCTTGGCTGAGCGGGGCCAACTGGAGGAGGCCCTCCTGCACTTCCAGGAGGCCCTGCGAAGCAAGCCGGACCACAGCACGTCCCGTCAGAACGTGGGCGCCATCCTGTACAAGCAGGGCCGCTTCGAGGAAGCCGCGGAGCACCTGCGCGCGGCCGTTCGGCTGGCCCCTCATAGCGGTTGTGCCCGTGCCAATCTCGGGGCTGCTCTCTATCGTCTCGGCCGGCTGGACGAGGCGGCCTACGAACTGCGGGAGGCACTTCGGACGGACCCCGACAATGCGGACGCCCACGGGAACCTCGCCGCCGTCCTTATCGTCCAGGGCCGCCTGGATGGGGCGATTGCTCACTGCCGCGAGGCGATTCGCCTGGACCCCGAGTTGGCGGCCCCGCACAACAACTGGGGGCTGGCCCTCATGCACGCCGGCCGGGCCGAAGATGCCCTGCCGCGCCTCTACGAGGCCGTGCGGCTGGACCCCGCCTACGCCGATGCGCATGACAACCTGGGCGTGTGCCTGTTCCGCGTCGGCCGCCGGGAGGAAGCCGTGCAGCACCTGCGCGAGGCGGCCCGCCTGGCGCCGCACGTGGCGCGCACGCGATTGAACCTCGGCGTGGCGCTCTACCACATGGACCGCAACCAGGAGGCCATTCCGGAATTGCGCGAGGCGGTACGCCTCGACCCCGGTCAGGCTGACGCATACGTGAACCTCGCAGCCGCATATGCGGGAGCAGGGCGGTTCGCCGAGGCCGCCCAGGCGGCGAAGGAGGCCTCCGCGCTGGCGACCGCCCGGGGCCGCGCGGACCTGGCCGCACGCATCGACGCCCAGCGCCAACTGTATGAAGCCGGCCGGCCGGCGCCCCGGGGGCCGTGATTCGAGCGCCCCCGCGCTCATGGGGCCCGCCAGGAAGGCCGGGCCGTTTGCCGTGGTCTCAAGAGAACCATGCGCTATCGTCTAGCCATCGCGGTACTGCTTGTGATGGCCGTTGCGGCCGCCTTCTGGCCGCTCGGCGGCTACGCCTTTGTCGACTATGACGACCCCGGCTACGTTTATGAGAACTTGCACGTGCAGGCGGGGCTGTCGTGGTCCGGGGTGGCGTGGGCCTTCACGGCTACGCATCAGGCGAACTGGCATCCGCTGACGTGGCTGTCGCACATGCTGGACTGCCAACTCTTCGGCCTGTGGGCGGGCGGGCACCACCTGGTGAACGTGGCCCTTCACGCGGCAAACAGCGTGCTGATTTTTCTTGTGCTCAGGCGGATGACCGCGCGGCAGTGGCCGAGCGCCGTGGTGGCGGCCCTGTTTGCCCTTCACCCGCTGCACGTGGAGTCGGTCGCCTGGGTGGCGGAGCGCAAGGACGTCTTGAGCACGTTCCTGGGTCTCCTGGCGCTTCTCTCGTATGCCTGGTATGCCGCGCGGCCGTCGGTGGGGCGATACCTGCCGGTGTTCGTCCTGCTTGCCCTGGGCCTGATGGCCAAGCCGATGCTGGTGACGTTGCCATTTGTCATGCTGCTTCTCGACTGGTGGCCGCTGGGTCGGCTGACGGCAGTTCAAAGCGACGGCTGTGTGCCGCGTCTCGCATCCCGCTTCCTGCGGGTGGTGCTGGAGAAGGCGCCGCTGTTTGTGCTCGCGGCCGCCTCCAGCATGGTCACCTTCATTGCGCAGGAGCGCGGCGGGGCGGTGGTGTCTACCGACTTCTGCACGCCTTCCTTGCGAGCCGTCAACGTGCTGGTGGCTTACGCCGTCTACCTGGGCAAGGCCATGTGGCCGACCCACCTTGCCGTGTTCTACCCCTACCTGGTCCAGCGTCCGCTGTGGCAGCCTGTGGCGGCGGGAGTTCTGCTGGCGGCCATCACGGCGGGGGTGATTCTGGCCGCGAGGCGGCGGCCGTACCTGGCGGTGGGCTGGTTCTGGTATCTGGGAACGCTGGTGCCGGTCATCGGGCTGGTGCAGGTCGGGAAACAGGCGATGGCCGACCGGTACACCTACGCGCCGCTGGTGGGCTTGTTTCTGGCGGCGGTGTGGGGCCTGGCGGACGTGCTGGCGGGCTGGAGGCATCGGCTGAGGGTGCTTGCGCCGTTGGCCGCCGCCGTCCTGGCCGCCTGCATGATGCTCACCGTCCGGCAGGTGCGGTTCTGGTCGGACACGGAGGCCCTGTTCCGCCACGCGATTGACGTTGTGCCGGCCAGCGCCATCGCGCATTGCAACCTGGGGACCGCGCTGATGGCGCAAGGCCGCCTTGACGAGGCCGTCTTCCATCTGCGCGAGGCCGTCCGCATTTTGCCGGGTTACAGCATGGCGCATGACTCCCTGGGCGTGGCCCTGACCGAGCAAGGGCAATGGGACGAGGCCATGAGGTGTTTCCGCACCGCCATCCGCCTGGAACCGGAGCGTGCACTGCCGCGGTCGAACCTCGCAGGTGCGCTGCTCCATCTGGGGCGGCCAGCCGAGGCCATTCAGCACCTGCGCGAGGCCGTGCGGCTGGATCCCGACCTGCCGGATGCCCACTACAACCTGGCCGTGGCCTCTGTTGCGGAGGGCCGTCCGCAGGAGGCCATCGCCCACGCGCGCGAGGCCCTCCGCCTGAAGCCCGGCTGGGCGGCGCCCTACTCCACCTGGGGCGTGGCGCTGATGGCCGAAGGCCGCCTGGAGGAGGCCGCCGCGCAATTCCGCACGGCGCTCGGCCTGAAGCCTGATTTCGCGGAGGCCCTCGACAACCTGGGCGGATGCGTGCTCCGCCAGGGGCGCCCGGACGAGGCCGCCGCGCACTTTCGGGAGGCGATCCGCGCGCAGCCGCGATTCGTCCGGGCCTACGCCAACCTCGGCGGAGCGCTCCACCAGGCCGGCCGATACGAGGATGCCGTTGCGCCCCTGCAAGAGGCCCTGCGGCTGGACCCCGACCTGGCGGCGGCCCACGTTAACCTCGCGGCCGTCCTGGTCGCCCTGGGCCGCACGCGCCAGGCCGAGGCCCACGCCCGCGAGGCGCTCCGCCGCGAGCCCGGCCTGGCCCCGGCGCACTACAACCTGGGCGCGGCCCTGGCGGGCGAGGGGCGGCTGGACGAGGCCGCCGGCCACCTGCGCGAGGCCGTGCGGCTCCAGCCCGATTACGCCGAAGCGCTCGGCCACCTGGGCGTCTGCCTGGCCCGCCAGGGCAACACCAGGGAGGCAGCCGGGCACCTGGCGGAGGCGCTGCGGCGGAAGCCGGACATGGCGCCGGCGATGGACCACCTCGCCCGCATCCGCGCGGCGGACCCGGACGCGGCCTTGCGCAACGGCGCCGAGGCCGTGGCGCTGGCGGAGCGGGCCTGCGCCCTGACGGGCCGCCGGGACCCGGAGTGCCTGGACACGCTTGCTGCGGCGTACGCCGAGGCGGGGCGCTTCGCCGACGCCGCGGCCGCGGCGCGGGAGGCCTCGGCGATGGCCGCCGCCCAGGGGCGGCGCGACCTTGCGGCCCGCATCAACGCCCGGCGCCGGCAGTTCGAGGCCGGCCGGCCCCTGCGGCAGGGGCCGGAGCCGCCGCCGGCGCCCCCGCCGCCGCCCGGAAACGGGCCTTGACCATGCGGCGCGACCTGGCCATCGCGGGCCTTCTCGTCCTGGCCGTTGCGGCCGTGTACGGGCCGGGGGCACGCCACGAGTTTGTCATTTACGACGATCCGGCATATGTTTATGAGAATCCGCACGTCGCCGCCGGGCTCTCGTGGGACGGCCTCGCCTGGGCCTTCACGGCCACGAGGCAGTCGAACTGGCATCCGCTGACGTGGCTGTCGCACATGCTGGACTGCCAACTCTTCGGCCTGTGGGCGGGCGGGCACCATCTTGTGAGCGCTGCCATACACGCGGCAAACAGCGTGCTCCTGTACCTGGTCCTGAAGCGCATGACCGCGCGCCTGCCCGCCGAAGCCGCCGCCTCGGCCGGAGCAGCCTCGGCTGCGGCGGCCGGATTGGCGAAGGCCGGTCCGTGGCCGAGCGCGGCGGTGGCGGCCCTGTTTGCGCTGCATCCGCTGCACGTGGAGTCCGTCGCCTGGGCGGCGGAGCGCAAGGACGTCCTGAGCGCGCTGTTCGGCCTTCTTGCCTTGCTCGCCTATGCCAGGTACGCCGAACGACCGGGCGTTCTGCGGTACGTGCCGGTCTTCATCCTGCTTGCCCTGGGCCTGATGGCCAAGCCGATGCTGGTTACGCTGCCGTTTGTGATGTTGCTTCTGGACTTCTGGCCGCTGGGGCGGCTGACGGGGAATGCGGAATGCGGAGTGCGGAATGCGGAGTTGACGGCAAAGTCTGAACGGTTCGCTTTTTCACTCCGCACTCCGCATTCCGCGCTCCGCATTGCAGTGGAGAAGTTGCCGCTCCTTGCGCTCTCGGCGGCATCTTCCGTGATTACCTATTACGTGCAGCAGGCGGGCGGGGCAATGTCGCTGGGGCAGGCGATCCCCTTCCAGGTGCGCGCCGGCAACGCGGTCTTGTCGTACGTTAAGTATCTTATCAAGACATTTTGTCCGACGAGGCTGGCGGTACAGTATCCCTTCGGGCCGGACGAGCCCCCCTGGCAAGTCGTGTCCGCCGGAGCACTGCTGGCGGCGGTGACGGTGGCGGTGGTTCTGCTGGCCCGCCGGCGGCCGTACCTGGCGGTGGGCTGGTTCTGGTACGTCGGCATGCTCGTACCGGTCATCGGCCTGGTGCAGGTGGGCGAACAGGCCATGGCCGACCGCTACACGTACTTGCCGCTGGTCGGTGTTTTCATCGCCCTCGTGTGGCTGGGGGCGGATCTGGCGGCGCGGCAGGGGCGGCTCAAGCCCCTGCCAGTGCCGGGGGCTTGCGCCGGCGTGGCGGCGGCATTTCTGGCAGCGTGCGGCGTGTTTGCGGCGGGCCAGGTTGCACACTGGTCGGACACCGAGAGCCTTCTCTCCCACGCGCTGGCGGTGACGGAGAACAACGGGCTGGCCCACTGCACCCTGGGTGCGTTTTTCTCCGAGGAAGGCAAATGGGCCGGGGCAGAGATGCACTTCCGCAAGGCCCTTGCCATCAACCCCTACAGCGCCCTTACGCAGAACAACCTGGGCTATGCGCTCCTGCGGCAGGGCCGCGTGGACGAGGCCGCCCAGCGGTTTCGGGCGGCCATTGCCATAAAGCCGCATTACCCGCTCGCCCACAACAACCTGGCGACCGCCCTGGCCCGCAAGGGCAACCTGGACGGCGCGGCAGCGCACTTCCGCGAGGCGATCCGCCAGAAGCCCGATTACGCGCACGCCTGCTACAACCTGGGCCGCATACTGGCCGAGCAGGGCGACCAGGTGGGCGCCGTCGCTGCGTACCGTGATGCGATCAAGCATGAGCCCGCATTTGCCAGCGCTTACCACCACCTGGGCCGGGCGCTCGTGCGCCTGGGCCGTCACGAAGAGGCCGCGGCGGCGCTGCGCGAGGCCGTGCGGCTGGCGCCCGACCTGCCGGGCGCGCGCGACGACCTTCAGGCCGCCCTCCGGCCACTCGGCCCCCCCAAGTAGCCGCGCCGCGGATGATTCGACCCGGGCGGCCCCGGCTCGTATAATTCTGCGGCCGGCGAAATGCCGAAGAATAAGGGAGCAGGGCGGCGCGGCGGCTCAGGAGCGCCGCCGCGCGGGTGCCATGCTTTCGCTTGCGAAAGCATGAGCCCGACGACCATGCTTTCGCAAAGGCGCGAAAGCATGGCACCCAGGCCAAGGTGTTCTTCGCCCCCGGAAAGCGACCGGATGAAAACGTACTTCCTGAACCCGACGCTGCGGACCCGCCGCAAGTTCATTCGGGAGGGCCGGTGCATGCAGCGGGCGTCGTCGTGGGCGACCGTCTGGCCGCCCCTCTCGCTCGCCACCCTGGCGGCAATCGCCGAGCGGTTCGGGCCGGTCCGCCTCCTGGACGGTAACGTCGAATCGCTATCCCTGGACGACGTCCTCGCCGACATCCGGGCCGAGCAGCCCGACCTGGTGGTCGTCGCCGCGGGCTTCCCCAGCATCGACGACGACATGGCAGTGGCCGGGGCCGTCAAGGAGGCGTTCCCGGCGGTCAAGGTCCTCGGCTTCGGCGTGTACTTTACGCTGCTGGGCACGGAGAGCCTGGCCGACTACCCGCTGATGGACTACGCCATCGCCGGCGAGCCGGAGGAGACGCTGGAGGAACTCCTGGGCGCCCTGGCGGCGGGCAAGGCCGACGTGGCGGGCATCCGCGGGCTGCTCGTGCGGACGCCGGCCGGCGTCCGGGCAACCGAGCCGCGGCCGCTCCTCGGGGACCTGGACCGCCTGCCTTTCCCCGACCGGGGCCTCCTCAGGAACGACCGCTACGTCCTGCCGCACAACGGCAAGCCGTTCACGCTCATTCAGACGGGCCGCGGCTGCCCGTACGCCTGCACGTACTGCATCGTGGACGCCTACTACGGCCGCCGCGTGCGCAAGCATTCCGTCGATTACGTGGTCCGCGAGGTTGATGAATGTATACATAAATACAACATTGATGAGATTCTGTTCTGGGAGGAGGTCTTCACGCTCGACAAGAAGTACGCCCTGGCCGTCTGCGAGGAGATCGTGCGCCGGCGGCTGCCCGTCCACTGGGCGGCCACGACGCGCGTGACGGCGGTCGACGCCGAGGTCCTGGCCGCCATGAAGCGGGCCGGGTGCTACCTGCTGGGCCTGGGCGTCGAGAGCGCAAGCCAGGCGGTCCTCGACGCGGCCCGCAAACGCCAGACGCCCGACGACGCCCGCCACGCCGTCCAACTCTGCCGCGAGGCGGGCATCCAGACCATGGGCCACTTCATCTTCGGCCTCCCCGGCGAGACCAGGGAGACGGCCCGCCGGACCATCCGCTACATGCTCGGCCTGGGGCTCGACTACATGCAGTGCTACTGCGCCGTGCCGTACCCGGGGACGGAACTGGGGAGGCTGGCCCGCGAGAAGGGGTGGATAAAGGCCGAGCGGTGGAGCCAGTATGATTTCGGCGGCGACTCCATCATGAACACCGACGCCCTGGCGGCCGAGGAGGTCACGCGGTTCCGGCGCCAGGCCTTCCGGCGGTTCTACTTCCGGCCGATATACCTGGCCCGTCACCTGCTGGGCAAGGTGCCGCTGCGGCAGTGGCTCAGGCTGGCGGCGTTCCGCGACTGGATGGCCGGCGGCGCGAAGGAAGGCGACGACCGATGACCGAGCAGGTTCTCGTCAGCGTCGTCATGCCCTGCCTGAACGAGGAGCGCAGCGTGGGCGTCTGCACCGGCAAGGCGATGGAGGCCTTCCGGAGACTCGGCGTGGCGGGGGAGGTCGTGGTCGTGGACAACGGATCGACCGACCGCTCGACCGACGTGGCCGCCGCGGCAGGGGCACGCATCGTTCGCGAAAAGCGCCGTGGATACGGGGCGGCCCTGCGCCGGGGCATACGCGAGGCTCGGGGCCGGTACGTCATCATGGGCGACTCCGACGACAGTTACGACTTCTCGGACCTTGCGAAGTTCGTCCGCGCCCTCCAGGACGGCGCCGACCTGGTGATGGGGAGCCGCCTTCGCGGCACGATCCACGCCGGGGCCATGCCGCGGCTGCACCGCCGCGTCGGCACGCCCGTGCTGACGGCCGTGCTGAACTTCTTCTACAAGACGGGCATCAGCGACGTGAACTGCGGCATGAGGGGCTTCCGCAAGGACGCGATCGAGGCCCTGGACCTGCGGTGCGACGGCATGGAGTTCGCCAGCGAGATGGTCATCAAGGCGGCCATCCGGCGGCTGGCCATCCGCGAGGCGGCAATCGACTACTACCCGACGGCCGGCGGCCGCGTGCCGCACCTGAAGACCTTCAGCGACGGCTGGCGGCACCTGCGGTTCATGCTCATCCTGAGACCCAAATATCTCTTTATCTATCCTGGGCTGGCCCTCTTCCTGCTGGGCGCTGCCCTGATGGTGCTCCTGGAGTTCGGCGACGTGGTGGTCTTCGGCGTGCCGCTGGGCATTTCGACGGCCATCTTCGCCGGGGCGCTCATCATCCTGGGGATGCAGATCGCCAAGTTCGGCGTGTACGCCAAGATCCTCGGGGCGCGAGGGGCGAGCCTCTCGCCCGATGACCGCATCACCCGCTTTCTCGAGAAGCACTTCACGCTGGAGAAGGGCCTGGTCGCCGGCGCGGCCATCCTGGCCGCCGGCCTCGCGCTGGGCGCCGTCACCGCCGTGTGGCTGTACCAGATCGCCCGCGCGCAGGCGGGCGTGCACGTGGGCGTCACCAAACTGGCCACGCTCTCCATCATAATCATCATCCTGGGCATCCAGACGATCTTCGCGTCGTTCTACCTGAGCCTGCTGGACCTGGAACGGACGCTGAAGTAATCGGCGGGTGACATGCCCGGCGCGCTGTTTGCTGGGCATGCTTTGTCGGCCCGCCCAGGGCGGGCCCGCGCAACGGCGGCGTGGGCATGCCACCCGGGCCACTCTGAAAATCCCTGCCGGGCTTGCCACGGCGTAGCCCAGGCGAGCCGGGAGGCAGTCCCGGGTAAAGGAGCCGAGCATGTCGCGCCGAGCGATCTTCGCGCTGGCCGCCCTGGCCGGCCTGGCGGGGGCGGGACCGTGCCTTGCGGCATCGACCGATACGGTCACGATCGGCGGCGTCGAGGTGCCGGCCTCCTGCGCGCTGGCGCGCAAGGAGCACCCGCGACTGCTCTTCACGAAGGCCGACGTGCCGCGCCTGCGCCAGCGCCTGACGTCTCCGCGCCTGGCGGCCGAGCTGGAGCGCGCCAAGGCGCTCGCCGCCGACAACAAGGCCGGTGCCATCCTCCTGGGGGTCCTCTATTACCTGACGGGCGACCGGTCGTACGTCGAGTCGGCCCGCGCGAAACTCGCTCCCTCGTGGGACCAGACGTATCCCCTGGCCGCCGACCTCGTCATGGGGGCGCTTGCGCCCGATGAGCAGCAGGCCGAAGCGGCCCGCCTGGTCGAGATCATCCAGAAGGAACGCTGGCGGCCGCACGTCGTGCACGACCTGGCGGCCTGGGGCCACGGCTTCGACGACGTGATCGACAAGGACCTGCGCCAGCGCTACCGCGCGGACCTTGTCCAAGGCGTCGAGTACAACAACCTCTGGTCGCAGGGGCGCGGCGGCAGTTCGATGAGCCACGGCTACTACGGCGAGCACTTCTACACGGAGTGGTTCACGATGGCCGCCGCCTGGTCCACCGCCACGGGCCAGGACTGGGTGGGCCGGTGTGACTTTGCCGCTCATACGCCCGAGTATTACCTGTTCCATTACAGGCCGTGGACGCCGCAGCCGGCGGCCGTGCACGTCGGCGTCAACGCCATGTGCGGTCACTGGCAGACGGTGACGCCCGCCAAGTTCGAAGGTGAGAACCTGGCGGTCCTGGCGGCCACGCGATTCCGCGACGGCGTCGGCCAGTGGTGGATTAATGAGGTGATCTCGAAGATTTCGATGGGCTGGGGCACGAGCGCCCTGGGGCAAGGCGGCGTGTGGGGCAAACTTCTCTGGTACGCCCCCGACCTGCCGCCGGTCGAGCCCGCCATGCTTCCGCCGGCACCCCTCTTCCCTGAGAACGGCCACGCAGTCATGCGGTCCGACTGGACGGCCGATGCCACCTACGCGCTCTTCCGCTGCGGCCGCTACGGCGAGATAGACGGACTGTGGGGCCGCAACAACGCAGACAACCTGCACTTCATCATCAACAAGCGCGGCGTGCTGGCGGCGGACACGGGGGCCGTCCACTCGCTGAACAACGCGGCCCTGGGATTCGCCGGCTCGCAGGTCCACTCCGAGGGCCTGCCGCACATCACCCACTACGCACGCCAGACGATCGCCCACAACTCCATCCTGGTCGGCCGCGAACCGCTAACGCTGAAAGGATGGGACGGCAAGGCCCTTGCCACGGTCGTCAGCGGCGGCCAGTCGCCCATCCAGGACAAGGCATGGTGGAAACTGTGGGGCATGCCGGAGCCGAAGCCGGGCGACCGGCCTTTCCGCGAGGGCCGCATCATCGCCTACGAGACGTCGCCCCTTCTCGATTACGCCGCCGGCGACGCCACGCACTCTTATCCGCCGACGCGCGTCAAGGCGATCACGCGGCAGTTCGTGTATTTGAGGCCCGACACGTTTGTCGTCTTCGACCGGGTGACCTGCGCCGAGGCGGGCCTCGAAGTCCGATGGCTCCTCCACTGCCTCTACGAACCCGCCTGGAACGGCCGCACCCAGCCCGACCCGGCCATGCGGCCACAGGAGCAGTTTATCCTGACGGCCGACGGCCAGGCGACCGAACACAACCCGAAGCCCGGCGGCTGGTTCCTCCACACCGCCGGCGACACCTTCACCCTCGACGATCGCTGGCCCGGCATGACCGGCCGCCTGTTCGCCAAGGTTCTCCTGCCCGCCGAGGGCGACCGCGCGGTCCGCACCATCGGCGGGCCGTGGCACGAGTTCGAGGTCGAGGGGACCAACTACGGGCCTACGCCGGAGACTTATGCCAGGCACAAGGGCGCCGCCAACCTGCACAACCGCGAGAACACGATCGGCCTGGAAGGCTGGCGCGTCGAACTCTCGCGCCAGGGCACGCCCGCGGATGTGAACTTCCTCGTGGTGCTCCATGCGGCTGACCGGCAGACGCAGGCCATGCCCGCGGCCGAATTCGTCCAGGCGGCCGGCCGCGCGGGCGCGAAGTTCACCCTGGCCGGCAGGACGTACGTGGTGATGTTCGCGACGGCCGGCCCGCCGGCGGCGCACGTCGCCGTCGCCGAGGGCGGCCGGACGGTGCTGGACCGGGACCTGGCCACGACCGTCCAGGACGATTACCGGAAATGGTCCGCCGATCCGCGCTATGCAGCGTGGACCACGCGGCCGGAGTACCGCAACTTCATCGGCCCGCCGTAATCTTGTTACTCGTCAGGGCGCGAATCAGAGCCGCGACCGTGAGGGAGCGGTGCCTTCGCCGGACACCACGGCACCGCTCCCTTACGGTCGCGGCTCTGATGCCCAACGGCGCGTGGCTGTTCCACACTGCCCGAAGACGCACGCACACGCGGCCGTGACCCGCTTACACGCTGTCTTCGGCGGGCGGGGGCTCGCCGTCGATGGCGATGCGGCTGCGGCCGCTCTGCTTGGCGGCGTACATGGCATGGTCCGCCCGGCGCAGGAGTGACTCGACCGATTCGTCCCGGCGGTACTCCGCCACGCCTACCGAGAGGCCGCCGACCAGGCGCTCCGTGCCGCGAACCACCGGCCGCTCCTGCACGCGGTCCAGCAGGCGCTGCGCCAGGCGCCGCGCCTGGGAGGCCGGCGTGTCGGGCAGGACGACGACGAACTCGTCGCCGCCCGTCCAGCGTCCGGGCACGTCCACGCTGCGGACCGTCTCGGCGATCGTCGACGCCAGGGTCCGCAGCAGTTCGTCGCCCGTCTCGTGCCCGTGCCGGTCGTTGATGATCTTCAGGTGGTCCACGTCGATCATGAGGATCGTCAGGCGCGAGCCGTAGCGGCGGCTGCGGTCGGTCTCGCGTGCCAGGGCGTCCTCGATGGCGCGGCGGTTGGCCAGGCCCGTCAGCGGGTCGGTCATCGCCTGGCGCTCCATCTCGCGGTACAGTTCCAGGTTGTAGATGCCCGCGCCGATGAGTTCGGCTATCTGCTCGACGACGGCCAGGTCTGTGGCCTCGTCGAAGCGTCCGCCGCCGCGCTTGTCGGCCAGGTTCAGGACGCCGCGCACCCGCCCGCCGCCCTTCAGCGGCACGATGATGCAGGAGCGTGTCGCGTACTGGTTCTGGAACTCGCGCACGAGGGCCACGTCCGCGGTGCGTTCGAACTCGCCGAACTCGCCGATGACCAGGACCTCTGCGCGGCGGACGGCCGCGGCCATGGGGCTGCGGGGGTTCTCGCGCAGGTCCACGCGCTCCGCTATGGGGCGGCCGTGCGTGTGGGCCTGGAGGACAAGCCGGTCGGCTACAGCGTCGTACAGGTAGAGGCTGGCCCGCTCGGCCTCCACGAGGGCGGGCAGCCGCTCGATGCAGACCCGGACGATGCGGTCGAAATCCAGCGAGTTGACCTCCCGCGCGAGGTGTGCGGCCTGCCGGATGCGCTCCAGCACCGCCTTGAGTTGCTCGGCGCGGGCGCCGGCGGCCTGGGCCTGGGCTTCCGCCTCGGCCAGGCGGGCCGCCAGCCGGTCGCTGCGCTCGGCCAGGTCCTCGACGCGGCGGCCCACTTCCTCCAGGGCGGCGGTGCGGCGGATGCTGCGGTCCCAGGCGGCCAGGCGCTGCGCCAGGAGCACCGCCGTTGTGGGCAGGGGGAGCACGTCGTAGGCCCGTGCGATCCGCACCGGGCCGAGGCGCTGGAGGGCATCGGGCGTTCCGGCAAAGACGCAGCGTTCGGGCGCGGCATCAAGGGCCTGGGCCAGCGGGCCGCGGGCCTCGGCCGCCGCCGCCGCGTCAACGAGCACCAGGTCGGCGGCCCCGGCCAGGTGTTCCGGCCGCAGGCGCGGCTGCGAAGACAGACGGAAGGCCGGCGGCGGCTCAACCTGGCCCCAGGCCGCGCGCAGGGTCTCATCGGCAGTGCACACCAGAACGGTTATCGCGCGGGCCGCTTCGCCGGCGGCGTCGGCCGGCTGCCGGACGGAATTGCGTCGCCTGGCCATTGCGAGGAAGTGTAGCCCCGCCCCTGCGGCTCGTCCAACGAAAACGGGCCGGACGGGCTTGCCACGGCGTCGCCTTGGCGAGCCGGGTTCCGCGCGAAACTTGCACAGACCTTTCGGCGGCCGGCGTGTCTAATATAATAGTGCCACAGAACAAGCGGGGCGGGTGCGCCGCGGGCGGTGTTAAACTTCTTGGGACTGCCTGCATCGGCAGGATGGTGACTGTATGCGCAGGGGGCGGCCGTGCCGGAGGCGGTAATGGCGATGGCATCTCTCGGCGTGGGGGCGGACAAGCGCAAGCCACTCCGGTCGGCATGTCTCTTGATCATCCTGTTGGCGTCGGCGGCAATCCTGGGCGCCATGCTTTCGCGCCTTTGCGAAAGCATGGTCGTCGGGCGCCGGGCTCATGCTTTCGCAAGCGAAAGCATGGCGGCCGGCGGCGTGGGCCACAGCGTTGCCGTGCCGGCCGCCGCTACTGCGGCAGCCGCGCCCCCGGTGCCGGCGCCCGCCCCCCTCGCGGCGACGGCCGCCGCCGATGACGGCCGGGAGCAGACGCCGGAAGAGCGCGAGGTGCTAATGCGCGGGGCGGAACTCGCCCGCGACTTCGAGGCCGACCGCCAACTCCGTCGAGCCGCGGAACTGCTCGGCGCAAAGCCGCCCCAGTACCGCGACGCCGCAACCCTCCTCCAGGCCCTCATCGACCGGGCGGGCGACGCCCTGGCCTCGGAGAACGGCCTGGTGTACTGCTCTGCGCGCCGGTTGGCCGAGCGGATGCTGGCCGCCGCCGGGCCGGCGGCCCTTGAGGCCTACCGCATGGAGGCCGACCCGCAGGCGAAGGCCATCCTCGGGCCGCCCGCCGCCGCCCGCGACGAAGATGTGCTCCGCGCCGTGGCCCAGCGGTTCTTCCTGAGTTCTTACGGCGATGATGCTACCTATCTGCTTGGGTGTCTGGCCCTGGACCGGCACGATTACTCGGCGGCGCGGCGGCATTTCAACCGGCTTCTTTCGGACCATCCCGACCCCGACGTGCCGAAGGGGCAAGTGCTGCTCCGGCTGGCGATTGCCTGCCACCGGTCGGGCGATGCGGCCGCGGGCCGCGAGGCATGGAAGCGGCTCCAGGAGTCCGGGCCGGGCGGGGTTAGCCGCGAGGCCCTGGCCGCCGTCGAGGCCGAGTTGACGAAGGCCCCCGCTGCGGTGGGCACTGATGCGGAGGATGTTTCTGCGGAGGGCGCAGCGAGAGTCCGGGGTCCGCCTTCCGGCGCCTTTGAGGCGCCCCGCGCCCTTTGCGTGCCTGCGTGGAGCGCTGCGCTGCCGCTCATTTCGACCAGCCTTCCTGCCAACGTCAACATGGTCATAGCGCAAGATGGGGGCGCCGCAGTGTTTGGAGGCGCCGGCAAGGCCGCAGAGGAGCGGTACCGCCAGCGCCTGCTCGGCCAGTGGCAGCAGGGCGCCTTCTTCCCGCCGGGCGGCGTACTGTTCAAGGACGGCGCCGCATTTGTCAAAGTGCAGTCGTCTCTCGTCTGCCTCGACATGGCCGACGGCAGGGTCCGGTGGCAGTCCGAGCCGAGGGCCGAGGAGTCCAGGCAAGGCGACTCCGCGGCCGCGATTCAAATCCGCCACCAGATCATGGTAATGGCCATGATGCAGGGCAGGACGGACGGCCTTGTGCCCGAGGACCAGTCTGGCAGGGCGATGCGGATCATCGGCGACGCGATCTATCACATTGAGGATCCCCAACTCTGGCGGCTCGGGTTGTCCGGGAATGCCCAGGTCCGCGTCGTTGTCGGCGGCGTGAGGGGCCAGGACCAGAAACAGCCGGCCGGCAACTGCCTGGTCGCCTGCGACGCCCGCACGGGCCGCCAAGTGTGGCGCCAGGGCCGGACCCTGGACGAGGAGGCGGACCCCCTGGGCGCCGTCCAGTTCCTCGCCCCTCCGATCCGCTGTGCCGGGCGCCTCCTGGCGCCCGTCGAACGCAAGGGGGACCTGTACCTTGCGGCACTCGACCCTGCTACCGGCCGGATGCAGTGGCAGACGTACCTGTGTTCATACATAATATCCCGCTTTGACGTGTGCCGCAACGTGGCCCTGGCGGCGCACGGGAGCGACGTGTACGTCCTGCCGGGCCAGGGTTTTGTGTTCGCGGTTGACGGGGCCGACGGTGCTGTGCACTGGGCCAGCCGCTACGAGCGGTCGTGGGCGGAAAAGGCTGCGTCGTCGGCCATCGGCCCGCTCATGCCGAAAGGCTGGCGCGAGAACGCCATTTTCGCCGACGGCGCGAGGCTGGTCGCGATGCCGACCGACGCCGAGGCCGTCCTCGTCCTGGATGCCGTCACCGGCCGCGTGGTGCGCAAGGTTCCGGTGGCCGACGGGCAGTACTGCCTGGGGCGAGACGGCGGCAGCCTGTTTGTCGGCGGTCCCGCCGGCGTGCGGCGGATAGACCTGGCCACCGGCCGCATTCTCTGGGAATACGGCCTCCAGGGGGCCGACCGCGCGTGCGGCCGCGGATTCCTGGCCGAGGATGCCGTCTATGTGCCCAGCGGCCGGTCCGTCCTTTGTCTCGACCGCCAGGACGGCGGTGTGCGGGCGACCATCCGCATGGCCACCAACGAGGACACGCCCGTCGGGAACCTGTCGTGCGACGGGCAAACGCTCTTCGTCATCGGCATCGCCGAGGCCTGCGCCCTGACCAGTGCGGCGCCGAAACTGGCCGAACTCGGCCGGACACTGGAGGCCCTGGACGCCGAACGGCGCCAGACCCTCGAGCGCCTGGCCGGCGTGGAGGCGCCCCTGGCGCAGGTCGAGTCGAGCCGGGCCGAAGTCACTCGGTCGCTGGCCGATGCCGAGCGCCGGCTGGCCGACCTCGGCCGGACGAAGGAAGACCTGGGCCGGCAACTGGCGGACCTTTCTAACCTGCCGCCGGCGGAGGGTGCTCGGGCTCGCCCCGCGCAGGCCGACTTCCAGAAACGCCGCGATGAACTCCTGGAGCGGGTGGCTGCCCTCGGCGATGCGATAGGGCAGGTCACGCGCAGCGTGGCCGACCTCCGCCGCCGCCAGGACGACCTCGACAAGCGCCTGGCCCAGATGAAGCGGCAGCAGGATGAACTCCAGGAGAATGCGCGGACGGTTCCGCATCGCCGGGCCGCCGCCTTCGTGGATCGGGCCCGCATCCTGATGAAGTACGAGCGCATCGAGGAGGCGATCCGGGACTACCAGGCCGCGCTCGGCGAGGCCCCCGCCCGCGACAACCTCCGGGCCGACGCGCGGCGGGAACTGATCGACGCCTTCCTGCTGCTGGCCCGGCGTGAGCCGGCCCGTGCGCCGGATATCCTGCGCGAGGCCTGTGCCGCCGCCGAGTCCCCCGCCGAGAAGGTCCGCGCGGCGCTCGCAGCGGCCGAGGCCAGCGAGGCAGGCGGCGACCCCGTCCGGGCCGTCGAGACGCTGCTGCCGCTGGCGAAACTGCCGAGCAAGGACCCCCTGGTGGACATGGAGGCCGCGCACGGCCCATGGCGGGCCAGTCCGCGGATGCTGGCCGCAGGCGGCTTGCGGCATCTCTTTGCCCAGCACGGTGAAAAGGTGGCGGCGCATCTTGCGCCGCAGGCCCAGGCGGCGCTGGCGGCCGCGCGCGACCGCGGCGGCACCGATGCGCTGTGGCAGGTTCTGCGGCTCTATCCCGGCACGCCGGCGGCCGCGGATGCGGGGCTGGAGGCCGCAGCGATGGCCGAGAAGAAAGGGCCGTTCGAGGTGGCCGAGGCCATCCTGCGCGAAATGGCGCGGTCCGAGCATCCCCCGACGGCGGCGGCCGGCCTGGCGGCGCTGGCGGACCTCCATCAGCGCCAGGGCTGGCTTGCCCAGGCCGCGGTGGAATGGCTTCGCTTGAAGGAGGCCTACCCTGACGTGCCGGTTCCGGTCCCCGGGCCCGGGCCGCGCGGCGGGTCTCCCGACCCGCCGCGCTCAAATGGGACGAAGGCAGCGGCCTCCCTGGCCCAGGAGCGCCTGGCCGAGAAGGCACTGGGCGCGGCCCGGGAGCGGCTCTTTGCGGGGATGCCGGAACCGCCTTGGCGGCTCCTGTGGGAATCCAAGGACAAGTCAGGGTCTGCCCCGCCGC
>VGYT01000015.1 GCA_016872895.1 Planctomycetota bacterium
GAGATTACCGGGCCGCTCGGCGTGCGCCTGCTCGTGCTTAAGACCTGGCGGGGGGCCGACAAGAAAATCCATTGCGACCTGGCCGGACCCATGAAGGGGCGGTTCGCCCGGCAGGTTGAGGCATTCCTGGCGGTCATCAACCGCCTCAAGGTCATTGCCGAGAAGAACGGCAAGAACGTTTACAACCTGTACAATCCGCCGATGCCCACCCCGGCGGCCATGCGCCACCTGGAGCGCAAACTGCGCACGATGGCCGAGAAGATGGTCTTCCCCGGCACGTGCACCCTCTCCGTTACGCCGCGGTGCCCGTGCCGGTGCGTCCACTGCTCGGCCGACCGGTTCACCGCCGGCGAGCGGCGGGAACTCTCGACCGACGAACTGCGGGGCGTCATCGACCAGGCCGTCGACCTGGGCGTCTCGAACGTGGTCTTTACGGGCGGCGAGCCGATGGTCCACCCGGACCTGCCGGACCTGGTTGCCCACGTCGATAAGACCCGCGCCCACGCCATGATGTTCACAAGCGGCGTGCTGCTGACCGAAAAGAACGTCGCCCGCCTGGCCGAGGCGGGCCTGGACAGCCTGAACGTATCCATCGACGCCGCCACCGCCGCCCGCCACGATGAACTCAGGCGCCTGCCGGGGGCGTTCCAGAAAGCATTCGAGGGCGCCCGGCGGGCCCGCGCCGCGGGCATCCTGACGGGCATCTCCACCTACGGCAGCCACGACGCCGTCGAGTCCGGCGCCCTGGAGAGCATCCTGGCCCTGGCCCGCCGCGAGGGGTTCCACGAGGTGACCATCTTCGACTGCGTGCCCACGGGCAAGTTCCTCGGCGCCCCCCACGTACGCATGGGCCGCAAGGACATCAAGCGCGTCCGGGCCATCGCCGAGCGGTGGGGCGCATCGGACCACCCGATGGGAGTCACGGCCCAGGCCAAGGCCAACGCCTACGACGGCGGCGGCTGCTTCGGCGGGTTCGCACAGTTCTACATGACCTGCTACGGCGACGTGAACCCGTGCGACTTCAACCCCGTCACCTTCGGCAACGTCCTGGAGGAGCCGCTGGAGGCCATCTGGCGGCGGCTTGTCGCGCACCCCGAGTACGCCCCGCACCGCCACGCCTGCCGCATGCAGTCCGAGCGGTACCGCATGAAGTACATCGAGCCGATCCGCGGCGAGGAGCGGCTGCCGGTCCACATCGGCCGCCTGCCCGGCGACGGAACCATCCGCCCCGGGGCGGCCGCTGTTGTTTAGCCGTCGCCGGTACGGCGCCGCCGGCGGCGGTTCCGGCCGCGGCAGAACGAGTGCGGCGCCGGGCGACCGCTGTTGTTCAGCCGTCGCCGGTACGGCGACGCCGGCGGCCGTTCGGGCCGCGGCTAAACGAGTGCGGCGCTGGGCGACCGCTGTTGTTTAGCCGTCGCCGGTACGGCGCCGCCCGCGGCCGTTCCGGCCGCGGCTGAACGCCGCAACGTGCGCGGGCTTTTGCTTGATTATGCCCGGCCGCATCAGTAATCTACTTCGCTTCCGTGGCCATCCGCAAACGCACCTGGGGAGGGAGACGCGCAAGGGATGCCGTACAACCTTGTTGTCCTCGCCAAGCAGGTGCCGGACACCAAGCGCATCACCGGCCAGGCGATGCGCGACGACGGCACCGTCAACCGCAGCGCCCTGCCGGCCGTCTTTAACCCCGAGGACCTGCGAGCGCTGGAACTGGCGCTGCTCCTGCGCGAGCGCTACGGCGGCCGCGTGACGGTCATCACCATGGGCCCGCCCCAGGCGTGCGAGGTGCTGCGCGAGAGCCTCCAGCGCGGGGCCGACCGCGTGGTGCTCCTCACGGACCGGCGCGCGGCGGCATCCGACACGCTGGCCACCAGTTACATCCTCTCGTGCGCCGTGCGGCGGGTGGCGGCGGAGGCGCCGGTCGACATGGTGCTGTGCGGGCGGCAGGCGATCGACGGCGACACCGCCCAGGTGCCCCCGCAGACGGCCGAGAAACTCGGGCTCCCGCAGGTCACCTACGTCGAGGCGGTCGAGGACGTGGGCGGCGGCCGCGTCCGCGCCAGGCGGAGCACCGGCGCCGGATGGGAACGCGTCGAGTGCCCGCTGCCGTGCCTGCTGACGGTGACCGACCAGGGTCCCGAGCCGCGCCCCGCCTCGGCCAAGCGCATCATGGCCGTGAAGAAGGCCCGCGCAGCGGCGGAAGTCGAGGCCGAGGTGAGGGCTGCCCGGCCCGACGCCTCGCCCCAGGAAGCGGCGGCCGAGGCGGCGGCGCGGGCCGCGGCCCTTGCGGCCAGGGGCCTCCTTATCACGCAGTGGACCCTCGACGACGTGGGCGCCGACCTTGCCTGGTGCGGCCGCGAAGGCAGCCCCACCAAGGTCAAACGCATCCAGGCCGTCGTCCTGAAGGGCACGGGTTTCAAGAAGGTGCCGCCCGAGCCCGGCGCCGTCGCCGGCATGGTCCACGAGTTGATCGAAGATCATACCATAGGTTAGGGGTCGAGCCGCGGCTGTGAAGCCGCGGGTGTGTTCGTCCGGGCCTGCGAAGCGCCTGCGTGCCCGGGGGCTCGCAGCCGCGAAAGGCGGCTTTTTCCGCGGAAGCGACAAGGCGCATGGCCGAAAAGAACCTCAAGGGCGACGTGTGGGTCGTGGCCGAACAGAACGGCGGCGAACTCCACGACGTCAGCCTCGAACTCCTCTCGAAGGGCCGCGAACTGGCCGACCGCCTTGCCGTCCGCCTTGCGGCCGTCCTGCTGGGCGCAAAGACCGATGCGCTCGCCAGGCGCCTCATCGCCCACGGGGCCGACCGCGTCCTTGCGGCCGAGGACCCGCGCCTGGCCCGCTACCAGACCAACCCGTACGCGAAGGTCGTGGCGCAGGCGGTCCGGCGCGAGCGCCCGCAGATCGTCATCTTCGGCGCGACGCCCGTCGGCCGCGACCTGGCCCCGCGCGTCGCCAGCGCCGTGCGTGCGGGCCTCACGGCCGACTGCACCGACCTGGACATCGGCGAGCACGCCGAGCCGGGCACCGGTCGAACGTATGAGAATGTCCTGTACCAGATTCGCCCGGCCTTCGGCGGCAACATCATCGCAACAATCGTCAACCCTGAGCGCTGGCCGCAGATGGCCACCGTCCGCGAGGGCGTCATGCGGATGCCGGAGGCCGACCCGTCGCGCCGCGGCGAAATCGTCCGCTTTGCGCCCGACCTGGCCGAGAGCGACTTCGTCCTGAAGGTCCTGGAGCACCACCCCGCGCCCCGCAAGGTGAACCTGAAGGCGGCCCGCATCATCGTGGCGGGCGGGGCGGGCGTCGGCGGCAAAGACAACTTCCGCCTCGTCTGGGACCTGGCCAACGTCCTGGGCGCCGCCGTCGGCGCCAGCCGCGCCGCCGTCGATTCCGGCTGGATCGACAAGGACCACCAGGTGGGCCAGACGGGGACGACCGTCCGCCCGGCCCTTTACATCGCCGTCGGCATAAGCGGGGCCGTCCAGCACCGTGCGGGCATGAGCGAGGCGCAGAAGATCGTGGCCGTCAACTCCGACCCCGCCGCCCCCATCTTCCAGGTGGCCCACTACGGCATCGTGGGCGACCTCAGCCGCGTACTTCCGATGATGATTGACGCAATCAAGAAGCGGGTGTAACCGTGGCCAACTTCTTCGCCGATAACGCCGACGTCCAGTTCCACCTGGACCACATGGACCTCGGGCCTCTGGTCGCCCTGCGCGAGCCGAACTTCGAGGACGCCGCCGCGTACGACTACGCCCCGTCCGATGCGGCCGACGCGGCCGACAGTTACCGGCGGGTGCTTGCCCTTGTGGGCGAGATCGCGGGCGAGACGATCGCGCCGCTCTCGCCGCAGATTGACGCCGACGGCTCGCACCTGGACGCCGACGCGGGGTGCGTCCGGTACGCCCCCGGCATCCGCAAGGCCCTGGATGCGCTCTCGAAGGCGGACCTGATGGGGGCGACGCTGCCGCGGAGGTTCGGCGGCCTGAACCTTCCCGGCATCATCTACGCGATGGCCACCGAGATGGTCAGCCGCGCGGACGCGAGCCTGATGAACATCTTCGGCCTCCAGGGCATTGCCGAAACCATCAACATGTTTGCCTCTGAGGACCAGAAGCGGCGGTTCCTGCCCCGATTCGCCTCCGGCGAGGTCACCGGGGCGATGGTCCTGACGGAACCCGACGCGGGCAGCGACCTACAGAACGTCCAACTCCGCGCCTGCCAGGACGCCGCCGGCCAGTGGCGCCTCCAGGGCGTCAAGCGCTTCATCACGAACGGCTGCGGCGAGGTCCTGCTCGTCCTGGCGCGCAGCGAACCGGACGAGGCGGGCGGCATGGGCCTGAGCCTCTTCCTGGCCGAGCGCGGGCCCTCCATCCGCATCCGCCGCACGGAAGTCAAGATGGGCATCCACGGGTCGCCCACGTGCGAGATGCAGTTTAGCGACGCCCCTGCGGAACTCGTGGGCGAGCGCCGGCGCGGCCTGGTGACGTACGTAATGGCCCTTATGAACGGGGCCAGGATCGGCATTGCCGCGCAGAGCCTGGGCATAGCCGAGGCCGCGCTGCGCGCCGCCCGCAACTACGCGGCCACGCGCGTCCAGTTCGGCCGCAGCATCGAGCGGTTCCCCGCCGTGGCGGACCTGCTGGCCGAGATGAAACTGGGCGTCGAGTCGGGCCGGGCGCTTCTCTACGAGGCCACGCTGGCCGCCGACTTCGAGTACGCCCTTGAGCAGGCCACGGAGCGCGAAAAGGACGCCGCGAAGCGCACCGAACTTAACAAGGAACAGAAACGGTACAAGCGCCTGGCGGCCCTGCTGACTCCCGCGGCCAAGTACTATCTGAGCGAGATGTGCAACCGTGTGACATACGAGGCGATAAGCGTCCTCGGCGGCTCGGGCTACATGAAGGACTACCCGCTGGAGCAGTTGTACCGCGACGCCCGCATCACCTCGATTTACGAGGGCACGAGCCAACTCCAGGTGGTGGCGGCCGTGAGGGGCGTGACGAGCGGGACGGCCGAGAAACGGTTCGCCGACCTGGCCGCCGCCGCGACGCCCGCCGGCCTGGAGGCCCAGGCCGAGGTCCTGGGGAAACTCCGCGCGGGCCTCCAGCAGGCCGTCGAGTTCGTCAAGAAGCAGCCCGCCGATTACCTGGACCTTTATGCCCGGCCGCTCGTCGACGCGGCCATCGACGTGTACCTGGGCTTCCTGTGGCTCCGGATGGCCCGCCGCTCGGCGGCCAAGGCCACGAGCGCCCGGCGGTTCATCGGGCGTGCGGCGGCGCGCGGCGAGCAGGCGCTGCGGCTCATCACGAGCGGCGACCGCTCGACGCTCGATGAGTTCGACACGCTGGTCGGCCCGAAGTTTGAAGAAGCCTGATCGGTGCGACATGAGTTTTGCGCGGTCGGTCTCCCGGCCGACCGCGCAAAGTGCGGGCGCCATGCTTCCGCCTTCGCGCGAGCGACGAAGCCGCTTCGGCGGAGTCGCTTCGCTTGCGAAAGCATGCTTACGGGCCTCGCACGACCATGCTTTCGCAACGGCGCGAAAGCATGGCGCCCACGGGGACAATGTTGACGCGCCGCCGGTCAATGCCGGGACGGCGGCGCAGGAGGCGCCCATGGCCAAGTGGGAGCGGGATCCGAGGCTGCGGCAGCGGCTGGCCTGGTTGCTGGCGGCCGCCGAGACGGCAGCCATTTCGCTGAACTTCTACTTCATCTTCGCGGCCTACATGCACCGGCTGCTGGTGGCGGTGGCGCCCGGCGTGGCCGGCTCGCCGCCGACCGTGTGGGTGACGTACGCCGCCACGGCGATCTGTTTCGCCCTCGCGGCCGCGCAGGGGCGGCTGTACGTGCGCGGCAGAGAATGGGTGCGGACGGCCATGCTCCTGGAGAACGTGGTCCTGGTTGTCCTGGGGGTGGCGTGGTTCCTGCGGAGCGTTCGCGGCCGCGCGCAGCCGGAGCCGTACGCATTGTACTGCGGGCTGCTCTTGCCGCTTGTGACGCTGTTCCCGCTGCTGTGGCCGCTTCTGTCGTTCCGGCCGGCGCCGCCGGCGGCATCGCAGGGCGGCTGAGGTGCCGCCGGGCTTACAGTTTCCCGGCCGATTATTATTGATGACGCCCGCTTGCGGCCTTCTGTAGAATGCTGCCGCCTGTGGCGGAAGCGTTCCGGATGAGACGCTACTAGAGGCACACCCGATGGGTCGGCCGGCACGTGGCGGGTCGGCGTACCGCATTGCCCGCATCCTGGCGCTCGTGGCGGCGCTGGGGGCGGCGGTCGGCGCGGCGGCTGCGCTGCCGATGCGGTCCGTGGCGGGCGAGGCCGAGGCCGCCGGCGAACGCATCGTCCGCGTGGTCGTCCGCGGCAACGTGCGCGTGACGACGCACCGCATCCTGGGCCAGATGCGCCTGCGGGAGGGCAGCACCTACTCGCCCGCCGCCGTAGATGAAGACCTCAAGCGCATCCACGCCCTGGGCGAGTTCGACAACGTCGTCTTCCGCCCCGAAAAGACCGCCGACGGCCTCGCACTGGTCGTCGAGGTGACCGAGCGGCCGGTCCTTGAGAAACTCCTCTTCGAGGGCAACCGCAAGTTCTCCGAGAAGGACCTGGCCGAGGCCGTCGGCGTCTCCGCGGGCAGCCTGCTGGACCGCAACAAGGTCTTCCAGGGCGCGCGGGCCATCGAGCGCAAGTACCACGACGCGGGCTACCGATTCGCCCGGGTCGCGCTGGACGAGGTCCGGCTGGCCTCCAGCCGCGAGGCCAGGTACGTCATCACCGAGGGCCCGCACGTGCGCGTCTCGAAGGTCACGTTCACCGGCAACCCTTCAATCGGCGCGCGCGAACTTGAGGGCCGCATCGAGACGCGGGCCTACTTCCCCATCTTCAGCGCCGGCACGTACGACGAGGAACAGATCGGCCGCGACGTGACCGCCATCCGCAACTACTACATCGACCAGGGATTCCTCGACGTCAAGGTCGACCGGGAACTGGTGTTCAACGCCGACAAGACGCGCCTTGCGGTCCGCTTCATGATCGAGGAAGGTCCCTGCTACAAGGTGCGCTCGGTGTCGCTGGACGGCGTCAAGCGGTTCGCCCCGTCGTATCTTCAGAAGTTGCTGCAACTGGCCCCGGGCGTCCCGTACACGGCCGACCGGGTGGCCCGCGACCTGGAGACCGTGCGCGACGAGTACGGCGAGAACGGCTACGTCGACGCGGCCGTGCGGCCGGCGGTGGACTTCACGGACGAGACGGCCCTCGTGGACGTGACGATCCGCGTGGACGAAGGCGCCCCGGTCAAGATCGGCGAAATCCGCGTCGAGGGCAACCGCCTGACGCAGGACAAGGTCGTCCGGCGGGAACTCCGGTTCTTCCCGGAAGAGCCGGTCAACACGAAACTCATCGAGAAGGCCCGCCGGCGCCTCGAGGGCACCGGCCTCTACAAGCCCGGCTCGGTGCAGATCACGACCATCCCGACGGCCAGCGCCGAGGTGGTGGACGTGCTGGTCCGCGTGGAGGAGACCGAGACGGCCAACCTCATCCTGGGGGCGGGCATCTCCTCCAACAGCGGCCTGCTGGGCAACATCTCGCTCGTGCAGCGGAACTTCGACCTGGCCGACTGGCCGAAGTCGCCCGGCGACTTCTGGCGAGGCGAGGCTTTCCGCGGGGCGGGGCAACTGTTCCAGATCGTCCTTGAGCCGGGCACGCAACTCCAGCGGTACCGCATCGACTTCCGCGAGCCGCACATCGGCGGCTCGGAGTACAGCCTCTCGACGAGCCTGTTCTTATTCGAGCGCAATCGCGACTCGTACGACGAGCGGCGCGTGGGCCTGAACTTCGGCTTCGGCCGCGAACTGAAGGAGGACCTCCAGGCGTTCCTGAACTTCCGCCTCGAAGGCATCGACATCGGCAGCATCGACGCCGACGCGCCGCGCGACGTCCGCAAGGTCAAAGGCTCCTCCGGCCTCACGAGCGTTGAACTCGGCCTCGTCAAGGACACCACCGACAGCCTCCTCTTCCCGAGCGAGGGGTACCGCGCAAGCGCCAGCGTCGAGCAGGCCGGCGCCCTGGGCGGCAGTTACACCTTCACGAAGGTCGTCGCCGACGGCAGGCGGTACTGGACCGTGACGCGCGACGTCCTGGACCGCCGCAGCGTCCTTGCGCTGCACGGCCGCGTGGGGCACATCTTCGGTGACGCCCCGATCTTCGAGCGCTTCTTCGCGGGCGGCCAGGGCAGCATCAGGGGCTTTGAGTACCGCGGCGTCGGCCCGCGAAAGAACGACACCGCCGTCGGCGGAGACTTCATCGCCCTGGCCTCCGCCGAGTACCAGTTCCCCATCTTCGAGAAGACCCTGAGCGGCGTCCTGTTCCTCGACACCGGCACGGTCGAGCGGAACCTCAGCATCGGCACGTGGCGGGCGTCGGTCGGCTTCGGAGTGCGGTTCACCGTCCCGTTCTTCGGGCCGGTGCCGTTCGCGCTGGATTTCGGATTCCCGATTGCCAAGGACGGCGACGACGAGACGGAGATCTTCGCGTTCTCCATCGGCACGGCGTTCTAGCGTGGGGCGAGCGGCGAGAGGCCGGGGGGCGAGGGGCGAGGGGGGCGCGCCTTTCGGGCCGCTCTCCGTACGGTCGCGGCTCTGATACTACGCCCGCGGCTCGAAACGTCGGGCGCATTTTGCCTAGTGACTTTCGCCCCCTTTGTCCGATAATTGTGTCAGACTCGCAGGGGTAGACCTTCTAGAAAAGGAGCATCGTATGCGCCGTGCACAGTGGTTGCTGGTTGCCGTCACGGGGGCCTTCCTGCTGGCGGGAGCGGCTGCGCCGGCCGCGGCCGAACTGAAGGCGGGCGTCATCGACACCGTTTACGTGGTCAACGAGTACGCCCGCACGAAGGACGCCAACGAGGACCTCAAGAATGAAATGGACGCCCTCCGCGCCGCCACCGAGCCTCGCCTCAAGGCCGTGCAGCAAATGCAACTGAGGCGCGACGGCTTCAACCGCGGCTCAGACGAGTGGAAGAGGGCCAACGAGGAGTTCCGCCAGGCCCAGGTCCAACTCCAGGCCTGGTCGGCCCTGGAGCAGGCCAGGATTGAGGAGAAGCACCGCGACGTCCTGCTGGACATGTACCGCCAGATCGCCACCGTCTCGGCCCGCCTGGCCAGGGAGAAGGGCTTAGACATCGTCTTCACGAAGGCCTTTCTCGCCCCGCCGCAGATCGACGTCAACGAGGCCCAGGGCCTTGAAGACCTCAAGCAGCGCATCATGAACCAGCGCGTCCTGTACCCGACGAACATCGTGGACCTGACGCAGGACGTCCTGCGGACGATGAACGCCGAGTACAAGCCGAAGAAGACCATCAGCGGCGACACGGCCCTGCCGCGCCCGCCGGCCCCGGCCCCCGCGCCGGTCCCCGCCCCCGCCCCGGCCCCCGCGCCGCCGAGGGGCTAGCGACAACCTTGGATTTGCATGTTGGGCGCGGTGGGTCTCCGCACCCGCCGCGCCGTGCGCTCATGAATGTGCGGCGGGTACGTCGCCTGCCGCGCAATGCCTTCTGAACTTTTTGCGTTTCTGCTCAGCGTCAACCTTGATTCCGTGGGTGCCATGCTTTCGCGCCGTTGCGGTCCTGACCGCCGCGCTGGCCGCCGCGATCGCCTTGGCGGCCGCGCCCGGACCGCCGCCGCACGCTGCTGCCGCGACTGCCCCCCCGGCTCGCCCCGGCAACGCCGTGGCAAGCCCCGCCGCGCTGCTGCGCGCCCCCGCGTCGCCCTCGGCGGCCGAGCCGGCCGCGCCGTGGCTCTCACCCGAGTGGACCGCCCGCCGCACCGTCGAGGCCAGGGTCCAGCCCGCGCGCCACCCCGGCAGCGAGGTGGCCGTCTGTACGTTCCTCCACGGTGGCCTGGCGAAGCCCGACGGAAGCGACGTCCGCGTGGCGGTGCGCGGGCGGCAACTCGTCGGCCATCGCGTTATCTGCATGGGCCCCGGAGACCTCTGCCGCGTCGCCTTCGCCGCCGCGAGCGCCGAGACGCGCTACTACGTTTACTACGGCAACCCGAAGGCCCCGCCGCCCGACCCGTGGCAGCCCCAGCGCGGCCTGCTGCTGGAGGTGCGGCGGTGGTCCGGCCCGCAGCCTGACCGCCTGGAGCAGGTCCAGGCGGCCTGGGACAAGGCGCAGCCGATCGGCGCCGACTTCGTCAGCCACGTCTCCTTCGCCTTCAACCCCTTCGGCGAGAGCGACAGGCCCGCCATCTACCGCTTTACCGGCTGGTTCGCCCCGCCCGCCACGGGCGCGTACACGATGGCCACCACGTCGAGCGGCGGATCGTGGATGGTCATCGACGGCCAGCCCGCCGTCGCCTGGCCCGGGCCGCACGGTCCACTGGGCGACGCGCGCCACGCCGCGCTGGTCGCCCTTACGGCCGCCCCCCACAAACTGGAATACTGGAACACCAGCCCCGGCAACCCGACGACCATGGTTGCGGCGTGGCAGCCGCCGCAGGCCCCGCGGTTCGAGGTGGTACCCGCGCGGGCCTTCCTGCCGGTGGTGGAGGCGGCCCTGCTGGAACTCGACCTGCCGGGCGAGCGCCTCGTGGCCGACTTCTTCGCCTCGAACGCCGGCGAGACGTGGTGGCCCGACCAGTACGCCATCCGCATGCAGTTCAGGAACCTCAGCAAGGGCGCCAGCCTGACGGGCGGGGCCAGGTTCGCCTGGGACTTCGGCGACGGCCAGACCTCCTCCGCCGCCAGCCCCGCACACGTGTACCTTGCCGCGGGCGACTACACGGTGACCCTCAAGTGCATCCGCCTGGCCGATTCCTCGACGTTCCGCGCCAAGGTGCGCGTGGACCGCAACTGGTGGAAGCAGACCGAGTCCGGCATCGATCCTGTCCGCCGCTACGCCGAGGATGCCGCACAGTACGACTTCTCGACCCTCGACCTGCGGAGCCTGACGGCAGCCGTCAGCCTGTTTGACCGCGAGGCGATGAGCGAGCCGCTGGTGGCGGCGGCGGCGGCCCTGCTCCGCCGGCCCGACCTCCGCGAGGGCGACGTGCCCCGCCTCGGACTCCTCCAGGCGGAACACCTCCGCAAGGCCGACAAGCCCGACGAGGCCGTCGCGGCCCTGCGCGCCCTTGAGGCTCGCATCAGGCCGCCTCCGGCCAAGGCCCAGGCCGCCGCCGAGATCGGCGACGTCCTCCTGAAGGACCAGCGGCGGTTTGACGAGGCCGAGAAGGAGTTCCAGCGCGTCCTGAAAACGTACGCCGCCAGCGGCGCAGACGCCATCCTCCGCCGCGCACACGTCGGCCTCGGCGACATCTGGCGCCATCGCGGCGACGGCGTCAAGGCCCGCGCGGCCTACGCCGCCGCCGCGGCCATCAAGGTCATCAGCCTCTCCCCCAGCGAGGCCGCCATCCGCGTGGGCACACTGGCCAGGTACGTCGAGGACTACACACGCCAGGCCCAGTGGGAATGGGCCTTCAAGTTCCTCGACGACTGGGCGTGGGAGTTCCCCGGCGACAAACTCGCCGGCAACTGGTCGTACCTTAAGGCCTCGGCCCTGCTGGCCCAGGGCGACAAGGCCGCCGCGCTCGCCGAGGCCCTCGACCTGACGGGCGCCAACCCGCAGAGCCCGTACGCCGTGCGCCTCTTGATGCTGGCCGCCGACTGCCACGTGAAACTCGGCCAGCCCGACAAGGCCCGCCTCCTCCTCCAGGCGGCCGTCGAGGACTACCCGGAAGACCCCGACCAGGCCAAGGCCCGCGCGCGGCTGATGGCCCTGGGCGGCCCGGTGGGCGAGAAGAAGTGACGGCCGTCATTTGTCCTTTCTCATTGGTCATTTGCCAACAGCCACGGCACTGCCCGTGGCCCGCAGCAGCGCTCCCCGCGTTCTTCGTGCCGTTGACAAGTGGCAAGTGACAAGTGACAAATGACAAATGACGGTTGTGACAGATTGACACGGCCGCCCGTCTTTCGGACAATCGGCGCCATGACCGAGAATGTGCGAGCCATCCTGGCGGAACTGCGAAGGCGCTTCGAGGGCCTTTACGGCGACCGTCTGGTTGCCATGGTCCTCTACGGTTCCCAGGCGCGCGGCGACGCCGAGCCGGGGTCCGATATCGACGTCCTGGTGGTCCTGAAGGGCCCCGTGGACCCGTGCCAGGAGATCCGCCGCACGACCGACGATGTCTGGGCGATTGCCTACGAGCATGAGCAGTCCATCGCCTGCGTCTTCGTCTCGCAGGACGAATTCGAGCGGGAACGCAGTCCTCTCATGCTCAACGTCCACCGGGAAGGAGTGCCCTTGTGACAGAGGAACAGCGGGACCTCCTCTGCAAGGCAAGAGAAAGCCTGGAGGCAGCCAGGCTCCTGCGCGACAGCGGCCACGTCGGGTTTGCCGCCTCCCGGGCTTACTATTCCATGCTCTATGTGGCAGAGGCCTTCCTGCTTGGCAAGGAACTCGCTTTCTCAAAGCACAGCGCAGTGCATGCCGCCTTCGCGAGGCACTTCTGCAAGACGGGTGCCGTGCCGCCGAAGTTCCACCGTTATCTGGAAGTCGGCATGGTTACTCGGCACGCGGGGGACTACGGGAAGGGCCGTCGCGTTACGCCGGAGGAAGCGGCGGAACAGATTGCCCATGCCGAGGAGTTTCTGGAACTTGGCGTGCGGCTCATCGGCCCCCTTGCAACGCAGGGTGGGCGGCATGAATAGCGCGGAGCGGTCTGCCTTCGGCCATGCCGCCTTCAGTGGCCAGGCCGCCGGTTTTCCCGCGTGGACTTTGCCCGCCGAGCGAGTGTTGCAGGGGGCCGACGCGCCGCCGATTGCGGCAAGTTGGCCGCTGGTGCGGCGCCCGGAAATCTGCCTTGCCAAGCCGCTTACGAGGTCGTATGATTCTGCGCGAGCCAGACGGCCCGTAACCGGCCGCGCCTGTATCGGGCGGCCGTTCGAGTAAGCCTTATGGCTGCCGACTGAGACGGTTCGCCGCATCACGAGAACGCGCTAATACTTCTCGCGCAGGGAGTAACGCCGTGTCAAAATCGGCGGCCTCCAAACTGGCCGAGCATGTCCGCAGGGCCACAGGCGTTGACGTGGCCGAGTGCTACCAGTGCGGCAAGTGCACGGCGGGGTGTCCCATGGCCCGGTGGATGGACGTCGTGCCGAGCCAGATCATGCGCCTGGTGCAGATCGGCGACGACGAGGCGGCCGCGAGGCTCCTTTCGAGCGCCGCCATCTGGGTCTGCGCCGGGTGCCTTACGTGCACGCAGCGGTGCCCGAAGAAACTCGATCCCGCCGCCGTCATCGACGCCCTGCGCGAACTCTCGTACCAGCAGGGCAAAGTCCCCGCCAGCCAGCGCAAGGTCCTGGCCTTCCACAAGGCGTTCCTGAAGGTCGTCGAGAAGGCCGGACGCATGAGCGAAATCCCCCTGACGGCCCTCTACAAGATGACAAGCGGCGACCTTGTGAGCGACGTAACGCTCGCGCCCAGGATGCTTGTGCGAGGCAAACTGCCGCTCGTGCCGAAGGTCGTCCGCAACCGCCGCCAGATGAAACGCATCTTCGCCGCCTGCCGCAAGGGGGACCGCCTGTGACCCCGCTCGGCTACTATCCCGGGTGCAGCGACCACGGCAGCGGGCGCGAACTGGGCATGTCGGTCCACGCCCTGGCGCGCCTCGCCGGCGTGGAACTCAAGGAGATTGAAGACTGGAACTGCTGCGGCGCCACGGCCGCGCATAACCTCAGCCACGACCTGGCCGTAGCGTTGCCGTACAGGGTCCTTGCGCTGGCCGAGGCCCAGGGCCTTGCCGAAATCCTCACGCCGTGCGCCGCCTGCTTCTCGCGTCTGAAGGGCACGGTGGTGCGCCTTGCGCGGAGCGCCGACCTGGCGGCCAGGATGCGCCAGGTCACCGGCCTTGAGTACCGCGGCCCGCTGCGCATAATCAACGTGGTTGAATTCGTCAACCGCCTGCTTGCGGGCGGCCTCAAGGACAAACTCGCGGCCCCGCTGGCGGGCCTCAAGGTGGCGACATATTACGGGTGCCTGCTCAGCCGCGGCGAGAACATCATCGAGGGCGACGACGCCGAGAACCCCGCGTCCATGACGCCCGCCGTCAAGGCCGCCGGCGCACAGGTCGTCCCCTGGAACTTCGCCACCGAGTGCTGCGGCGGCGGATTCAGCATGTCGTTCACCGACGCCGTCGTCGACCTGTCGGAGCAGATACTGGCCGACGCCCGCGCCGCCGGCGCAGACTGCATCGTCACCGGATGCCCCATGTGCCACTCGAACCTCGACATGCGCCAGTTGACGATTAACTCCCGCGGCCGCGGACCGTATGACGTGCCCGTGCTGTACCTGACGGAACTTGTGGGCCTGGCGGCGGGGCTTGGGCCGAAGGAACTCGGCCTCGACTGCCACTTTGTGGATGCGATGCGCCTGCTCTCGCGGGCCGAGCCGCGGCCTGCTTAGCCGTGAGCCGGCGGCGAGCGCGATGCCGCGGCGAGTGCGAAGCCGCGGCGAGCGCGACGCGCCGCAGCGCCGGGCGCTTGGCCGTGAGTCGCAGGCGGGCGCGTGCGCCCCGCACGGGCGGGGCGACAGTAAGCGAGATTGACCCATGGCGCGCATAGGCGTCTTCATCTGCCACTGCGGCGAAAACATCGCCCGCACCGTCGACTGCGCCGCCGTCGCCGCCGCGGCCGCCAAGATGCCCGGCGTCGTTCACTCGGCCGATTATAAGTACATGTGCTCCGACCCCGGCCAGCAGATGATCAGGCAGGCCATCGCCGAGAAGAAACTCACCGGCGCCGTCGTCGGTGCGTGCAGCCCGCGCATGCACGAGCCCACCTTCCGCCGCGCGGCCGCCGAGGCCGGCCTCAACCCCTACCTGCTGGAAATGGCCAACCTGCGGGAGCACTGCTCCTGGGTGCACGAGGACCGCGCGGCCGCCACCGCCAAGGCCATCGACCTGGTGCGCGTCATGGTCGAGAAGGTCAAGCGCAACCGCAGCCTGTACCCCATCCGCGTGCCCATCGAGCCTACGGCCCTCGTCGTGGGCGGCGGCATCGCCGGCATCCAGGCCGCCCTCGATATCGCCGGCGGCGGCAAGAAGGTCATCCTGGTCGAGAGAGGTCCCTCCATCGGCGGGCACATGGCGCGACTGTCCGAAACGTTCCCCACGCTCGACTGCTCGCAGTGCATCCTTACGCCGCGCATGGTCGAGGCCGCCAGCCACCCCAACATCACCCTCATGACCTACAGCGAGGTGGAAGCCGTCGAGGGCTTCGTCGGCAACTTCCAGGTGACCATCCGCCGCAAGGCCAAGTATGTCGATTGGTCCAAGTGCACCGGCTGCGGCGACTGCTGGGCCAAGTGCCCCGCCAGGAAAATCCCCAGCGAGTTCGACGCCCGCCTGGGCGCCCGCACCGCCATTTACCGGCCGTTCCCGCAGGCCGTTCCGAACAAGCCCGTCATCGACCGCGAGCACTGCATCATGCTCACCAAGGGCAAGTGCGGCGCGTGCGCCAAGGCGTGCCAGCGCGGGGCCGTCAACTTCAAGGACCAGGACGAACTCGTCAAGGTGAAGGTGGGTGCGGTCGTCCTGGCGACCGGCTTCGACTTGTGGGACCACTCGGCCTACGGCGAATACGGGGCCGGGAAGTTCGCCGACGTCATCGACGGCTTCCAGTTCGAGCGCCTGGCCTCCGCCTCCGGCCCGACGGGCGGCGAAATACGCCGGCCCTCCGACGGCCAGGTGCCCAGGACCGTCGTCTTCATCCAGTGCTGCGGCAGCCGCGACGAGAAGGTCGGAAAGGCCTACTGCTCCAAAATCTGCTGCATGTACACTGCCAAGCACGGTATGCTATATAAGCACAAGGTGCACGACGGGCGGGCGATAGTCTTCTACATGGACATCCGCGCGGCCGGCAAGGGCTACGAGGAGTTCATCCGCCGCGCAGTGGAGGCCGACGGCGTCGAGTACGTCCGCGGCCGCGTCAGCCGCATCTACCGCCGCACCGACGGCAAACTCATCGTCCGCGGGGCCGACACGCTGGCCGGCCGCGCCGTGACCGTCGAGGCCGACATGGTCGTCCTGGCCGACGCCGTCGTGCCGCGGTCGGGCGGCGAAAAACTCGCCCAACTCTTCGGCGTCGGCTACGACACCGACGGCTTCTACAGCGAGGCGCACCCGAAGTTGCGGCCGGTTGAGACCGCCGCCGCCGGAGTGTTCCTCGCCGGGGCGTGCCAGTCGCCGAAGGACATCCCCGACTCGGTTGCCCAGGCGTCGGCCGCGGCGGCCAAGGTGCTCGGCCTCTTCGCCCGGCCGGAACTGGAGCGCGAGCCCGTGGTCGCCCGCGTCAACGAGAATACATGCGTTCATTGCCGCGCGTGCATCCAGGCGTGCCCGTACGGGGCCGTAGAGGACCATGAAATCCGCGACCGCAAGGGGCACCTCGTCAGGACCGTCGCGCGCGTCAACGAGGGCCTGTGCCAGGGCTGCGGCACGTGCGTCGCCATCTGCCGCTCCGGCTGCATCGACCTTGAAGGCTTCACCGACGAGCAGGTTTTCTCGGAAATCGCAACGCTGGAGTGATTGTAGAAATGCAGAATGCAGAATGGAGAATGAACGGCGCGCGAATCGCCCGGGCCGCGATTTTCCCATTCCGCATTCTGCATTCTCCAGTCTGTATTTGAGCGACTGACATGGCTCAGACCGAAACGAAAACTGCTGAAGCGGCCGCGGCCTTCCAGCCGCGCATCGTCGCCTTCGTCTGCAACTGGTGCACCTACGCCGGGGCCGACCTCGCCGGCACGAGCCGCCTCCGGTATCCCCCCAACGTCCGCATCATCAAACTGCCGTGCACCGGCCGCATCGACCCGCTCTTCATCCTGAAGGCGTTCGAGGGCGGGGCCGACGCCGTCCTGGTGAGCGGCTGCCACCCGGGCGACTGCCATTACACGAGCGGCAACTACCACGCGCGGCGGCGGTGGGCCCTGTTCCGCCGCCTGCTGGACCTGACGGGCATAGACGAGCGGCGCCTCTTCTTCTCGTGGGTCTCCGCCGCGGAGGGGCAGAAGTTCGCCGACCTCGTCGCCGACATCACCGAGAAGGTCCGCGCAGCCGGGCCGCTTGAGCCGGCCAACCCGGCCAGGAGGCGGCTGTGAGCACCAGCGAGGCCATCCGCGCCGACGCCGCCCGCCTCCTCGCCGAGGGCCGCGCAAAACTCGTCATCGGGTACCGGGCCCGCGGCCCGCACCGCGCCCCCGCCTTCGTCAGCGACCCCGCCGGGGTCGACGTGCTCATATATGACAACCTCTGCAAGCAGAACCTGGCGGTTTACCTCAGGAAGCCCGAGGTCCGCAGCCGCGGGCCGGTAGCCGTCGTTGCCCCGCCCGCGGTCATGCGCAGCCTCGTCGTCCTGGCCGCCGAGTCGCAACTGACGGAAGCCACGGTCCTGGCCGTCGGCCCCGACGCCTATCACGGCGTGCTCGACCTGGCCGGCGCGGCCGCGCTGCTGAAGGAAAAGTACGCCGACCTCGCGCCGTCGCCTGAACTTCTTGAGGCGCTTGCAAAACTCGATGCGATGTCGCCCCAGGAGCGCGCACGGTTCTGGACCGACCAGTTCGCCAAGTGCACCCGCTGCTACGCCTGCCGCGCGGCCTGCCCGCTCTGCTACTGCGCGCGGTGCATCGTCGAGAAGAACGTGCCGCAGTGGATCTCCACCGCCGCCGCGCAGCACGGGAACTTCGCGTGGCAGATTATCCGGGCGTTTCATCAGGCGGGCCGGTGCACCTTGTGCGGGGCCTGCGAGGCCGCGTGCCCGCAGGGCATCCCGCTGATGCTCCTGAACCTTGCCCTGAGCGAAGAGGTGGCGAAGCAGTTCGGCGAGAAACCGGGCTACGACCCGGCCGCCAAGCCCGTCATCGGCTCCTGGAAGCCCGATGACGACCAGGGCTTCGTACGCTGAACAATGTGGCCGACGCTTGGCCGCGAGCCGACGGCGAGCGCGTCAGCCCACAAATGAACGAATGAAGTTAACCTGCAAATGAAAATACTCGACGCCGACAAGTTGCCCGACCTGGCCGCGGTCCTCGCCGCCGCAGGATACCGCGTCGTCGCCCCCGTGCGCGACGGCGCCCAGGTCCGCATGGCCGAGTGGAAGCCCGGCCTGGCCATCGACGCCGGCCCGATTCCCGCCAACTCCGTCAAGGAGTTCCTGTTCCCGCGGTGCGAGGTCATCGCGCGCTACAGCCTCGACGGCGATTCTTTCGCGCCGCAGCCGGCGCCGGTCGACGCGCCAAAGACCGCCGTCCTTGCCGTCCGCCCGTGCGACGCCGCCGCCATGGTCGCCCTCGACAAGGTCTTCAACTGGGAATACCGCGACGACGCCTGGAACGCCCGGCGCGAGGCCACGACCCTTGTCGCGCTGGTGTGCGCGGCCGCCGACGATGAGTGCTTCTGCACGAGCGTCGGCGGGGCGCCCGACGCGCGCCTGGGGGCCGACGCCGTCCTGCGCTGCGCCGACGGCGCCAGCAAGTTCATCCTCGAAGCGCTGGGCGAAAAAGGGCAGGCACTCCTGGCCGCCGCCGCTGGGGTCCTCGCCGACGGCGACGCCCGCCCCGACCCGCCCGCGAGCGTGCCCGTCCGCTTCGACTCGAAGGCCGTCACCGACTGGTGCGGCGAGAACTTCGAGTCGCCCCTGTGGCGCGACCTGGGCCTGGCCTGCCTCGGCTGCGGGTCCTGCGCCTACGCCTGCCCCGTCTGCCACTGCTTCGACATCCAGGACGAAGGCACGCGCAGCGAGGCCGTGCGGCTGCGCAACTGGGACACGTGCGGCCTTGCGCTCTTTACGCAGCACTCGGGCGGCCACAACCCGCGGCCCGACCAGGCCGCGCGCTGGCGCCAGCGCGTCATGCACAAGTTCCGGTACTTCGTCGAGCGGTTCGGCGGCCTGGCGTGCACCGGCTGCGGGCGCTGTGCGCGGCTGTGCCCCGCGCGCCTGGCCATCTCGCAGGTCTGCCGCGAAATCGACGAGGCCCGCAAGGCGGCCGCAAAATGACCATCGCCATATATCAATCTGCCATGATGAATATCGTCCTGGCGAGGGACGAGGCCCCCGACGTCCGCACCCTGCGCCTCCAGTTCGCCGACGAGGCCGACCGCGTGCGCTTTTTCCAGAAGTACCGCGTCGGGATGTTCGGCCTCTACGGCGTCCCCGGAGCGGGAGAGAGCGCCTTCTGCGTCGCCAGCCCGCCGACCCGCACGGGGTACGTCGAGTGCACCTTCCGGCGCACGGGCCGCGTCACGGCCGCAATCAGGGACCGCGAGGTCGGCCAGGCCGTCACGTTCCGCGGCCCGTACGGGAACTCTTTTCCGATTGAATCGTGGAAGGGCCGCGCCATCGTCTTCATCGCGGGCGGCATCGGCCTGCCGCCCATCCGCAGCGTCATCTGGAACGTCCTGGACCGCCCAGGCGACTTCGGCCCGGTGACCATCGTGTACGGCGCGCGCACCGTGGCCGACCTGGTGTACAAGGACGAACTGGCCGACTGGGGCGCGCGGCCGGACGTGAAACTCGTGACCGCCGTTGACCCCGGCGGCGAAACGCCCGACTGGAAGGGCCAGGTCGGCTTCGTCCCGTTCGTGCTGGACCACGCGGCCCCTCCCGGCGCAGGCGCCGTGGCCCTGGTCTGCGGCCCGCCCATCATGATCAAGTTCACGCTGCCGGTGCTCCTGAAACTCGGCTTCGCGCCGAAGGATGTATATACGACGCTTGAAAACCGCATGAAGTGCGGCGTGGGGCAGTGCGGCCGATGCAACGTCGGCAGCACCTACGTCTGCCGCGACGGACCCGTCTTCACGCTCGACCAACTCAGGCACATGCCGGCGGCCGACATGTAGTTTCAGAGCCGCGACCGCGAGGGAGCGGCGCCGTAATCAGAGCCGCGGCCGTAAGGGAGCGGCGCCGTAATCAGAGCCGCGGCCGTAAGGGAGCGGCGCCGTAATCAGAGCCGCGACCGTAAGGAAGCGGCGCCGTAATCAGAGCCGCGACCGTAAGGAAGCGGCGCCGTTCACCCGGCCGCGCCGCGTAAGCCCTGCTGCCTCGCCGGCAGGCTTTGACAAGCCTGCTTCCTGTCGGACGCTCCCCTGCCGACGAACGTGCCGGCGGCATGCGCCTCGCGTGTTCTCGGGGTGAACATCGCGTCGGAGAAAGGCGAAGCGAAATATAAACTGCGTTACCCGGGGCGGGGGCCGCGGCACTGATACTGTAAAGGCAGGAGAGCAGGACGGATATTCTGTTTCCCGCAGGAGGTGCGCCATGAACGCTCGCACGACCCGCCGCAAGTTCCTGAAGGCCGCGCTCGCCGGCGCCGCGGTCACGCTTCTGCCGACCGGGCGGGCCCGCGCCTATGCCGCCAACGAAGCAGTCAACGTCGCGGTTATCGGTGTCTGGAACATCGGGCAACTCGACCGGCGCTGGCTCGTCCAGGACGGGGCCAACATCGTCGCGCTGTGCGACGTGGACCGCCGGTTCCTGTCTGCCGCGGCGGAGGAGCACCCCCAGGCGAAGACCTGGGCCGATTTCCGCCGCATGCTCCAGGAGCAGAAGGACGTCGAGGCCGTCATGGTCTGCACGCCCGACCACACGCACGCCGCCGCCTCGATGATGGCCATGAAACTCGGCAAGCACGTCTGCACCGAAAAGCCCCTCGCCCACTCCGTCTACGAGGCCCGGGCGCTCGGCGAGGCGGCCGCACGCTGCAAGGTGGCCACGCAACTGGACAACGAGGGCCACTCCAGCCCCGGCATGGCGCGCCTGGTGGAGTGGGTCCAGTCGGGCGCCATCGGCAAGGTGCGCCAGGTCCACGCCTGGGCCAACCAGGGTCCGCCGCAGGGCCCGCCCCGGGGTGCCCCCCCGCCGTGGCCCGGCGCGGCGCCTATGCGCCCCGTGGCGTCCTGGGATGCGCCGGCGGGCGGGCCCGCCGAAGCCGCCGCCTCCGCCGGAGCATCCCCGGCTGCGGCGGCCGGATCGGCGCAAGCGGGGCTGCCGGGCGAAGCCCCGGCGCGGCCTGCCCTGGCGGAACCCCCCGCCGCCCCCTTCCGCCGCTGGCCGCCGCCCTACCTGGAGTGGGACTTGTGGGTCGGCCCGGCGCCGTACCGCGACTACCACGAGGGTCTCCACCCGGCCGCCTGGCGGATGCACTGGGACTTCGGCACCGGCAGGCTCGGCGACATGGGCTGCCACCTCTTCGACGGGGCCTTCTGGTCCCTGAAACTTGGGCACCCCACCACCGTCGAGGCCGCCTCGGAGGGGAACACCCACGACCGCGCCCCGCAGTGGGCGGTGGTCACCTACCAGTTCCCGGCTCGCGGCGACCTGCCGCCCGTGACGCTCACCTGGTACAACGGGGGCAAGTGGCCGCCGCGCCCGCCGGAACTTCGCGAAGACCGCTCGCTGCCGCCGGAGGGGTCGCTCTTCATCGGCGACGAGGGCAAGATCCTGGTCCACGGGTCGGCGAATCCGCAAATCCTTCCGGCGGAGAAGATGCGGGAGTTCCAGCCGCCGGAACCGTTCATCCGCCGCTCCACCGGTCACAAAAAGGAATGGCTGGAAGCCATCCGGGGCGGCCCGCCCCCGGGGTCGAACTTCGCCGCCTACGGCGGCCCCCTTACCGAGGTCGTTCTGCTCGGCAACGTGGCCATCCGCACCGGCAAGAAAATCGAGTGGGACCCGGTGAACCTGCGGGCGAAGAACGTTCCGGAAGCCGCCGCGTACATCCGCCGCGAGTATCGCAAGGGGTGGGAACTGTAAGGCGCCGAGACAGCGACAGAATCAGAGTCGCGACCCGCCTGCGGGCCGTAGCCCCTACGGCGGGGCGAAGGCCCGTAAGGGAGCGGCGCCGTGGGCGTGGGTGCGCAACTGCACCGCTCCCTGGCGGTCGCGGCCCTGATTCTCAGGCCCGGGAGGAAATCCGCCATGTTCAGCAGGAGCGTCTGCCTGGCGTTGGTTGCGGCCTGGCTGGGGGCGATGGGCTCCACGGCGCGGTGCGCGGAGCCGTTTCCGCCGGGCGGGCCGCGCGGCGGACTGCGGCCGCCGCAGCAGCAACTCGGCGTTCTCACGCTCGTGCCTTCCTCCGCGGGGGGCGAGCGCGGCATAGCCGTGCGCGTCCTGCCGCCGCCCAGGCCGCGCTACGACGCCGGCGCCCCCGTGGTGATTCACGTCGCCGGCGGCGTGGAACCCGGCGCGGCCGTCGGGCGTCCGGAGTTCTTCGGCCTCGGGTTCGTGGAGATCTTCTTCGGTTTTCCGGGCGGAGGCGAAGGAGAGGCCGCCAGCGGAGGCCGGTATGATTTCCGCGGCCCCGACTGCACGCGGGCGCTGGCCGACGTCATCCGCTTTGCCACCGGACGCGCCCCCGACAAGCAGGGCCGCAGGATCGACGACCTGGCGGGCAACATCAAGGTCCTCAAGGCGAACTGCGGCCTGCTGGGATCCAGCCACGGCGGCAACGCCTGCGGCCTGGTCATGGCCCGCCACGGCGAGGAGTTCCCCGACCTGGCGTGGTACGCCTCCATGGAGTCGCCGTACGGCGAGGGCATGGTGCCGGTCGAACTGGGCGGGCTCGGCGGCGGCGTGAACCCCGCCTACGACCCGAAGACGGGCGTGCTGGACCTCGGGCGGCTGGCGTGGTCGGACGACTTGCCGCCGTCGGGGTTCCCCCGCCGCGGCCCGGCGCCGCCGTCGGCCCTCAAGGGAGCGCTCTACTTCGACATCAACGGCGACGGCAGGTTCTCTTCCGAAGACGATTTCCCCGCCAACGTGTTCCTGCGCGACGTCGGCGGCGGCTTGAAGGCATGGTACTCGCCGCGCATCCTGCGCGAGGCCGAGCGGCGGTCGCTCTTCGGCAAGACCCGCCCGCCTCACATCCCCTCCGTGGCCGAGGCCGAGCGGTTCTGGCGCGACCGCGAGGCCTCCGCCGCCGTCCCCGATGCGGTCCGCAAGTGCCCCAGCGCGGCCGTGATCGTTTACGCCGGCGAACGCGACCACGTGCAAGCGGCGCCCGACCATCCGCACATCCTGGCGCAGATCGAAGGCTTCCGGCAGGCCAAGGCGCGCTTCGTGCGGCTGAACCCGGACCGGGCGTACGTCGAGCGGATTCTCCAGGCCGGCCCCGGCCTGCTGGCTGCGGAGGGGCGCAAGTTTGCCGACAACGACGCCGGCCGCGCCTGGGACCGAGGGAATATCCGCGAGGGCCTCCAGCCCGCCGGACCCCCGATCGGCCTCTACATGCAGGCCGCCGTCTGCGAACTGGCCGACCGCACGCAGGCGGGCAACTGGGCGGCCAACCTGGATGCCGTCCTGTATCCGCAGGCGCCTACGGAACCCGTGCCGCCTCCGCCGGCGGGACCCGGCCGCCTTGAAGGCCGCGGCCCCGACCCGCCTGCGGGCCGTGGCCCTGCGGCGGGCGAAGGCCCCATGTCCGCTTCCGGCCCGCGTCCTGGGCAACCGCCGCCCGGCCCCGGCCCGCCTGCTGGCCGTGGCCCTGCGGCGGGCGGCGGCCCGTGGGAACGCGACCTGCTCATCGCCGCGAGCGAGGACGGCACGACCTTCGCCCCCGCCGAGACGTTTGTCGAGGGCGGCGGCGTCCCGAGCCTCATCAAGGACGCCGCGGGCCGACTCGTGGCCGCGTTTCAGTGGTTCCCCGCCGGGGACTCTCCGCACTTCGACCGCGTGGCCGTCAAGACTACGGAAGACGGCGGCAAGACGTGGTCCGCCCCGCAGCCGATTACGGTGGAGGGGCTGCCGGAGACGTACCAGCGTCCGTTCGACCCGACGCTGGCGCTGGCGGCCGACGGGCGGATACGCATGTATTTTTCGTGCAGCCCCGCGGGGCAGCGATTGCTCGATGCAAGCGTCGGCACGTACTCGGCGATCTCGACCGACGGCGTCCGCTACCGGTTCGAGCCGGGCGTGCGGTTCTCGGCGCCCGGCCGGGCCGTGATAGATTGCGCCGTCTTGCGGCTGGGAGGGAAGTGGCACTACACCGCGCCGCGCGGACGCCCGGACGAGGGGGCCTACCACGCCGTTTCCGACGACGGCCTCGCGTTCACCCGGCTCGACGACATTCCCTCGGCCGACGGCGTCAACTGGCTTGGCAACCTCATGCCGTACGGCGGCGGCATGCGGTTCTACGGCAACTCTCCTCGCGGCATGTGGTGGGCCTTCTCGAAGGACGGCCGCGAGTGGACCCGGCCGACTTACCTGGGCATCGGGGGCGGCGACCCGGCGGCGGTCCAGGTCTCCGATAAGAAGTTCCTGATTATCTACACAAGTGAGCCGCGGCGCCGCGGCCAGCCGCCGGCCGCAGGGCCCCGCCCGCCTCAGACCGCCCCTGGCCGGGCCGCGCCGTAAGAGGCCGCGGGACGCTGCAAGTCCGCCGCGGCCGCGGTCGGGCCGGGCGGGCCGGCGCCGCCGCCCGGCGGCGGTCGCGGCCCCGGCAGGGCGCCGCCTGCGGATGCCTGTGCCGGTGCGCCCGCGCACAATCTGTGGACGGCGGCGGGCGGGCACGCTAAGATGCCCCCGCCCATGAAACGCCCTGCGCTGGCCACGTGGATTCTGGTCGGCCTCATCGCGGGCCTGGCCTGCGGCCTGGCGGCCTGCTACCTCCTGCCGGCCGACTTCAACGCCGCGGCCCTGCGCTGGGTCCTCAGGCCCGTCGGCGAACTCTTCCTCCGTGCCATCACGCTGATGGTCGTGCCGATTGTCCTGGTGTCCCTCACCTACGGGGCGGCCTCCGTGGGCGACCCGCGCAAACTCGGCCGCGTCGGCCTGAAGGTCATGGGCATATTCATCGGCACCACAGTTCTGGCCATGGTCATCGCCCTTGCGCTTGCCGAGGGCGTCGTGCGGCCGGGCCAATCCATCCAGATTCCCACCGACGCCCGGTATGCCGCCAGGGAAGCGCCCTTCGTCATGGACGTGGTCGTCAACCTCGTGCCGCGCAACCCCCTGAAGGCGATGGTCGACGCCGAGATGCTGCAACTCATCGTCCTTGCGCTGCTGGTGGGCGTGGCCCTGGCGCAGGTGGGGCCGAAGGCGCGGCCGGTGCTCGACTTCCTGGGGAGCCTGAACGATGCGCTCATGCGGGCCATAGAGATTATTTTATATCTCGCGCCCCCCGGCGTCTTCGCCCTCATCGCCAAGGTCATGATAGAGCAGGGCGTGGAGGTGCTCCTGCCTCTCCTGGCGTACGTGCTGACGCTCGCCGGGGCCCTGGCGCTCCAGGCGGCCGTGGTCTATCCCCTCCTGCTGGCCCTCGTCGGCCGCGTGTCGCCCCTGCGGTTCTACCGGAACCACTTTCCGGCCATGACTGTGGCCTTCTCCACCTCTTCCTCCAACGCCACGCTGCCGGTGAACCTGGAGGTTACGGAAACGCGAAACGGCGTCTCGAAGAGCGTGGCCGGATTCGTCCTGCCCCTCGGGGCCACCATCAACATGGACGGCACGGCCATCATGCAGGGCGTGGCCACGGCGTTCATCGCCCAGGTTTACGGCATCGGCCTCTCGTGGGGCGGCCTGGCGACCGTCGTCCTGACGGCCACGCTGGCATCCATCGGCACGGCGGGCGTGCCGGGCGTGGGCCTCGTGACGCTCTCGATGGTCCTGGCCTCGGTGAACCTGCCGGTCGAGGGCATTGCCCTTGTCATCGGCGTGGACCGCATCCTGGACATGCTGCGCACCGTGGTCAACATCACCGGCGACGCCGTCGCGGCCGTCGTCGTCGCCAAGAGCGAGGGCGAGTGGGACCGCGCGGTCTTCGAGCGGGGAAAGGGGTAGTCCTACAGCGCAACTTCGCGCGGCCCGCCCTCCGTATCGGCCCGCCGCGCCACAGGCGATTTCGATGGCGCCAGGCCCGATCGTCGCGCGGCGGCTCAGGGGAGCCGCCGCGCAGCGGTCCGTTGACTTGCCAGGCGCTCTCAGCGTGCGCTTCCGTCCGCCAGAAGCCGCGATGCACCCGTTGCCGGCATCCGGCTGCCGTGCACGCGCACTTCGAAAGCCGCCCCTCTCTCGTCCAGAATTACGCCGCCGTGCTGCACGCCGCACCACGTGGCACGGACGGCTTGCCCGGCTGCGGCCTCCGCGCCATCGCCGGCGCCTGGCCCGCCGGCCATGCTTCCGTCGAGCCTCAGCCTGACGTGTGCCTGCCCGGTCGCGGCGCCGGCGGGTGCGGGTCCTGAAGGATGTGGCACGGCCGGTTTGTCCGGCCGTGGCGGATCGTCGTCGGCGTTTCCCGCGGCCGGGCGGCCCGGCCGCGCCGCATCGCGCGGAGCGGCGCCCGCCTCTCGCGGCACGCCGCCATCCCCGGCGCCGCCGCCCGGCCCGACGCCGAAGGCCGCCGCGCTCCGCGCCGGCAGGGCAGGCAGCCCGTCCACGCCGCCGCCGCGGCCCGCCCTTACCTCTCCGATGTCCGGCAGGAGCGGCCCTTCCTCGGGAGCAAACGGGTCAAGCGGCGCCAGGGGCGCTCGAGCCGGAGCCATGCCGGCGGCAGACTCCGGCCCGTACGTGGTCGCATCGGCCGCGGTGGAAGCGCAAAACACCGCCGCCGCGAGCGCCACGCGCGGCCAGCAAGAGGAATTGCACCCACCCCGACAGGAAGACGGTCCCGCTGCCGGTTTCATGTTCCCCCCGGCCTGACCCCTCTACCGTGGATGGACAGCGATGCTGCCCGCTGCCGCCTGCTTGCGGGAGATGCCCGCCCGCAGCCCCGCCTCTCCGCCCGCCGCGTCCGCCGCCTTGCGCCGCCGCGACCCTCACCCCCGCCGCCGGCGAACGTATCCCGCCGCGCCGCCGACGCCCAGGAGCAACCCCGCCAGCGTAAGCGGCTCGGGCACGGGCGTCAGCGAGACCTCATACGTATCTTCCCCCGAAAAGTTACCAAGATAGGTAACGGTAACCTTGAAGTCGGCGTACTGGAGCGGGACGACCTCCGTCCCCCAGGTGACGCTCCAGTCCCACGCCCCTGCGCCGCCGCCGTGGGCCGTGCTCGGATCGTGCCCGTACGGGTCGAGCGTGCCGTACTGCGTGCCCGCGTCGGTCTCATGGGCAATCAGGTTGCCCCAGTCCATCGCGCCGGACATCGGCGACGGGTTGGCCCCGTGCAGCGCCTTCTCCGAGGGCGACTTGTACCGCAGGTACCAGTGGTCCGAAGTCAGTTCCAGTTCGTACGACCGCCAGTCGGCGCAGTCCGGGTCGTACCACGTGCCCCACGGGCCCGCCGCGGAGTAGGCGTCGTGGTTTGCCCCGATGGTCCAGGTGTCGGGCGTCATGCCCTGGACGTAGGCCGTCCCTCCCTGGCGGGCGTATACGTCGAAGCCGCCGTCAGTCCAGATGCCTGCGCCGCCGCCGCCCGGATTGTAGTACTTGCCGGATGCCATGTCGATGGTGCCGCTGTACCCGCCGCCCGCCTCGGGTGTAAGCGTCCCCACGAACCACAGGGTCGATGACTCGACCGTGTTCGCCCCGGCCCTGCCGCCGGCGGCTGCCAGCAAGGCCGCCGCCGCAAACAGACTCAAGCACCTCATAGGAACCGCACCCTCTCCGCCCCCGCAGCCCGCCCCCACCGCTGACGCGGCACAGCCACGGCACCGCTCCCTTACGGTCGCGGCTCTGATACGCGCTCGTGCGCCGCGGCCGCCGCGCGCCCACCCGGACCCCCGCCGCGGCCCTCACCCCCGCCGCCGGCGGACGTAACCGGCCGCGCAGCCGACGCCCAGGAGCACCCCCGCCAGCGTCAGCGGCTCCGGTACGAGTTCCACCGACACGTTGTCCAGCGCCGGCCCATATGCAGTGCTGGTCAGACTGGCAAAGCCGAGGGTTGTGGTGGCGCCTTGGGCCGTGAAGTACCAGGACTGTAACTCCCACTTCATGTCGGTGCGCGTGTTGCCCTTGGCCAACGTGTCGTAAGTGAACGTCTGCTCGTAGGTGCTGGAACCAGTTTGCGCAATGACCTTCAGCGTTTTCACTCCTCGCGTGCCATCCGGGTTGCCGGACATGTAAAACTCTACCAGGTACGGCTCCCCAGGAATGGTACTGAAGATCGTTGCCGTGACAATGGTTCCCGCAGCCGTGCCGCTCATGTCCAGGCTGCGCACCCCGTGGGCGGCCTGCCAGTAGGTGCAAATCCAATCCACGCTATTGGCGGTCACCAGCCAGCCGTCGATGTCATCCGCATCAGCGGTGCCGGCCTGAAGCGTCCTGAAGGTTCCCGTGGGCGGATTGTAGCCGCTCTCAAAACTGCCGTTCGTGATGACAGACACGCCCTCGGCCCGGCCCGGCGCGATGGCAAGCGCCAGGGCCGCAAGGACCGCAACCGCCGCCAGGGGCGGGCTGCCGAAGCCCCCGCCCTGAAAACACTTCGCTGCCTTGCTCATGTTGCCCCCCTTCATGCGCTGCTATGGTGGAGGATTCTCTTGCGTGCCGGCGCACCTTGCGCCGCACGTCCCCCGCGCGGCCCAAGCCGCACGGGGCCACGTACAAAACCGCTCGGCGCACAGACACCGCGCCGCCCGACCTTCCTGGCCTGCCGCGCGGGGCGCAAGGCCCCGCGCTGCGGCCCGCAAACGCCTACGCCCCCCGCCGCCGGCGCAGGTATGCCGCCAGGCAGCCCAGGCCCAGCCCCGCGCCGGCCAGGGTGAGCGGCTCGGGGACGGGTTGGGCTGCCAGGTCTCCGCGACCGGCGTTGAAAGACGGAATGATGTTGGCGTAAAGCGTTGACCGCTGAAAGACGGGTCCACGTCGTAGCGGAAAATGTCGTCTGTTCCGTTGATCTCGTATGTGAACAGGTAGTCAGCGGGTGCCGATAGCGAGAATGCCGCGCCGGCCAGGCCAAGCCCCGTATCGGTGTAAACCGCGGTGAGCGCCCCCGTGCCTGCGTTCAGGGTGTAGGTCGTAGCAGCGTTGGTCAGGTAGAATACGCCCGTGTCCGGCCGCAAAGCGATGTCTGTGCATGTCCCCAGGTTGAAAGCACTCCCGCCGAGCGTCAGGCCGACCTGGGTGAGGACCGCGCCGCTGGTCGGATTGATGGTCAGCAACTGGTCGGCCGCGGAGTCCAACGCCCACATAGTGCCTGACCCGTCGAATGTAGCGCCGCGGATGTTGCGGCCGGAGAGCAAGGAGCCTATGGTTGTAGCCACGCCCGTGGTGGGGTTTATCGAGATCAGCGTGGAGCCGCCGCCGGCAAGGTTGAACGCCAGCAGGCCGTACTGCTGCGTAAAGGCCAGGCCGTCGGCGTCTATGTCTGCGCCCCCGAGTCTTACCGCGCCGATGGCGGTAAGGCCGGAGCCGTTCTCGAAAAACGTGTACAGGTGCGTCGGCGCCGACGAATCTCCGGAGGTGGGCGCGTAGGACTTAAGGCCGTAGGTTACGGCCTGGGCGGGCGCTGCGGCCAGCAGGACCGCGCACGCGGCCAGTGCCGCAGCCACAGGAACAGTTGAAGATGCCAGTGCCCGGCGCGACGGTTCCTTTGCGGTTTTCATGTCCCCCCAGGGGCTAAGACCGTGGGTCACTCCAATTGTCGGGGCCGGCGGCGCCCCGTTGCCATGCTTCCGGCGGTTCTGCCTTTCCCCAAAAAACAAAAGGGCCTCTGCGCTGGGCTCACTACCCCTCGCATTGGCCCAAACCGCCAACGTCTGTGGGCCCTGCCCGGGCCCCGCGCGCCGACGTTCCGGCCGCCGCGCGCGGCAAAGCGCGCAGCGGGCGCAGCCATGCCGCGCACGTAGTCACTCGGGGACTGGCTAGGGTCCGATAAGACCATAGCACGGATTTCCGGAAAAGCAAATCGCCGGCGAGATTTTTTTCGCAGATTCCCCATCCTTGAGTGTCGAAGTGGCCATCCAGGTTGCGTCCGGCGGGCTTCCTGGAGCATAGAGTTTATGATTCGGTACTTTTGGCGAGGGCTGCTCCCCCCGAAAGTGCCGCCTGCCGACCGAGATGTGCCGCGGCCGCCCTGCCAAGACGTGGCACGGCCGGACAAGCTGGCCCTGCCACACCAGAATGGGGCGGGCCGGTTGCCACCTGCCGTGCCGGGGGCCGGCCGTGCCGCAGCAAACTCGGCCCCGGAAAAAGTTTTCCACAAAGAAGTATCTATAACTGCCAATATGGCAGGCCGTCAAAAACGGTCAAAAAACGCAAAATCGGACCACGTTCCGGTCAAAATCGATCAAAAACGTTCAAAAAGCGCGCGATTTTGCCTTACCCATCTTAACATTTCGGGTCTCCACCCCCTCTGGCGCTAGCGCCAGGGCCGTTTTGCCCCTCCGGAAGGGGTCAAAACGGGCATTTTCTGGGTGCGCGGGCGCGGCCAAAAAGTTATCCACAGGTAGGGTAACGGCGGGAGTCGGGAGTCGGGAATCGTAGTCCGGCAAACGGCAACGGCAAACGGCACGTTCAGCCGGCCGCCTTGGCGGCCGCGTGCCTTGCACCTGGAACCCGGAACTGACTACTCGGATTCCGCGCCGGCGAACCATCGCCGGGCGATCTGCCGCAAGTCCTCCTCGCTGCGGGCGGCGCGGATGGCCGCCCGGGCCGCGGGCAGGTCGCGGGCGTAGATGGTCCCGATGTGCTGCATGTAGCGCATGGCCCCCGCTTCGCCGCACTGCCGGCGAAGGGCCGCGTAATGCTCAAGCAGCACCCGGCCGCGCTCGGCCGGCGTCACGGGCCGGTACGAGCCGGTCTCGGCCAGTTCGCGGACCTGGCGGAAGAGCCACGGAGCGCCGGTTGCGCCGCGGGCGATGCTGGCCCCCGCGCAGCCCGTCTGGCGCAGCATTTCGAGGACGTCCTCCGGGGCCATCAGGTCGCCGCAGCCGAAAACGGGGAGGGGCAGGGCCTCGGCCCAGTGGCGGATAATCGCCCAGTCCGCGCGGCGGTCGTAGCGCTGAAGGGCCGAGCGCGCGTGCAGAGTGACGGCGGCTGCACCCGCCGCCGCGGCCCCCGGGCCAACTCCAGCGC